>WLWV01000272.1 GCA_012103395.1 Gammaproteobacteria bacterium
GGCTTGTCAGTGCCATTCTCGTTGAGATTGACGATGAATGGAGCAATGCCGACAAGCGATATATCGTGTGGAACGACAATAATGACTCAAACTAAACCGAAGTTACAGACGTAGGGTTGCACAATCGATCGTTCCTGCCAAAATGCCGTCAATCAAGCGGCCCTGACTCGTGATGGTTCAGTCGGCATTGTTCTCAGGAATACTGCCTCGACACTTAAGTTTTAAACACTGGCTTCAGCTTTGGCTTTGTGTGTTATCGGCAAAGTTGATACTGGATAAGCATCAGTAAAAATGCTCTGGCACCTCATGGCTCAGCAACGGGTGGGGCAACGCCCGGGTCGAGTCAAACCCAGGCGGTAAAACGAAGGCCCAAGCCGATACCATTGATGATGAAACCGTGAGCCATACTACAGGCAAAGATACGGTTACACGGTCATCCCACTAAGAGAAAGATGAACGGTTGCGGTTCCTAGAATCCTCTGCTAACAAACTACTTTCGGCTTAACTATGTGCCATTAGACACTGACCCGAATGGCACTAAAAGATAAGTGGAAATGACAAGCACTGCGGTATTTTCCACACTAAGTCGAGTCTCGAAAGTGTTATATCCCATTATCTCCAATCATTAGCTACTTTTGCTTGTGTATGGGTTTTACAAAAAACCGACTTAGTCTTCATGATGGAAGAATACGATCTATCGCTTTTTCTAAACCATTACGACACTGACCCTAGCTACCGTCACGCAAAATACCTGCAACGCGGTACTGGTGAAGGTCAATTAGATTGGAATAGTATCGGAGGCAATTGAAGCATGTCGTAGCGCTAATAAAGCGGGGCGGCGTAGCATGGTTTCCGCACGCTCTGGAGAAACCGAAGATGTTTCGATTAGCAACCTTGCCGTTGGACAGCAATGCTTTCGTGTGCGGAAAGCTCTTAGCAGCCACCTGGTGGGGTAAGCGCAGCAATCCATCAATTAGATCACTAGCACATTTTATGATACTTTAGATTTTTCAACACTGGAACAGGAATTGAATATGGCTAGTCATAGCACTGGTGACGGGGGCATACCGCCACGTGATGCAAAACAGCGTGGATTGACGCGATTTATGACGCCGGGTGGTGCCTATTCCACCCGTAATTACACCGTATACGATTTGCGGAAAGTTAAAGGTCAACGTGTTTTAACTGAAACGCTACCCTTCACACCTGAAGAAGCTACGGCCGCTGAAGCCGCAGGTATAGACACAATGAAAGTCCGATTCGATGCTTCATCTCCCGAATCTGCGATAGCTATCCGTCATGCGGCACCTAATACTTTTATGTCGTTTTCCGTCGCACTGACTGCAGCAGCTACCGAAGCCGAAGCGGTGCGCTTGGGCTACGACGCAATGAATCTCGGGGCTGATGGCATTATGTGCCAGTGGAGTCCGGCGCTGGTGCGTGCAGCCACCGATGCGGGTATACCTGTCCAGGGACATGCGGGGTTGGTACCTCGCCGTAGTACCTGGACAGGTGGACTGCGGGCAATGGGCAAAACGATTGACGAGGCACTGTGGATTTACAAGGAGATTCAAAAACTGGAGGATGCTGGCGCGTGGGCCGTTGAGGTCGAGGTAATACCGGCGGAATTACTCATAGAGATTTCTTCCAGAACAACGCTGGTGACTTCATCCATCGGCGCGGGCAGCGGTGGTGATATCCAGTTTTTGTTTGCAGACGATATACTCGGCAACAAACCACCACCATGGCCCAGACATTCAAAGCAATACCGCAATCTGTACAAGATGCAGCAGGAGTTACAGGCGGAACGCGTTGCGGGTTTCGAGGACTATATCAGTGATGTGTCGAGTGGAAAATTCCCGGGGTCAGAACACATTATTAATGCCCCGAGCGGGCTAATTGACGACTTTCTGGCTGCGGTTGTTGAGAACAAGAAATAGAAAAACTTAGCGTCCCGAAGCTTGGGAGTTGATAGCATGCCATCGACTAACAGGACACTCGTCAACCCAGACGGTCACGCATACGCTGCTGCATACGTTCCTGTGCCTCCATTGAGCCGTTATGGAAAGTGCCGAACAACTGATCCATCGGTGCGATTGTTCCGCCGTAGTTGCATTCAAAAAATTTGTGGTGGAGATAATGAAAGTAACTATTGCTCTCAACGCCAACATCGTCCGTCATCAAAATTTTGTCATAGCCTGTATGACTCATTGCAGCATTGAAGACAGCAAATTGAAGCTGGTATAGTGCATTCAGCGGGTGCAATGCCAAGATCCATTGGACACACACTGTTGAGAAGTAGATTGCCAATTCAACCGGATGCATCGCAAGCCCGGAGAATGGCCCCACTTCGATATTGAAATGATGAATACGGTGCACCCGCTTATAGAGCGGCCGAGAATGTAGCAGACGGTGTGTAAAGTAGAAGTGGGTAGAGTGGACAACTGGCATGATAAGCAAGAGCACGACCAACCAGATCCAGAAGCTGGATGAATTATCTGCAAAGGGTAGGAAGCCGAGAAGCCCGTTGGCGAACAACCAGTAGGTTGCAGCCTCATACACTGTGACAATCGGCACGGCGTAGCAGAGCGTCCGAAACATGTTGTCACGAACCTGGTCGCCAAAATGAAAATTCTTGTTCTTCGCAAATGGTCGGTTGGAGAACTGGAGTTTATCACCCTGTTTTTTGTACTTGTACAGATAGACATGGAGGCCGCCGAAAAACGTGGCTGTCAGAAACAGATTGCGTATCAGCAGCAGACCAATCCACCAGAACTCCAGCGCTTTCATCTGCCCTAGGCCAGGAGTTAGGAATGTCCATGTGAAAACAGCGATTAGGAGCACCAACGCATTGAACGGCCATAAGTAGCCCGGAAAACCTACGAACCATTTTATGATTGCGAGCGGGCGCAGCGGCCAAGCATAGATCGGCGGTAGTTTAATGTTTTCGGCGGGGCGCCAACCTCCTCTTGCGTCACGATCGTTCATGCTTTGCTCCGCCATTTATCTACTCCTCAGCCAGTATTATTGGTGTCGATCCTCTCGGCACCGCACTACCGCTTTGCCCCGAGGTGTCGAAATTCGTTGCTCAGAGTATAGCTGGGTTCATCTGAAATTCCTGTGGCGATTTACGTACCTTTGTAGGAGTTAGGTCAAGATTCAGGATAGGGATAGGTTTAATAATAAGTTATCACATTGAAAATTTATTATTTACTTAGTGAATATATAACTAGGGTCAGTGTCGTAATGATCCAAAAAAGCAGGATATGAAACACCCGGCCTAGCCTGACAGTATAGAATGATGAACTATAGTGATCAGGAGAAAGTCGTCGAGCCCCCTGTCAGCCATCGCTTAGCCTTAACTAAGTGCCATTCGACACAGACCCGAAATTTATCAATCTGATCGTGATTGAACTTCGACGAGGTGGTAACCGAATTGGGTTTTGATGGGGCCGTGAACGACACCAATATCACCGGAAAATACCACAGCGTCGAATTCTGGAACCATCTGCCCTTTACCGAATGTTCCCAGACTACCGCCTTGTTTTCCCGAGGGGCAGAGTGAATGAGCTGATGCTAGGTCGGTGAATTTTTCGCCTGACTCGATTTTTTGCTTCAGAGTTTGACATTGGGACTCAGTTTCGACGAGGATGTGTCGTGCGCTGGCTTGGGACATATTGGGGTCTCTATATGGAAAAATGATTGATTAGTTTCTGTCCCGTGATGATGCCAGAAGTGACGTTAGCGGTAGCCAGAAACGTAAAGTAGCACTATTTTAGCGCCAATGTCGTTGGAAGTGGATTGTGCAACCCTACGTCTGTAACTTCGGTTTAGTTTGAGTCATTATTGTCGTTCCACACGATATATCGCTTGTCGGCATTGCTCCATTCATCGTCAATCTCAACGAGAATGGCACTGACAAGC
>WLWV01000273.1 GCA_012103395.1 Gammaproteobacteria bacterium
CGCCGATGGAAACACTCATCGACGGTAAAGCGATCTGGAAAGAAAAGTTTGTAAACTAAACTCTATCTGACAGACAGCTACTGATAAACGGGTAACTGTCAGCTCAAGTCTGAACTTCTACAATTTAATGCTCTGGTGTTGCAAAACTCGAAACGAGGACCGGTTGTGACCTTTTTTTGGTCGGCAGAAGCTGGGCCCTGCATGATGTTCTATCCACGACTGATGAAGCTAGTGGATGAGTATGGTGGCAAGTTTCTATTGACAGTATTGAATGCTTCTGAACACAAGCGTTTTTCTGTTGAACTCGGCGTAACTTGCATTCCATCCGTTAGAATTTACCTAAAAGGTCAGTTAGTGGAAACTATCCATGGCGGGTTCTCCGAACTAAAATTTCGCGATACCTTAAGCAGATATCTGCCCTTGCTCTCTCAAAGGGCCTCTGATTCTCACTCGAATGATTTTCACGAAATATGGGGGGGGAAACTCGAGCAAGCTAGAAAACTGCTGGGTTGTGGCCAATCTGAGGCTGCATCAGAGGTATTGCTCGGATTACCTGAAGCGGCAATGCATGATCCGAAAATCGATTTGCTTAAGACACGTTTAGAATTGATCAACTTGGCACATTTGTTATCGAACAGTCCAGAAGGAGTGGATGTTTATCTCGAGAAAGAGGATTCGTTGATCGATGGATTGACGGGTATCGAAGCTTATCGTGCAGCAGCCATTTTTTTTGTCAAAGATGATTATTGCCGGGTGCTGCGGCTATTGAACGGAATTATCAACAGTGATGACAAGCAGTTGGCAATGAAAGCGCAAAAAGCAAAATGGGCAGCGTTCGCTATCGTGGGATCAGAACATGAATTATGTCATGGTGAAGACCCTCATAATATGAAGGCTCGGCTTACCAATGATGACTGAATAGCCTGAGAGAGAGTGCGAGTATTTTTGATGGCTTGAAAGCTACAATGGGCTTTAGGAGTCTTGCTCTGACGATGGTTCTCAGTTGAAAGATCGGAATCTTGGTACTACTGAATTAGTATACTCTGCAAATGCAAATTGGGTGACCTACAATAAATGTCTGAATCAAAATCGATGCTAAAAGCTTATTGTATGTTGGGATTCACCACACTGTGTTGGGGTGGCAACGCGATTTTTGGACAGCTGGCAGTAGGTCATGTTTCCCCCATGTTTTTGGTGACTCTGCGATGGTTGGGTGCTTTCATTTTATTGCTGATCGTAGGTAGAAACTACGCAAGAAAAGATTGGCCAGTGCTGCGTGAAAATCTGCCGTTTCTGTTTATCATGGGAGCAACCGGATTTACCATTTTTAATGTGCTGTTTTATGTTGCTGCGTATTCCACCACGGCCTTAAACGTTGGCATCATACAAGGCGCGATGCCCATGCTTGTTTTGATGGGCATGTTTTTTTGCTATGGAGACCGTATTACAGCGGTTCAATTTGTAGGCGTGTGCGTCGGACTGATTGGTGTCTGCGCGGTAGTTTCTGAGGGCGACTTCAACAAGCTATTGAAATTAGGTATAAGCCATGGTGATCTCCTCATGCTACTGGCAAGCGTTTTTTATGCAGGATATGCGGTTGGTTTGCGCCGAGCGCCTGCCGTATCGCCGTTTTCGCTGTTCCTAGTAATGGCGGGTTCTGCTCTGTTAGTTTCCATTATTTTTAGTTCATTCGAATACTCCCAAGGCCACTCTCAATGGCCTACGACACAAGGTTGGATTGTTGCAGGATTGATTACGTTCTTTCCATCGTTTATAGCGCAGCTATTTTTCATACAGGGCGTGTCCATCATCGGGGCTGGTCGTGCCGGTGTGTTCGTTAATTTAGTTCCTGTGTTTGCCGCGATATTAGCTGTAGTGTTGTTGAAAGAAGAGTTTCGAATTTACCATGCCGTTTCTTTACTGTTAGTTTTTGGTGGCATTGCGTTGTCGGAACTCGGTAAAGCTGGCAGACAGCCCTGACTTTTTTTGATCAGAGTGTCCAATTAACCACGCTTCGATGGCGTGACTCGGTTTTAATGACTGAGCTTTTCGCCCAATCTCTGGGATGGATATTGCACGTGTATTGATTTAGTCAGATAATAAAAGTGTAACTTCGCCAAGTTTTAGTTCGTTAACTCCCATATTCACTTTTCTATCAAAAAGACACATCGATCTGTCGTCTTGATAGACCATTATTCTCAATAGTCGGATTATTAATAACCGAATGAATGTACTCGTTTTTGATATAGAAACCGTTCCTGATACTGTAACCGGTAGTCGATTGTATGGCCTTGAAGGTTTAGATGATGACAGCATTGCCAAAGCAATGTTTACCAAACGCTTACAAAAAACAGGTGGCTCAGATTTCCTTCCTCTGCACTTACACAAGGTCGTGGCTATATCTGCGGTACTTCGGTCTGGTAATCAGATAAAAGTGTGGTCTCTCGGAACGGAAACTTCTTCCGAAAAAGAGCTAATCACACGCTTTTATGATGGCATTGACCGATTTTCTCCTACTCTTGTGAGTTGGAATGGAGGAGGGTTTGATTTGCCCGTGTTGCATTATCGGTCTCTGGTGCATGGCATAGATGCTCGGCGTTACTGGGACAACGGCGAGGATGACAGGGAATTCAAGTTCAACAACTACCTAAGTCGGTACCATTGGAGACACACTGACCTTATGGATATTCTGGCGAGTTTCAACCTACGTGCCGCTGCACCGTTGGATGAGGTTGCAATGATGCTCGGTTTTCCGGGGAAGCTCGGCATGAATGGTGGCGCCGTTTGGGATACGTTTCTCGAAGGGAATGTAAAAGCAATTCGCGATTATTGTGAGACAGATGTGCTAAATACATATTTGGTGTTTTTGCGATGGGAGTTAGTGAGGGGAAATCTTAACCAGCAAAGCTACGATCAAGAATGTAGGTTGGTTAGAACTTGGTTGACGGAAGCAAACCAAGGTCATTTCAATCAGTTTCTTGAGGAGTGGCAGTACGTTAGCGAAGTGGACGACAATAACGATGGCGAATAAACGAACTCCCCTTCCAAGTGAGGAAGGGGTTGTGGATGATCTTTCCCATGATGGAAATGGTATTGTTAAAGTAGAAGGTAAAGTCTACTTCATTCCCGGAGTGCTTCCGGGAGAAAGGATCATTTTTACGCCTAAAAAAAAGAGGAAAGGAAAGTTCGAAGGTGTAGTTGAATCTATCCTTATTGCCTCAAGTCAAAGAATTACGCCGGAGTGCGAGTATTTTGACCGATGTGGTGGCTGCTCTTTCCAACACTTAGACCCTGACGCTCAGCTGGTAAATAAGGAAAAAACACTTTTTGATAACTTGGAAAGACTGGGGAAGGTGAGCCCGAAAAGCAAGTTCAAATCGATCCAAGGTAGCCTATGGGGATATCGCAGGAAAGCTCGGCCAGGAATACGTTATGTTCCTAAAAAAGGCGGAATAATGATTGGGTTTAGGGAGCCCAGTAGCTCGTACATTACGTCACTACACCATTGTGGCGCATTGGATGATCGTCTGTCTGCTCTCTTGCCCTCGTTGCATGAATTGATCGGAAAGTTAAGTCATAATGACCGCATGCCCCAGTTTGAAGTTGCTGCAGCTGACAATGCGGTTGCGTTAGTGCTGAGACATTTAGAAGCGCTGTGTGAACAGGACGAAATGCTAATACGGGATTATGCTCGCTACCACGCATTACATTTTTATGTGCAAAGCGGTGGATTGGATACCATTCGACCGCTTTGGCCAGAAGCCCCTTAGATGTAGAAGTTTAGACCAAATCTGACACCGTATTAAATCAATCCGAGCGAAGCGAGGGTTGATTTAATGAGAGTTACCCGTTTTGATGTAGTTACCAAACAATATCAAAACACAACGAGGTAA
>WLWV01000274.1 GCA_012103395.1 Gammaproteobacteria bacterium
GGCTTGTCAGTGCCATTCTCGTTGAGATTGACGATGAATGGAGCAATGCCGACAAGCGATATATCGTGTGGAACGACGATAATGACTCAACCTAAATCAAAGTTACAGACGTAGGGTTGCACAATCGCATGGGCCGTCTCGCCATTGTAATGCTGCCAGGTAATGAGATGCTTTATGAAGTTGTCCCAACCGGCGTTGCTAACAAAATCAGTCAGCGCAATGAGGTCTTCGTTGTACAGGTCAATGACAAACCCGAAAGCGACCAAGATGGGAGCCAGGGTGAGGACGATCCTTATGCTCAGTATGAAGTACCGGATGACTTAATGTGGTAGATCTGTCGGAGTATAAGGATCGTTGGCTCAATTGGTTGTCCATGCGTATTCTTCGTGAATCCAAATCACGATAACACGCCAGTAGAGCGGCTTTAGCTCACCGTCATGACGCGAATCAGATCGGTGCTTCCTGCTTGGCGAGAACTTCCCGCGGTCATGACAACCAGATCGGAGGTTTTGACGTAGCCTAATTCTTTTGCCCTGTTGGTTGCAAACTCTATCCGATCATCATCGGAGCCATCGCCGTCATAGTGAATGGGCAATACACCCCAGTTCATTGCGAGTCGAGTAACCACCTCCATTGAAGAAGTCACGGCCAGAATTGGGCAGTCTGGGCGATATTTTGAGATGAGCCTAGAGGTGAGACCGGTCTCAGTCAATGCGACAATAGCAGAGGCATGAATGTGATTCGCCATGGTGATGGAGGCTTGGGCAACTGCCTCGGTTACCTCATTAGAGGGGTTGGGCTCTATTTGTTGTAAATAACCGTATTTACTTAGCCCTTCTTCCGCTCTTTTTGCCAGAGTGACCATGGTCTCAATGGTCTCAATGGACTCAAGGGGGCGTTTGCCCGCGGCGGTTTCACCAGACAACATGACCGCAGATGAACCATCAAAAATGGCATTTGCCACATCACTGATCTCAGCTCGAGTTGGTCTTGGGTTGCGTTCCATGGAGTCCAGCATTTGTGTTGCAGTGATTACCGGTTTACCTTGGGAAACAGTGGCACGAATAATTTGTTTTTGAATAGTGGGACCTTCTCCCAGATCAAGTTCTACCCCCAAGTCACCCCTCGCCACCATAATTCCATCGGCGACCTGAATGATACTTTCCAGGTTTTCTACTCCTTCCCTATTTTCAATTTTAGCGATAATCGGGATTTGGATGCCATGGGCTTTGAGGTTGTTGCGTAAGTCGATGACATCGTCCCGATTCCGAATAAAAGACGCTGCGATATAATCAACAGTGTTTTGTACTGCAAATTCAATTTCTTTTCGGTCGTCAGTGGGGATGTCGTCAAACGCTGTTTTGTTATCAGGTAAGTTCACTCCTTTACTATTTCGTAGTAGGCCGCCATATTCGACTCGACAGATTACATCGGGGCTCTGGATCTTAGTAACGATGAGCTCGATTTGTCCATCATCGAGTAGGATTCGATCGCCAATAATCGCGTGTCTATAGAGATCTTGATAGGTGATAGAAACGCCATTTTCATCACCGAGGCGAATATCACTATATAGTGTGAAGGATTGATGTCGTTCCAGTATTGCTTGGCCATCCTTGAGTTCTCCGGTACGTATCTCTCTACCTCGAGTATCTAGCATCACAGCGATGCTGGTATTCATATTCACCGCGGCTTGGCGCACTCGTCGCAGAGTTGCCTCATGGGACGTAAGGCTACCATGTGACATATTTAATCGAGCGACATTCATGCCTGAGGCAATCATCTGGGTAAGCATGTCGACGGAATCGCAGGCTGGGCCAATGGTCGCGATTATTTTCGTTTTTCGCAACCGGTTAGAGTTTTTCAATGTAAGATCTTGGGGGACTAAGAATAGATAGTGCGATTATAGTTAAGCCCGCTAAAAAATGTCCTAGAAACGTAGAGCTATCTTCTTTCGAAGAAATCGTGTCTTGCGAAATCAACGTTTCTCTTAGCGAATCTGGGGAATCTTTCAGCGATCTGAGGTCTGATTCAAAGGACGAACACTTCAGGGGCTTTTAAACAAGTCATAGTGGATCAATTTGAGACCAAAATAAGCGACCTCATGGTTGAAAAAACGTCGCGGTAGTGCTGCTATTACGTGGGTCTTGTGCCTTGATCTCACCGATTTTGACTCTCAACTTGCTTCGCACTAACTGATGTAAAGGCTCCTTGAGGTTTACTTATTAATTCATAATTTCAGTAGAAGAACCGAAAATGACTCGTGCGAGAATGTGGTTTTATATTTTGTTTCCAACCGTCTGTCTTTACGTCTTCGTCTATCCAGTAGCACGTCTTGCGCATTGGTATGGTCCGCAAAGCAGTTTCAGTTTGTTGGAAGTATTGGTTTTCTGGGGTATTAGTGTGGTGCTGGTTTGGTATTCTTTTCGTGGACCAAACATGGTCATTCGGTATGTGGTAGTGCATTGGATGGGTGCCAGCTTTATTCTTTCTAGCATAACGGTGATCGCAGAAATATTGCGGTTGTTTTCGCTAAGTAGTGATGACATGCTTGTCCGTGGAGTGGTAATTTTTACGATGCTCGTGGTGATTGGTGCGATTGCTTTTTCGCATCATCTGAGTGTTAAACGGTATCAAATTTCCAGTGCCAAGCTCAAGCATACCTATCGAATCGCACAAATTAGTGATGTCCATATTGGTTCGCGGCAAGAAGGGTTTATGCGTCGAATCGTGACGAAGCTTAACGATCTGGAACCGGACTTCGTGGTGATTACGGGTGACCTGATCGATAGCAGTGCGGTGGAATACAAAGCGTTGTCATCGCTAAAAGAACTAGAAGCCAGAACATATTTCTGTGTCGGCAATCACGAACGATATGCGGATCTTGACAAAATACTCGATATCGTCAAAAAACTGGGCATCGTTACACTACGTCAACAGGTCGTTCATGAGAATGAGTTGACTTTTGTGGGAGTGGACGACGCTGATAGCGCTGATCAGTTGAAAAAGACGTTGCCAGATTTGGAGTTAGATCGATCGAGTTATCAGATTCTCCTTTATCATCGACCGGCCGGTTGGCATTCGGCCAGACACCATGACATCGATTTGATGTTATCGGGTCACACTCACAATGGGCAGATTTTCCCTTTTAACTTCCTCGTGAAGCAGCAGTTCAAAAGAATACGTGGCATGTTTGTTAAGGGAGAAAACCGACTCTATGTCTCCTGCGGTACTGGGACGTGGGGACCGTTGATGCGATTGGGTTCAATGAATGAAATATCGGTATTTGATCTGTCACCAGGCGGACAAAAAAGTTAGTTGGAATCCATCAGGAGAATTTCTTTCCAAGCGTTGTCTGCGGAGATTTTGTAACTACGGTAATCATCACCTCCGAGCCACCGGTTTCGACCTCTGGCAGCATAAAAAAGAAAGAGCTGGTCGTCGAAGATTTCCCAGTGGGTGCCGTCGGTCTTAATCAACCCTTCTCCCAGACTTAACGCATTAGCACAATGACCATTGTAAGCGGGTGAGAATTTCTCTGGATTCGCCGCGAAAGTATCACGACTTTCCTTATTGGAAAACCGCCACACGGCTCCTTTCCACTGGACGGTGAAAGCGCCAGTCCCTTTTATTGCTAGATGTTGAGATAGAGAATCTTCGTGATGATAGGCCACCGTGTCGTGTCCCTCGATTGCAACATTGCCGAAAAAGCGTTTGCTAACAGGTTGGTAGTGTACCCTGAGGTCTGTAATTTATTTCTTTAGCGATGTTCGTTTGGCTTAGGCGAAGTGAGCGTAGCGAACGAAGCCAAAGCCGGTTTTTCTGGATTAGGTGTTGAATGTTGAGCCATC
>WLWV01000275.1 GCA_012103395.1 Gammaproteobacteria bacterium
TGTGTTTTGATATTGTTTGGTAACTACATCAAAACGGGTAACTCTCATTAAATCAACCCTCGCTTCGCTCGGATTGATTTAATACGGTGTCAGATTTGGTCTAAACTTCTACACGTGAACAGATATCGTTGATGGAAGGATTGCCAATGGGGAGCTTGGGCTATTTCTCGGTTTTTGCATAGTTAATATTCAATTTTCTGAATTTTGAATACAAGGTGGCCCGAGGAATGTCCATGGATTTCGCTGTTTTTGATGGATTGTTTCCTGATTTCGCATGCTTATATTGCACCAGTATTCGTTCGATTTCAGTCATGGAGGATGCGTGAGGGTGTTCTTCCTGGGCATAGAGGTTTATGACCTTTTTTATTTCCTTGGACGCCTTTTTTTCTAGGGAAAAAGGGAGATATCTTCTTAAGTCAGTCAATTGATGCGTCGACTTACCTTTCAGACTTATTAGGATAAATGCCGTTGTCGCAAGAGGTAACACGATCATGGCATTTACGTGTTTTCCCATAGCCATCATGATGATGATACTGCTGCCGGTAATGAATGGGGCTAGTAGGGATAAAAAGGTGTATAGGCACTGAATTTGTACCCGGGGGTTTTCCGTGTTGTAGTAACCAATGACGGGTAAGGTGATTGAGAATAGAAGAATTGACAGTGTGAATATTTGAAATATCCAATAATTAGGACCCAGACATACGTGTTATTGCGTAATTGATCGGTTGGAACCCTGCGATGATTGTGTCTGTAAAAATCACGCTTAAAATAATAAAGGCCGTAACATAAAGAATGGGGCGGAACAATTTGGTTATGATTTTGATGTCTGATACATCGATGACATAACTGACGGTATACGCTAGGACGACGATCGTGCAAACATAATAAAACCGAAGGGTGAGGTCAGTGGTTGATCCGGTGAAAAAACTAACAAAAAGAAGTAGCTCGAACACGTTTTGCATCGCCAATGCGAGAAGCAGATAGATGAAAGGTTGCGATGTGCGTAGCTTTTTGCGCGCGAAGAAAACGACTAGCAATTTGACTATTAATGAAATAATAGCTGGAGCGATGTACCAACCCATACTTAATTTGCCCTCCTTAATTCGCCTATGTCAGTGTTGAGTCGCCAATCCATTAGATAGCTAACTTAAGGGCGATGTCGATCCAGAAAATACCCATAATGTGGAATTCTAACCTAAAAGCAAGACCATGAATCTTAATCATCTGTATAACGTCAGGTGGAATGGTGCTTATGTTTTTCGTGATTGAGATTTTGGTATGTGAAATTTTTGTATCCGAGGTAATGAAATTATGCGTTGTTTGGTTTGATCCTCGGACTTATCATCATATATCAAAGATGCTAGGATTCCGTTCTTATGAATCCACGGATTCTTTGTTCTATTTGCGTACGAGGGCTGAAAATAATGGTTTCGATGAGAATGTCAGACAGCGAATGGCAGGTCCGCCAAGACCTAGCCGCCTGCTATCGTTTGTTTGTGCACTTTGGATGGACAGATCTTATTTTTACGCATTTAAGTGCTCGAGTGCCGGGGTATGACGACCATTATCTCATTAATCCCTATGGCTTATTATTTCAGGAGATCACCGCGTCAAATCTGATCAAAGTTGATTTTGAAGGACAGGTGATTTCAGGGGATTTCCCTTATAACAAAGCCGGTCATTCCATCCATTCTGCTGTTTTAAAAGCTCGCCCTGATGTCAATGTCGTGTTGCATAGCCATACTCGGGCAGGGATTACTGTCTCCGCGATGAAACAGGGTATATTGCCTATTTCGCAGCACGCGAATGAAATATTGGGTTTGATTTGTTATCACGACTATGATGTTGCAACCGACAATGCTGAGGAATGCCGGCGTTTGGGTGAGGACATGTCTGATAAGTGGCTGATGATTATGCGTAATCATGGTCTGTTGTCTACGGGGCGAACAGTTGCGGAAGCTTTCTATTTTCTTTATATGTTGGAGATCGCCTGCAAAGTTCAGGTTGATATTATGGCATCGGGCGCGGAAACTGTAGAACCTGATCAAGCAGTGATCGATCGGTTAAGTGCAGATGGTTTGCCGTCACCGGATGGCCCTGATGATGCGGTGACTCGGTCTTGGAAGGCAGTGGTACGCATGTTAGACAGTAAAGATATCACCTATCGAAATTGATTTCGATTAATCAAAAGCCCATTCAGTTCATGTCTCGAGTGTTTTCTTTTTTTGAGAGTGCGAATTCGTCAAACGACGACACCAAACATGAATCTGGATCGGATTGTTTTGGGAAACAGTAATGTCAAACATCGATTATCATTTTGAAAATAAGCGTGTTCTGGTAACTGGCGCCACCTCTGGGATGGGACAAGCTGTCGCAGTGAGTTTTGCTAAGGCAGGAGCTTCAGTGATGTTAACGGGTCGAAGCGAGCAAAAAGGAAAAACGCTGATTGATCAGTTGACGTTGATGGGATGCGATGTAAGTTTCATTGCAGGGGATCTCACTGATAGGCAATTTTGTGATCAGCTAGTCGAACATGCTGTTAAAAAAATGGGCGGATTAGACATCGTGGTAAATAGTGCCGGTGTAATTTTCCACGGTACTGTTGAAGAAACCACAGACGAGCAGTGGTTGGAAACAATGAACGTGAATGTCAATGGCATGTTTTTTGTTTGTCGCGCCGTTATGCCACATCTGAAAAAATCGCCAGGCAGTGTTATTTTGAATATCGCTTCTGACGCTGGTTTAACGGCAAGTTATCACCTAACTGCCTACTGTGCGAGTAAGGGAGCGGTGTTACAGATGTCCCGAGCGATGGCAAAAGATTATGCTCCGGATGTGCGTGTGATACCGATTTGCCCGGGTGATGTGGATACTCCGATGCTTAGAGGGGAATTCAAAGAGCGCGGTATCGATGCGCGAACTGGGCTTAATGAATCCGCTGAAGGTGTTCCCATGAAACGAGTATGTAGTGCGGATGAAATTGCGGACCTCGTTCTGTATGCGGCCAGCGATTCAGCAAGGTTCATCACGGGTTATCCACTGGTTATTGATGGTGGAAGTAGGGCTTAGTTTATGTCGCTAGCTCTTAATTCAAGGGTGATTTGATACACCTGCCATGGATATTCCTTGGAAAGAGTTGGAGAGTCATACATTCGATGCACTACTAGAGGAAATTGTTTCCCGTGATGGAACCGATTATGGAGAAACTGAAACATCCATAATGGTAAAGGTAAGTCAGCTAAAGCGGCAAATTGAAAAAGGCGAGGCCGTTTTATACTGGGATACAAACACCGAGTCAGCAAGTATTTTGTCTAGACAGAGTCGCAGTTTAGACGTTAAGAACGACGAAGAGTGGAGCCCCTGATTTCATCATCACAATACTAATTGTTTGTGACTTTGTGTTCTGACCAAAGTTGAAATAGAATGCGTGCCGTTATTGGCAAATGATCGAGGCATATTGCTTGTATGCGATCGTCTAGTTACTCACATTACACTAATACTTCCTACTGGTTTGCTGTATTGATAAAATGACGACTCGATGGGACTCGTATCGAACACGGATAGTCTGAGATCGAGGAAATGTACTAAACAGAAAACTGAGTATCTTGTGATATGGGAAAGGCGAATTCGATTTGAGCAATGCAAAACTCTAACTACACCGTTGACGTTACCCCAGATACATTTAATTGTAGAAGTTTAGACCAAATCTGACACCGTATTAAATCAATCCGAGCGAAGCGAGGGTTGATTTAATGAGAGTTACCCGTTTTGATGTAGTTACCAAACAATATCAAAACACAACGAGGTA
>WLWV01000055.1 GCA_012103395.1 Gammaproteobacteria bacterium
GATGGCTCAACATTCAATACTAAAGCCTGAAAAACCGGCTTTGGCTTCGCTCTCTACGTTCACTCCGCCAAAGCCAATAGCGAAGCTGCAATAGAAAGCTAAATTACAGACCTCAGATTACACTACCGGTGAAGATGGTAGTGGCGACCGTTTTTACGGTGCTGAGGCCTTATGGGGTACTCCTATGATCCGGGGGCTAAATAAACAGTATTTCGTGGAGCAATTAACGAAATACAAGTCAGGTGAGCGTATTCAGGAAAACGGTGACCCAGATAAATCCGGGGAAATGAACGAGCTTATGGCGGAACCGTCGATCGATGACCAAGTTATCAATGGTCTGGCTGAGCACTATGCCAGTATGGAGCGTTTGCCGCTGGATGAAGGTCTCGTCGGTAAGCTAGATAAAGCAGATAGAGAGATGTTTCAGGGTGGCCGAACCCTATTCGATGGCACCTGTATGGCATGCCACGGGGCACAGGGTATAGGAATACCTCAATCTCCAATGCCTCATTTGGCGGGACAAATCGCTCTCTACACTGAAAAGAGACTGCAGTTTTACGCTACGCAAAGTGGCTCAGGTAGTGCGGCCATCATGACGGGTATCCTAAAGCAGGCGGCGTTAACCGACCAAGATATCAAGCATATTGCCTTTTATTTGGAAAACGTTGTGGGTAAAAGATGAATCTTGTTTGTCATTGAATTGGCTTTATGGGGCCACGGTGTTGTTTTCAACAATATCGTGACCCCTTGTTATTCTCTTTCTATAGGGTTAATACGTAGCCAAGGCGTTTAACTTGTCTCTCTAAAAGCGTTGCTAAATCGTTCTGTAAATGCCAGTAAGACAATAACGAATGCGAAGCCCCCAATCGGCACAAAAAGTCGTGGTATTTGTTGTAGTCGTATTTGTTAAAGAGGAATGTATTTAGTGGTGGCCATGCACGACTGTCTATTTCAAGGAGAAATCACAATCAGATCGAGGGCCGATATGAACACGGAGAGAAAGAGATTGCGGACCGTATTTGTATCTAGAAGATCGACAACTAAAGTACCGTCCCGTGTTAATTGTCCACGACGCTAGTTAAACGGCGGTTGAGGGAGCCACTAGATTCTCGTTAGTTTGTGTGAGCCCAGCGATCTTTGGTTGCTCCTCTAATTGATGACCGAATGGTTTTCTGGGTCGCTTCTTCGGCACTGATAATGCTTGCTTGTGTGTTTGCCTAAGTTGTAGAGGAGAACAGGAAAAGTGCTGTTTGAATGCTCGAGAAAAGGCGGACAATGATGCAAATCCAGTGCGCAGCATAATTTCGTACATATCCAAGTTCGTATCAATGACAAAACGCCTTGCGGTTTGCAAGCGGAGATGTCGATAGTAAGCACCAGGGGAGTCGGAAAGGCTTTGTGAAAAAAGATTTTCCATTTGTCGGGTTGAGAGATTGATTCGGTGAGCAATTTTTTGAATGGAAAGGGGGGCCTCGATGTTTTCTTCCATGATATTGATCGCTCTAGCAATGCGCGGTTCCTTGTTTTTCAACGCTCCTAAAGAGGTACACTGCTGGAAGTCATCGGGCTGATATCCTTGGTAAATAAAAATACTGGAAACCTCGATCGCCAATGCTTGACTAAAGTGAGATTCGATGAAATGTAGCATGAAGTCAAAAGTAGGAGAGGCTCCCCCAGTAGTGGAGATCGTGCCGTCTGTGACAATTCGATCACATTTAACCTCTATTTCAGGGAAGGCCAGCGCAAAATCTTCCAAATCTTCCCAGTGGGTGGTGGCCGCCTTTCGATGCAGTAAGCCGCACCGCGCAATGATCCAAGCCGCCGACTCCACGGCGCAAATCGCCGAATGCCTTCTCGATAAAGAGCGAATGAGATTAAGCTGTGATTTGCTGACGTAGCGATTCTGGTTGAAGCTCGAGATGATGATCAGGAGTTCTTTTTTATTGTCTTTGGTTTTATGGTCCTTGTCTGCTAACAAAGACTCGATTGACGTGTCTGGAGCAATGGAGATGCCGCAGGATAACATCATCGGTTCATTGGTGAGAGTCACAACTTCCCAATCAAATAGTCGCTGATTATTCAATCGATTGGCCGCTCGCATGGGGTCCAGAGCAGAAGCCACTGACATCATCGAAGATTCTGGGAGAATCAGTAGGGTGATCTTTAGCGTCATAGTGTGAGCTTGGTGGAGCGTTGCGCTAAATGTTAAACTATTTTCCAAAGAAGTGAAACCCATCTCGCGCTGTTTTGGCATGATATCTTTGAATTAAAAATTTCGTTTCGTGAGTTCTCATGTTTGCACTCTAATCAGCGGTTCTCTAACGTGTATAACAGGCATCCTGACGATTATCTCTTATGTTATGCATGGACATTTCGGCCTGTTTTTCACTGAGCAGCTGTGGTTTCTCTAGGGTGATGCAAGCTAACTTGAATAACGGAAACTAGATAACAGCTTCTCAGGCGAAATCAATTGTCAAAACTCGATCGTGTATTACGACCCCAATCCATTGCGGTGATCGGTGGAATCCATGCCATGAGGGTTGCGGAACAATGTCAGAAAATGGAGTTTTCCGGTGACATTTGGCCTGTTCACCCTACTAAAACTAACGTGGCCGGTTTAACTAGCTACCCCGATCTTGCATCGCTACCCGGGGTGCCGGATGTGGCATTCATCGGGGTTAATCGCTACCTCACTGTTTCTACCGTGGGGGCCCTTCGAGACATGGGTGCAGGCGGCGCGGTGTGTTATGCGTCTGGGTTTCAGGAGACTGGAGGGGATGGTGTAAAACTCCAACAGGATTTGATTGGTGCCGCAGGTGACATGCCAATCATTGGACCCAATTGTTATGGACTGATTAATTACGGAGAAGGTGCTCCATTGTGGCCGGATCAACATGGCGGGAAGCGATTGAAAGACGGGCAAACTGGCGTGGGCATCATTACGCAATCTTCCAACATTGCCATCAACTTTTCCATGCAACGCCGTGGTTTGCCATTGGCATTTTTAGCGACAGTGGGTAATCAGGCGCAAGTGGGTCTATCAGACATGGCGCTGGCGGTATTGGATGATCCGCGAGTCACTGCTCTAGGGTTACACATCGAAGGTTTTGATTCCCCACAAGCGATGGAAGCATTGGCAGTAAAATCAAGGAAAATGAACAAGCCCATCGTGGTGTTTAAAGTGGGAAAGAGCGATTATGCGCAGTCGGCCACGTTGTCTCATACTGCATCCCTCTCCGGTTCCTATGCAACCTCCATTGCATTCTTATCTCGCAATGGTTTCGGACAAGCCTATACCATTGGCGAATTTCTGGAGAGTTTGAAGTTACTACATTGCGGTGGAACATTGTCAGGATATCGTTTGTCTTCAATGAGCTGTTCTGGAGGGGAAGCCAGCATTATTGCTGATACTTGTGTGGGTAAGCGGGTAAAGTTTCCAGCACTAACGGTTCCACAAAAAGATCGTTTGCAAACGGCATTAGGTCCCAAAGTAACGGTTTCTAATCCACTGGATTACCAGACCTATTGTTGGGGTAAGCCGGACGAGATGTTGAAAGTCTACGGTTCCATGGCCGCGTGTGGATTCGACATGAATTTACTGGTATTAGATTTTCCGAACGTAGATCGATGCGACGATTCAGAGTGGTTACAGGCGGTGCGTGTGTTCCGCGCTGCCCTTGAATCAGAAGGTAGCCGAGGCGGGTTGGTTGTCTCCATGGCGGAAAATATCTCTAATGAATATGCAGATTGGTATACTGAAAAAGGCTTGATACCTTTGATCGGATTTGACAATGCACTGCGTGCTTGCGAAATCGCTGCGGACATTCAGCGATATTGGAACCGGGGAGACAGTGAACCTATTTTGCAACTACCCCCCCCCCCCCTTAAGGACAGTGTTGCATTAAGTGAAGCGCAGGCGAAAATGAAGCTGCGTGGAAGTGGGGTAGCGGTCCCGGATGGGGGCATTGTTCATTCTCTGGACCAGTTATTGTCAACGGCGGATGAGGTTGGGTATCCAGTGGTTCTAAAGGCATTGGGCCTTGCCCACAAAACTGAATCTAATGGTGTGAAGCTAAATTTGAATGATCCAGAAGCATTGAAAAATGCGGCGCAGGACCTATTCGAACTTAGTGATTCTTTGTATCTTGAGAGAATGGTGGAATCGCCGGTGGTGGAGTTGATCGTGGGCGTGACGCGAGATGCGCAAATGGGTCTGCAGATGACCATTGGCAGTGGGGGCATTTTGGTGGAAATTCTGCGGGATACCGTTACCTTGCTGATGCCGTCAACCAGAGAGTCAGTTGAAGAAGCGGTGTTGAGTTTACAGTTGGCTCCATTGCTTCATGGTTACCGGGGAAAGCCGAAGGCGGACATCAATGCTGCTATTGATGAAATTATGAAAATTCAACAGTTTGCGCAATCCGAAGCAGGGCAGTTGCTTGAATTGGACATCAATCCACTTATTTTATGTGGAGAACATCACGGCGCATTCGCAGCGGATGCATTAATGGTAATTGAGAATCACAAATGACTGAACTAGTTAAGCTAAATCGACAAGGTGGTATTCTGGAAGTGACTCTGGATCGCCCAAAGGCAAACGCCATTGATCTTGAAACCAGTCGCCAGATGGGGGAAGTGTTTAGAGACTTTCGAGATGACCCAGACTTGAGAGTTGCTATTATCCGAACCGCAGGGGACAAGTTCTTCTGCGCCGGTTGGGATTTGAAAGCGGCGGCGGGCGGAGATGCTGTAGATGGAGACTACGGTGTGGGTGGGTTTGGAGGTCTACAGGAGATGCGGGATATGAATAAACCCGTGATAGCTGCTGTGAATGGGATGGCGGTAGGCGGAGGTTTTGAGCTAGCGCTTTCCGCAGATTTGATCTATGCCTCGGAGCACTCTACTTTTGCGTTGCCAGAGATCAAGGCTGGAACGCTAGCAGATGCGGCCACAATAAAACTTCCAAAACGCATCCCCTATCATGTGGCCATGGAGATGCTGTACACAGGTCGTTGGATGGATTCCCAAGAAGCGCTGAGATGGGGGTTGGTCAATCAGGTTTTCCCGACAGAGGCATTGATGGATCATGTTTGGGAGGTTGCTCGACAGCTAGAAGCTGGACCACCGTTGGTGTTTCAATCAATTAAAGAAGTGTTACGGGAAGCAGAAGGGCGGAGTTTCCAGGACACCATGAACAAAATTACCGGTAAACAGCTGAGTACTGTGGATGTACTATACAACAGCGAAGACGGTGTAGAGGGTTTTAAGGCGTTTGCTGAGAAACGCGATCCTGTTTGGAAAGGTCGATAAATTTAGAAGGGCATAAAAACAAAAAACCCTCAAAGCCAACAGCGCACTCTCTTTTTGTACTCAGTGTATTCTTCACCAAATTTGCGTTCCATATAGCTTTCTTCGCGGGGAATGACGACGCGATTTATGAACAGTAGCGCTACGACTAGGGAAGCGGCGAGCCAAAGGCTCTGAGTCCAAAAGACCGCAGCTAAATGCATGGAGGAAAATGCGAGGTAGATTGGATTTCTACTTATCCTAAATACTCCTGTTCCAACCACTGCTGCGGCTGGTTTATTACCGGGTATCGGCGTTGCCGCAAGCTGAAATTCTCGACAAGCGAGAACAAAAACGATGCCGCCGCCGAAAAGCATGATGGCACTCATGAACTGCATTGCCACGCCGAACGACATGCGGAGCGGCCATTGATGATCTACGATAATGCCTAGTAGTAGGGAGAACAGAAATATTAATGGCGGCCTAATGATTCCAGCATTGGCAACATCCTTCGCTCGCATTAATACGGCAGCGCGGCAGTGTCGTTTGATCTCTTGGATATCTGATGATGGTATGTCATGGAGCGTATGTCATGGGTCAAAATCAAATGGTGTCCTATCTTAAGTCTCGCTTCAACATCGAGTATTTTAGCGGTGACCAGTGCAAGGGTAAGCCAACTCCTAGTAGTAGCCCAACAACTTTTCTCAGCAACAAAGAGGAGGCCACTAGCGAATCAGATTCATCGATGCTTTGTTCGATTGCATCTGGTCTTTCCATTGTGGCTCTCCTATTTGTTGTGGGTAGTGATGATTTAGGGGATCATCCCAACTTAGTTGGGGATCTAACAATATTGGAGCTAGTTGTTGTTCATCATCAATCCCAATCGTTGACCCAAAGAGCTAATCCAAAGCGTCGGTCTAAAGAGAGATCGAAGTCCCGAAGTTTTTCTCAAATCGTGCTTCGATTTCTGCTTTGCTGGGTTTATGATTTTGAGTGCCGTGATACTCAATCTTGATTCCACCCATAAGTGATGCTAGTCGGCCGCTGGTTTCCCAATCCCAGCCATGATTAACCCCGTAGAGCAATCCCGAACGAAAAGCATCACCGCAACCGGTTGGATCCACGGCTTCGCTAATGCTAACGGAAGGAATTTGAGCCACGTTGCCATTGTGGAAAATCTCTGCGCCCTTGGCACCCCGCGTCACGATTAGTGCTTCTACTTCTTGTGCAATTTGTGCCAGCGTCTTGCCAGTTTTATCAATCATCATCTCTGATTCGTAGTCGTTCACAACCACATAGTTCGCCTGTTTGATAAATCGATTCAGGTCATCACCGTCAAACATGGGGAGTCCTTGGCCAGGATCAAAGAAAAAAGGAATGTTTGCAGCAGCGAACTGTTCGGCATGTTGTACCATGGCATCCCTTCCGTCCGGTGCCACGATTCCAAGAGTCACGTTAGGGGCATCTGACACTTTGCTTTCATGGGCGTTATTCATTGCCCCTGGATGAAACGCGATAATCTGGTTGTTGTCGATGTCCGTAGTGAGAAATGCTTGCGCGGTGTAGGTATCTGGAATTTCTCTGACATGGTTGTCGTTCATACCGAGCTTATTTAGCCATTTTCGATAAGGGGCAAAGTCTTCTCCAACGGTTCCCATTGGTAAGGCATCATCTCCCAGTAAATGCAGGTTGTAAGCGATGTTGCCAGAGCAACCACCGAACTCTCTTCGCATTTCTGGTACAAAAAAGCACACATTTAGGATATGGACTTGATCAGGCAAAATGTGGTTTTTGAATTGATCCTGGAAAACCATGATTGTGTCATAGGCAAAAGAGCCGGTAATAAGTGTAGACAAGGTTTATCTTCCTCAAGTTTTGTAAAAGTGAATAGGTGGCGTTTCTGGCGTTTTCGTTACTTTGGGTGTTCGCTGTTCTTGTGGCTTCTCAGACGTGCGTGTGTTTCGTCATCGTATCCATGTTTTCAATGGTTTTAGTGTCGGTGGTTTTACTATCAATCACTCTTACAACCTCCTTCAGTAATTTCTTCAGTATTTTCTAAACTCAGCCTGTTTTAAATCAAATCTTTTTCCCTTGGTACGTTTCCGATTATGGGGTTGCCATATCGGGGTTGTCCTGTTGGCGAGGGCTTGTTTATTTGTCATCTTATAATGATACAGCGCTCTAATATTCCGACACGGTTTTGAAATTGAGTGTTTGATCGGTGATCGGATTATACAATGCTCCCCAAAAAACACCATTCGCTATTTCAGAGGTTTTACCTGTGGTATCGAGTGTAAGCAGTACCGGGATCAATCGATGTCAAAACAAGGTTGCCTGTGTTTTCGAATTTTCTGGTTTCGGTGAAGAAACTGGTGAGACTTCCGGGATGGTCAGATTGCAACCAATGCAATCATTGAGTTTTTTAATGAAGTAGCTAGCAAGTAGGGGAGACTCAACTTCATGGTTCTGGTGGACAAAAAAGGCGATTCGCCGAATTCCCTGATCGACCCACTGTGAAAGTCGCTCAGCCCACTCGTCAAGTCGTGAATAATCTGTCTCATGGTTGGCGCCAACATAACGAATAAAGGTATAAGGTGTGGTTAATCGCATGTGCAATAAATCCCGTCGTGCTGCGGTGTCTGTGATCACATTTGTGATCCCGTGGTCTTCAAACAGGGTGTACAATTCCGCGGAAGTTACGTGATCGTTGTACCAGTCGGTATGTCGTAGTTCGATGGCCAACGGAATCTCCCGAGGCCATGTTTGAATGAATTGGATTAAATTCTGCTTATTGATTGGGTTATGTGGGCTGAAGTTCTGCATCATTTGTAAAAATATCATGCCCAGTTTTTCATCCAGATAACTTGCGTTGGTAACAAACTCTTCCACATAAGGCCCAACGTCATTCAGGCGTTTACGATGGCTAATCACCTGGGGCATCTTAGGATAAAATACAAAGTCCGAGGGTGTTTTATCTTTCCATCCAGCAAAGATAGTGGCGGGAAAGATTCGGTAAAAAGAAGCATTTAGTTCAATGGTATTAAACTGCCTGCTGTAATAAGTAAGTTCGTCCTTGGTGCCTCTCGGATAAAAATTCTGGAGTTCCTGTCGATTCCATTTGGCGCAACCGACATGAACAATCGGCCCTTCGTTACTCCGGCTGATATCGAGCAATGGAGCGTTGTCTTTATGGTCCGTGGGAAGGGAAAAATTCACCTGTTCTGGATGATCTGTTTTGCCAAATTTCATCGCAGCGAAAAGTAGAAAGATCGTTTCATGGAATTAGTGCTTGGGTTTCGGTAGATGCTGAATTAAAACAGATATAATTCCATCGTGCATCATTGGGCAATGATGATCATTTAATGTCGGTCCGATGTTGATGTAGCTTATTGAAACTGCCCGTTCCGTGTATGTTTGAATTAATGATATTCCCGTTCGTAAAACTATGTCTGCCTCGGAAATAACTGAAACACCGCTTAATCTACGAAACCTAGTCGCCGCATGCTCGGCGATTGCGGTATTTGGTTTAGCCATTGGTATGACCTATCCATTGCTTTCCCTGATTCTGGAAACGAAGGGGGTTTCTACGGATATGATTGGCCTGAATTCAGCCATGATGCCTATAGGGATTTTGTTGTTTTCTCCCTTTATCCCTGTTGCCACGAGGCGGTTCGGAGGGCGGAATGTGGCTATCATCGCCTCGCTTTTGACGGTATTTATTATCCTGGCCTTTAAGTTCTTTGACTCCTTTTCTGCTTGGTTCTTTATTAGATTGGTGCAGGGAATGACAATGTCTACTTTGTTCGTTTTGAGTGAAGTTTGGGTGGTTTCCTATGCAGGTAGCCAGCACAGAGGAAAAGTAGTGGCGATTTATGGTGCTGTTTTGTCGGCGAGTTTTGGTTCTGGGCCGCTCGTTATTGGTTGGATGGGAATCGAAGGATGGATGCCCTTTCTGACTGCCGCCGTGGTGATTATGGTAGGGGTTATCCCATTGTCCATGATAAAAGAACTTAAAGACTCATCACCACAAGAACACAGTGGGCCAAGCTTTTTTACGTTCTTGCCAAAAGCGCCAATGTTGCTGGCTGCTGTATTTGCGTTTGCCGTTTTCGATGCAGCAACATTGGCACTAATACCGGTGTATGGTATTCGATATGGTTTCGATATCGCCACTGCGGCGAACTTTTTGACGGCTTTGATTCTTGGAAACACGGTTTTACAGTTACCTATCGGCTGGTTGACCGATCGATATCCACACCGGCGGGTGTTGGCTGGGTGCGCGCTCTTGGCTTCTTGTATGATGATTATTCTGCCTTTTGTGATGAATAGCTTCTGGCTTTGGCCTACGTTAGTGTTGATGGGTGCCACAGGCTACGGTGTGTACACCGTCGCGTTGACTTCCCTCGGAGACCGCTTTCAGGGAGCTGAATTAGTCAGCGGCTCTGCCGCATTCGCTCTGATGTGGGGAGCGGGAGCGCTGCTTGGGTCCCTCACAGGTGGTTGGTCTATGGTGGTATTTGGACCAGATGGATTGCCATTTCACTTAGCACTTTTCTACGGATTATTAGTGATTGGTTTGATTTTTCGGGAGCAAGCCACTCATTGATCTCGATGGTGCGCGAGTCATCCTAAGTTTTATTGATGCCCATGTGCATATTATTGGAGGCGGGGGAGAGGCGGGCCCTTCGACTCGTGTCCCACCTTTGCATTTGAGCCAGTTTAAGACAACGGGGGTAACCAGTGTTGTCGGACTGCTTGGTTAATTTATGGGTGTCCTAATAATGGGTGGAAGTAGAGGTGTTTTATGTTGTGGAGGCTAGTCGCAATGAGTAAATAATCTAACCGTTTTTTCAAAAGCTTTTTCACCTCGATTGACATAAAATAAATAGCCACTTACCTTTGTTTTTGGACTGATTTGAAATTCCTATGCTTGAACTGATTACCAATGCTGATGTGTACGCGCCTCGGTCTTTGGGTATCAAAAATTTGGTGGTGTGCGCTGGAAAGATTGTTGAAATTTGCGACTACGTTCCTCTGCTTGATGACCGATTAGACATCGTCCACACTGATCTCGATGGTGCGCGAGTCGTCCCAGGCTTTATTGATGCCCATGCGCATATTATTGGGGGCGGAGGAGAGGCGGGCCCTTCTACTCGTGTCCCACCTTTGCATTTGAGCCAGTTTACGACAGCGGGGGTAACCAGTGTTGTCGGACTGCTTGGTACGGACGATCTGACGCGCACACCTCAATCGTTGCTTACTCAGGTGATGGGGCTACGAGAAGAAGGGTTGTCTGCATGGTGTTATACCGGTGGATATCATGTACCTGCGACGACGTTAACCCATTCCGTGCGCAGTGATATTGTGAATCTGGAGCCTGTGATTGGCGTTGGGGAAGTAGCGATCAGCGACCATCGATCCAGTCAGCCCACGACAGATGAGATACTGCGTTTAGTTAGCGAAGCTCATGTTGCAGGATTGATGACGGGTAAGGCGGGATTGGTGCATTTTCATCTGGGTGATGGTGAACGTGGTTTAGCGATGATTAGAGATTGCTTGGATCAAAGCGAGCTACCGGCCCGGTCATTTAACCCCACTCACGTTAATCGAAACAAACCGTTGTTTGAAGAGGCCTGTGAGTTAACCAAGCGTGGTTGTACCATTGATCTTACCGCCTTTCCCTCCGATGAAGATGCGCTAGGCTGGTCTGCAGAGCAAGCGGTTGAACGGTACTTTGATCAGGGTTTTGATCCCGAGAAATTGACGATTAGCTCAGATGGTGGAGGGTGTTTGCCTGCATTTAATGCTCAAGGTGAGCTGACAAAAATGGGATTTGCAAAATCCTCAGCGATGGCCGTGACCTTCAAGGCCATGTTGGGCATGGGGATACCAATGGAAAAAGCACTGCCTTTGATGACTAGTAACGTTGCCAAGCTGCTGAAGTTTCACGCAAAGGGTCGACTGGCAGTGGGGTTTGATGCCGATTTGCTGGTCTTGGATGATGTCCATGGAATGAGTAGTGTGATGGCTAACGGGATCTGGCATGTTCGACAGGGCCAGACATTAATTCGTGGTTTATTTGAAGATTAGAAAAACAGTGAGTCCTTCCCCAGACAAGCAAGGCCATACCCGTGGCTACGTGATCCCTATCGGTGGTGCAGAGGAGCGCGCCAATTCTCCCAGTATTTTGGAGAAATTCGTTTCGTTGTGCGGGGGGGATAGTGCACACATTGTGATTATCCCTACCGCTTCTGTGCTTGAGGATACCGGTGATCGATATGTGGAAATATTTCGTAACTTAGGGGTGAAATCGGCGGTGTCACTTACTATTAACGACCGGGCTGATGCGGGCCGGCAGGTGCACCTTGACGAAATTGCGAAAGCGGATGGGATATTTATGACCGGTGGCAATCAACTGCGACTGTCCACTATCTTGGGTGGCACAGACATTGCCCAGAAAATTCGCAAGATGAATGCGATGGGAGTGCATGTCGCCGGGACGTCCGCCGGGGCGGCGATTATGCCCCAGCACATGATCGCTGGGGGGTCGATGGGGAATACACCGTCCAATGATGGTGTCAATCTAGCGCCGGGTCTAGGCTTGGTAAATACGTTGTTGATTGATCAGCATTTTAGTCAAAGGGATCGAATTGGGCGTCTACTTACGGCCATCTCCTATAACCCCTATATGGTGGGGGTAGGAATCGATGAAGATACCTCAATTTTTATTGACTCTGACCAACGCTTCGAAGTGGTAGGCAGTGGCACGGTAACGGTGATTGATCCAAGCGATTTGAGTTACACCTCAATGAGTAAGGCCTCAGGAGGTGATACGCTCAGCTTGTTGGATTTGAAATTACATGTTTTATCGGTTGGTTGTCAGTTTGATATGGGGCAACGAAAACCTTATCCGCCGCCGGAGTAGCGGCAGTTAATTCCTGTTCGTTTTAACTGTCTGAATTCTCTGACG
This sequence comes from Gammaproteobacteria bacterium, assembly GCA_012103395.1. GTDB lineage: Bacteria > Pseudomonadota > Gammaproteobacteria > Arenicellales > Poriferihabitantaceae > WLWV01. Next base: position 12,257 of record WLWV01000055.1, read on the forward strand.
TATCACTTTATTGTTATGACATGCCTTTTTTTAAATATCTAATTCTTCAAAAAAATCCATGAAAATTACCGCGACAAACGTTTATGTTGGTCCTAGTATATATGCGAACTTCCCCGTAATTCGAATGGTGGTGGATCTTGGAGTATTGCTAGAGTGGCCGTCGGTTAAATGTGGCCAGGGTTTTACGGACGGTTTACAACGAGCGATTCCTAGTTTATCTGAACACGGTTGCTCTTATCGAGAGGCCGGCGGCTTCTTGCGCCGCCTAACTGAGAATGAGGGAACATGGATGGGGCATATTATGGAGCATGTGGCCCTTGAAATTCAGAATATTGCGGGCTCCAGCGTCTCGTTTGGTCGGACTCGTAGCGCCGGAGAGCCTGGGCTGTATAACATGGTCTATGCATACAAGCAGCGCAACGCCGGTATTGAAGCCGGACATCTGGCTTTACGATTGCTGATGCACCTTTTGCCTGAGGAGCTTCAACAGCAGGTGGACTACGAAATAGATTCAGAATTTAATTTCGACGCCGAGTTGGAAGATTTCGTGCATAGAGCGCAACATCGGGAGTTTGGCCCAAGTACACAGTCTTTGGTGGATGCCGCGGTGGCCCGGAATATCCCTTGGCTTCGGTTGAATGAATACAGCTTAGTGCAGTTTGGTCATGGAAAATACCAAAAGCGCATTCAGGCGACTGTGACCAGTGACACGGGCACGATCTCGACGTCCCTCGCTAGTGACAAAGAAGGGACTCACAATTTGTTAAAAGACATGGGACTGCCCGTTCCAAGGCAGCTGGCGTTTACAGATGAAGACGGCGCGGTGAGTGCGTCGAAACGTATCGGTTATCCCGTCGTGATTAAACCACTTAACGCCAATCATGGGCGTGGTATCAGTATTAATCTAACCAGCGATGAGGAGGTTAGAGAAGCGTTTTACGTTGCGAAAGAACAGGGACGGTCTCGTACTATTCTAGCGGAAAGTTTCATTACCGGCTTTGATCATTGCATGCTTGTTATTAACGGCGAGCTGGTTGCTGTGGCTAAACGGGTACCAGGACATGTAATTGGCGATGGAAAATCCACTATTGAGCAATTGGTGGATTTGGTGAATGCGGATCCTCGACGTGGAATCGGACATGAAAAGGTGCTAACACGAATCGACATCGATACCCAGGCAACTCGACTGTTGAAAGAGAGTGGATATGACGAAAAGACCATACTAGAGCAGGGAGAAAAGTTTTTCCTTCGGTCTACCGCCAATTTGTCAACAGGCGGTACGGCGATTGATTTAACGGACGTAGTGCATCCAGATAACCGGGAAATGGCCATTCGTGCCGTTCGAGCTATCGGCCTTGATATCGGTGGAGTGGACTTTCTGACTGATGATATTACCCATTCCTATAAGGATGTGGGCGGCGCTATTGTGGAAGTGAATGCGGGCCCTGGTTTCCGGATGCACGTTGCGCCTAGTGAGGGTGAACCCAGGGACGTAGCAGGTAAGGTGTTGGATATGTTATATCCATCAGATGCCCCTAGTCGTATTCCCGTTGCTGCGATTACGGGTACTAACGGTAAAACAACAACTTCCCGGATGCTTGCCCACGTGATGAAGACTAGCGGACATATCGTTGGGATGACGTCCACAGGTGGTATTTTAGTCGATGGCCAGGTGACGGTGAAAGGAGACATGACGGGACCACAATCAGCCCAAATTGTGCTTCGAGATCCGACCATCGATTTTGCGGTACTGGAGACGGCCAGAGGCGGTATTCTCCGAGCCGGATTGGGCTATCGCGAATGTGATGTTGCCGCTTGTATCAATATTTCCGAAGACCACATGGGGTCGGGAGGTATCGAAACGCTTTCCGAACTGGCGAAAGTAAAGGAAGTCGTGGTGCGGGTTGCCAACGATACGGCAGTGTTGAACGCAGACGATAAATATTGTCTCAAAATGGCCGATAATACCCGGGCGAAGCATCTCTTCTACGTCACGATGGATCCGACTCACGGTCTAGTGAGGGAGCATATTCGTGCTAATGGTCGGGCGATTGTGCTCGAGAAAGGGATTAATGGTGACATGATTACCATTTACGATAATGGCGCTCATATTCCACTACTCTGGTCGCACTTAATACCGGCTACCATTGAAGGTAAGGCCATGCACAATGTGCAAAATGCGATGTTTGCGGCTGCTATGGCATATAGCTTTGGTAAAGGCTTGGATGAAATCCGTATGGGACTAAGGACTTTTGATACCTCGTTTTTCCAAAGCCCTGGTAGAACAAATATTTATAATGAGCATCCGTTCAAGGTGATCATGGATTACGCCCACAATCCCGCGGGTTTCCGGGCGATGGCCGATTTAGCGCATAAACTGGAGCCGGCTGGTAAGTCGATGGTTGTAATTTCCGTGCCAGGAGATCGTAGAGATGAAGACATTCTTGAATCGGTGAAAGCTTGCCTACCCCACTTTACTGATTTTATCTGCAAAGCAGATAACCATCGTCGAGGGCGGGGGCATGATGAAATCCCGCAATTGCTGCGCAGATATCTGCTGGAGCAGGGCGTCAGCGATGATCGCATCCAAGTGATACCGGATGAAGTTGATGCAGTGGAGTATGCTCTGAACGCCGCTGAACAAGGTGATTTATTGGTCATCACAGCCGACGACTTGCAGCGTACTTGGAAACAAATTATTAATCTCAATAGCGATCAACCTCGCAATAAAGAAATCATTCCCGGCACTAAGGTTTTCGTCCAAGAGAAAGAACGGCGTTATGTATTGGACCAAGATGAGGAGCTAATTATTGACGAGCGCGGAGCTCGACTAGCAACCAGTGGAACAGAGGATGCAGACTAGAGGGTGAATTATCAAATTATAGGACAGCCACAAATTACCCCAAAATTGGGGTAGAATATAGGACAGCCACAAATTACCCCAAAATTGGGGTTGACAACACTGAAGAATGAATTAGTCTTGCTATCAGGATTAGCCTCACCAGACAGGAGTCAGGATGACCATTGCCAGACGGCAGCAAATCAATATCGAAGCCACCCCTTACTATCAC
>WLWV01000056.1 GCA_012103395.1 Gammaproteobacteria bacterium
CTTGTCAGTGCCATTCTCGTTGAGATTGACGATGAATGGAGCAATGCCGACAAGCGATATATCGTGTGGAACGACAATAATGACTCAAACTAAACCGAAGTTACAGACGTAGGGTTGCACAATCGATGTAGGTAGTGTAATCTGAGGTCTGTAATTTAGCTCTCTACGTTCACTCCGCCAAAGCCAATAGCGAAGCTGCAATAGAAAGCTAAATTACAGACCTCAGATTACACTACCGCACTTGGCAAAACATGGTGCTTACTGCGCAGCAACTACAAAGAGAATACGATAAATATTTGGTGACACCACAGGATGAGAGGGACTACCAAGCCGAGGTTGACGAATTAAATGAGTTTGTAATTACAGAAACAGAAGGTTTCTTCGACAGCATGTTAGGTGTCGCGAGAACAAAACACAGAAAGGTAAAGTAGTTTTCAGGTCGTTTATTAAGCTTCGGTGTACATTTAAATTCGGTGTTCTTTACACTTTTTGAAGCCTCGTTTTTTACTCAACATTGTTTCTCGTCGAAGAATGTAAAGGTTGCTCGCAACGAGCAGCAAAATGCCGATAATGCTCTGGGTTTGGGGTAGCTCATTCCAGAAAAGATAGCCAAATAAAACACTCCAGATTAAGTAGGTATATTCAAAAGGAGCAACGACACTAAAGTCTGCAAGGAGATAGGCTTGGGTGAGACAATAAAACCCAATCGTCGCGATGAGGGCAGTAGAAATAATGAGCCATTGACTTACGTCGGACGGCTCTACCCATGATCTCACCAGAAACTGCAACGATTCGTCTGAGGTGTCAGCACCAAAATCGAGCAAGTAGATTACTATCATCGATAAGAGACTCATGACCAAAAACACTAACGTCGTATAAAAAGCGCTGGCGGTGGCAGAATCTCTAGGATCCATGAACCGGGTAGAGAGTGTCATCGCAGCATAGGTAATTGCGGCTAGTAGCGCTAAGATAATGGCGGGATTACCAAAATGTCCTTTGGGCCCGATGACCAGTATAATGGAGACAAAGCCAAGGAGCACGGCTCCCCAACGATGAATGCCGACCTTTTCTTTAAAGATTATGGCAGATAATGCTGTCACGATCACAGGAGCAAAAAAGGTGATCGTGGCAGTTTCCGCCATTGGCAATGTGGCCAGTGCGAGGTAATAACATAGATACGAGATATAGCCAAAGATACCTTTAATAATCACTGCCTGTTTGCCATAGAGCTTGATGGATCCGGTTTTGCCTAGGGTAAAAAGCGCGGTGAGTATGATGATCGTCCCTGTGAGACTTCGAATAAAGACAAGTTCTAACACCGGGAAGGACCCACTGAAATGCTTAATAATGACGTCCTGGACGGAGAATAAAAATAGACCAAAGACAAGGGTAGAGATCCCCAGCATTGGCCTATTTAAGACAGTGTTTGTCATCACGGTTGGGCAATTCTTTTTAGATCAGCGAAAACCTGTGCTAGCGATAGTGGGTGGAGACCAAGGAACGGCTGTTCTAACGCCGGATTTGGTGATGTAATACATTATCTGAAAACGCTCTGAGGTCCTTTTAGATTGATCATGAAAGCTTGACGGATTCATCTATTACACAAACGGGGATCGGTTCCATTTTGTGCCGATTAGCTGCATTGAGATGGCGATATATTTTCAGCACTGTGGATTGCCGAGTTGTTAGGCCTGATTCGTCATTCTGTCCAAATGCCATGGCCCACTCGAGTTCTGGATAACTGGCTCCCAATTGATCTTCATCAGAGCGGTCATCTCCCCAAAGCCCGTCGGTTGGCTTGGCAACGAGAATTTCCTCTATCACGTCTAAATACGCGCCGAGTTCGAACACTTCCGTCTTTAACAAGTCAGCAATGGGGCTTAAATCAACCCCACCGTCGCCGTATTTGGTGTAAAAACCGACACCGAAGTCTTCAACCTTGTTTCCAGTTCCCGCAACCAAATAGCCATGGAGTCCGGCAAAGTAATACAACGTCGTCATACGGATTCTAGCGCGACTATTTGCAAGGGCAAGAAATCGGGGTTCTTCATCTTCAACTTGAGGTAGTGCGGTTACCAAGGTGTCGAAAACAGGAGTGAGATCAGTGCGAATTGACATGACGTTACTAAATCGGGATTCGAGGGCATCAATGTGCTTTCGGGCCCGGGAGTCTTGAGACTCCGCTTGATTGATCGGCATTTCCAAGCACAGGGTCGGTGCGCCTGTCATAGCCGCAAGGGTAGATGTGACGGCGGAGTCAATACCGCCAGAAACACCGATGACAAAACCGTTGGTGTTGGACTGTGTTCGGTATGCGCTTAACCAATCGATAATGTGTTTTGCAACAGACGCGGTATTCATTCTCAAGAGATTCGTTTGATAATTTGGACTAACAGAGGAGGTGTCGGTCGTGAGTATATTCGAAATCCGATTCTACCGTCTTCTTGTGATCACAGCCATGCCTAGGAACGAGGCTAATGCTGGCGGTTTGTTATTTTCGTTGGAAGGTTTTATTTAGTGAGATTGTCGATTATATTACGTGGTCCTTTGCAGAATAGACCACCTTTGTGATTGGTCGATGATCGGCTAGCTGCTGTCAAGCCAAAACCGTGCAGAGTATGTATGATTAACAGACGGCAACCTGTTTAAACCCACCTTTCGTGATCAGTTTAGGAAAATCAATGTGTCGAGGTGGGTCAAAGTTGGCGCTGCGAATATTATGAATATATTGAAAAACAGACATAAAGGTTAAATCTATGACACCAACCGTCGTTAATTCTTGGAATGAATTTGATCCGCTTAAGCACGTGATCGTGGGCAGAGCTGATCATACCTGTATTCCCCCTGATGAACCTGCCACTGAAGCAAAAATTCCTGAAGACAGCGACATGCGTGGTATGTGGGGACCTCGTCCGTTAGAAACGGTCGAAAAAGCCAATATTCAATTAGACAATTTGGTAAAAATTCTTGAAGACCGTGGCTTGAAGGTGGATAGACCCCAACCGTTACAGTGGAATCAGGCTATTCAGACTCCAGATTTTTCTACTGGCACACAGTTTGGCTGCATGCCGCCGAGGGATGTTTTGTTGACTATTGGTGGGGAGATTCTCAGCGCGCCCATGTCCTTTCGGTGTCGATATTTCGAATACCTTGCTTATCATGGTTTAATGCAACGGTATTTTGACGAAGATCCTAACTTTCGCTGGGAACAGGCGCCTCGGCCGAGATTAGATGATAACTCCTATAAGCCCGGCTATTTCGATGATATTACGGTAGAGGAGCGACTCACTCGTACTGCTGCACTGGACTTTGTTACTACTGAGCATGAGCCACTTTTTGATGCTGCGGATGTTTGTAGGCTGGGTAAGGATTTATTTTGCCAGCATGGTTTGACTACTAATCGCCGCGGGATGGAGTGGTTGCAGCGTCATTTTCCAGATCATCGGGTTCATGCGGTTAACTTTCCTGGGGATCCGTATCCGATTCACATTGATGCAACGTTCGTGCCATTGAGGCCGGGACTAATTATCAATAATCCGAATCGTCGACTGCCAGAAGCGCAACGAAAAATCTTTGAAGTAAATGATTGGGAAATCATCGACGCCGCTGAACCTTCCAATGATCAGCCACCACCACTTTGTTATTCTAGCGTTTGGTTGTCCATGAATTGTCTTGTGTTGGACCATAAAACGGTGATTGTCGAAGCCTCAGAGGTGAATCAAATGGAGCAAATGGACAAGCTCGGAATGGAGGTGATTCCCATCGATTTTCGGGATGCCTATCCATTTGGAGGAGGGTTGCACTGTGCGACTGCGGATGTGAATAGGGAAGGGCAATGTGAAGATTATTTTCCGAACCAAGTTCCAGGAACACAGATTCGACCTTGAGTCCTAGGATCTTCTTGATTGAAATAGTGAATTAGCAAAAACCCCTCATAAGAAATTGTGAGGGGTTTTTCTTTTTTGATTTAGCGTCGTTTGAGTTGATCTGCCTTAGTTACTTTATTTCATTCATTTTTAGGAGGAACCACATGTCAAATTCAGCCCATAATTCCATGGTCGACAAGATGCTGTACCTGTCAAAGAGTGACCTAAAGAGTCTAAATATAACCACTGATCAGGCGATTGAGAGCCTCGAGTTTCTTATCAAACAGCAAACGAAGTCTGAAGTATGGACGGCTCCAAAAACGGTTGTGAGACCGGATCATCGGTATTTGATGACGACATTGTCCGCGGCCAATGAACCGAATTTGATGTCTGTGAAGTCACTGATTTTAAATCAGAAGAACCCTGAAAAAGGATTGAGTGCTATTAACTCACTGATTACCCTGCTCGATGGCGATACAGGGGTTCCCAAGGCTGTGATGGATGGCAACTGGGTGACCGCGATGAGAACAGCCTGTGCCAGCGCAGTCGCTGCTAGGTGTATGGCGAATAGAAATTCTTCCGTTGTGGCGTTTATTGGTTGTGGCGTTCAAGCGAATAGCCATCTCCAAGCGTATTCGGACCTTTTCCCATTATCGGAAATCCGAGCGTTCGGTCGGGGTGCTCATAACCGGGATGCGTTGTGTGAGTCGGCGATCTCTAAAGGGCTCAAAGCGGTTGCTTGTGATTCACCAGAACAAGCAGTGGCGGGCGCTGACTTGATCGTTACGTCTATTCCAATGACCATTGAGGTTGACCCATTTATCGACTGCAATTGGCTGAAACCAGGGGCCTTCGTTTCTTCAACGGACATGGGGTTACCTTTTATGACAAAAACCTTATCGGTATTGGATCGAATCATTATTGATGATTTTGAGCAGGAAAGGAGTATGCCTAACCCCATGGCGCCCACGGAGCTGATCAGCGGCGATATCACCAGTTTAGTCACGGGAAACTCTGTTGGTCGTGGATCTGAAAACGAACGCACCATGTTTTTGTTTCGCGCCGTTGTCCTCGGTGATTTAGCGTTGTCTGCGCTGGCGTATCAAACGGCCATTGAAAAATCCATTGGCACTGTTTTGTCGCTTTAACCTGAGTCTTTATACTTTTTCTTCCCCCTAGGGCTTTTCCTTTTGGGGTGGGACCGAAAAGCCTGATTGATCGAATGATTTTTAGCTTTCCCTGTTTCTAACTAGTCTTTGCGAAACGAGGCTTGTTGGATTTGCATTGATAGCAGTCTTTTCATCCCTTCAGTTGACCCAATGTGAGGCATGATAGAAAAAGTGACCGTCGGGTGTATTACCTTCAGGTCTTCAATGATTCCAGGAATGTCTCTTGCGACATGAGCACCAGCCGCGAGAAAATAGGGAAGGATGACTATCTGTGTTGCACTCGTTGCCCCATCCGCCGCTGCATTGGATTGAATAACCTCATTCACCGTCTTAGGAATATCAGGCTGCCCCATCTCCAGAAAGCTGTGAGTGATGTAATCAAAATCGGATTGATCATTCTCAGCCAGATACCGCGCTAATTGCTTGATTTCGTCATTAGCCTCTTCTCGTCGGCTACCGTGGGCAATAATAATAAGTGCTTTCATATTGTTACTTCGTATTAGGAGAGAGGATTAGCGACCAGCGTCTGCGGATTGCATCATGGCTTGGGCGCGTTGAATGGTTTGATTTGTCTCTTCGAGAGAACACGATCGGTCCCACCCCTGAATGTGTTTTCGAATCAGCGCTTCAAGCGCAAAGAGATGCTCGGCTGAATTATTGAGACAGGGTATGTATTCATACAACTCCCCACCAGATTCCATGAAAGTATCTCGATTCTCCATGGCGATTTCTTCAATGGTTTCTAAGCAATCTGCACTGAAACCCGGACAGACTACTTGGATATTCTTAATTCCTTTTTCTGGCATGGCCATTAGGGTGTGGTCCGTGTATGGCTTCAACCACTGTTTGGGCCCCAAGCGGGACTGAAAACTCAAAGTCCATTGGCTTTCGCTCAGCTCCAATTTCTCAGCAAGTAGCCTGCCCGTTTTGTGGCATTCGCAATGATAAGGATCGCCGGCCTCAAAATAAGCTTGTGGAATGCCATGGAATGACATGAGTAAATGTTCCGCCCTTCCATGTGCGTCCCAGTGTTGATTTATTTTAGACGCGAGAGCAGTGATGTAGTTTTCATCATCGTGATAATGATTGATGAAGCGCAGTTCTGGAATTTTTCGCCATTTTGAAACCTCTTTGGCCACGGCATCGAATGTCGAAGCCGTGGTGGTCGCAGAATATTGAGGATAAAGTGGTAATACCAAAATTCGATCAACCCCTTTATCTCTTAGTGCTGCAAGGCCTGAGGCCAGGGATGGGTTGCCGTAGCGCATGGCGAATTCTAAATGAATCACGGGTTTTTGGTCCATAAAAGGTGATTTATCAGATTCGAATTGCGTTCTGATTCCATCCAATATATCCATGGAAATTGACATCAAAGGGGACCCTTTTTCTGTCCAGACCTTCTGATAGGCTTTAGCCGATTTAGCAGGTCGGGTGTTGAGTATGATCAGATTAAGGACAAACCACCAGATTGGACGAGGCACCTCAACCACACGATGGTCCCATAGAAACTCTTTCAAGTATTTTCTAACATCGCTCGTTTTATAGCTGTCGGGCGTGCCTAGGTTAGTCAACAAAACACCTATGGATGGTACTGTTTGGTGGGCAAGTTTCCCGGGGGAGGATAGGTTCATGAAATCAGTGGCATTAAGAATCGGGGGCTAAATAGGGTGAGTCCCAGCATAACGCTGTGATCCAAGAAAAGGGCAGATTAAAATGAGATAACAAATCCCAGTCTATATCTACTAATGAGTATTTTTGTCTAACAGTTAGCAGTCTATTTTTAGCTCTAGCGGTTATGCTGAGGTTTCAGGATGGCAAAAACGAGGGGGACAAAACCAGCCAAGCTTAAGGTTACCCAGACAGCGTTGATAGCTTATGCTGTCCAAACCCATAGGAAAGAATCGCTGCTACCGCTAACAAACCAGCGATCACATGATACTGATTAAATGGTTCGCGAAAAATAATAATGCCAACACCGATGGAGGTAGTCAAAATCGAAAGTAAGGCATAAACGATGTAATTTGTTGCGCCCTGCTGACTGTATAGCCAATAAAAACCAATAAAGGTCAAAAAGAATCCAACTCCGCTGATTAGTATAAATCGAAGGTTCCTTAATAGATAATCACCATCTAACGGTGCTTTGTTGGCGAAGGCGAAAATCAGAAAGAGGATCGTGCAAATGACGAGTGCTGCAAGTATAAATTGAAACGGATTCGCAGAGGCTTGGGAACCCCGTTGTCCATACACAAACAGGGCATTGCCCATCGCAGCTAATAAAGCGAATAGAAAGACTTTCATGATTTGATCTGGATGATGTTTGGATTATTACGGTGAATACGAATAAACAATCATGGTAATGTTTTAAGACTTACTCAGAGGTTCCTCGGGTTAGCAAGAGCTCAAGCGACAGGTAGGAAGAATGTCATCGCTTTCTCTTTATAGTCATAGGCCAAGTGTACCTGTTTAAAAGTGAATTAAACAACATGCCCAGACTGCAGTTTTCTTTATATCTCAATAGGTATTCTCGATAATGTTAATTCTCCCATTAGCAATAAAAGCCGTTAGAATCGCGAACCAGAATATTTCTAATTTCTGAGTTGCTTAAGCTGGAGCCGTCTGAGAATGGTTGTTGCAACTCAATCAACACTGTCAATGCCGTTCACCTATAGGTGCCGAAACTTCGTGGTGAGGTCTCGTGCTCACTTAAAGTAGCTGTAGTTTGTGTACTGATATTGACTTGGCCCTAGACCGAAATGATGAACAACTTACAACCCGATATTCGCGTATCAGCCCGAGAACTGTTTTCCATTGACAGTGATTTGCAGGTTCCGGCTTTCAGTACCCGAGAAGAACACGTGCCGGAAATTGATCCGGCGTATTGTTTTAATCGCGATGTTACGCTGGCGATTCTGGCTGGTTTCTCCAACGACCGACGAGTTATGGTTCAGGGCTATCATGGAACTGGTAAGTCTACCCATATCGAGCAGGTTGCAGCCCGGCTGAATTGGCCTTGTATCCGAGTTAACCTAGATGGACATATCAGCCGTTTGGATCTGGTGGGGCGGGATACTATCGTTATTCGAGATGGAAAACAGATCACGGAATTTCAGGAAGGCATTGTGCCCTGGGCATTGCAACGGCCGGTTGCACTAATTTTCGATGAGTTTGATGCTGGTCGACCTGATGTCATGTTTGTGATTCAACGTATTTTGGAGCGCGACGGAAAATTTACCCTATTAGATCAAAACCGGGTGATTCGTCCTCATTCATCATTCAGGTTATTCGCCACTGCAAATACCGTGGGACTTGGTAATCTTAATGGTTTATATCATGGCGCCCAGGTACTCAATCAGGCCCAAATTGATCGTTGGAATATCGTTGCAACCCTAAATTACCTGCCTGCGGAAAACGAGGTAGACATTGTGACTGCCCAAGTGCCTGGTTTCAAATCGAGAATCGAGGATGTTCAATCTATGGTCACTGTCGCAGATTTGACACGAAAGGGCTTTGCCTCCGGTGATATCTCAACCGTCATGTCTCCAAGGACAGTGATCACATGGGCTGAGAACACTGAAATATTCGGGGATGTTGCCACAGCTTTTCGTTTATCCTTTCTGAACAAATGTGACGATGCAGAACGATCAATCATCTCGGAATATTACCAACGCGCATTTGGCGAGGAACTAGAGTATTCCATTGCACAAGGTGAGTAAATTACCTGATTTTCTTGGTTTCCTGAAGGCGGGTATCAAATTGGCCAGATGAGCAACGAGCAAATCAGAAGACGCAAAATCGAGCGTCATTGCGCGGCGACAATCCGAGCGCTATCTGGTAATCCAGAAGCGGAGTTTCGACGTGAGCGTTTGTTTATTGGAGGCCGTGGTGCCTCCCTATACACTCCTCATCTAGCCGTGGATGTGCTGACCCACTCCATTGATCGCTGCCGCGGGGTCGCTGATGCTATGGCATGTCGTCTGGTATACAGCGATCCAAAGTTACATAATAGGATGATGCCCGCTGATACCATTGCCAAATTGGTGTTTGATATCCTTGAGCAGCTAAGAACTGAATCTTTGGTTTCCCTTGGGTTGGTAGGGGTGAAAAGGAATTTAGACACGGCGTTTGATGGCTGGTGTCGGCAATGTCGCGGTGACGGTATATCGGAAAATGAGCTGGGCTTGTTGATCTATGGTGTTGCCCATATAGTGCGTTCACGACTGAACGGCACCATGCAGGATCAGGAGGTGGAAGATATCATTGAATCGACGCGATTCCGGCTAGCCCCCATCATTGGCAGTGAACTCGCGTTATTGCGGAAAACACGAAACGACCAACAGACCTATAGTGAACTAGCGCTTACCATCGCATTAAAGATCAGTGATATCGCTCGGGATGCTGAGGGTGAATTAACGGATCAGCAAGCCGCTTCAGCAAGACATCGTTTGATGATGCCGCCCATCGATAATGAAGATGATCGTTATATTGAAGGCGTTTTGGTTGGCGCGGGCGCTGGAGTTAGGCAGGGAGAAGATGGCGATCCCGGATACTACATTTTCTGTAAAGACTACGATAAGCAGGTGGATGGGGAGGATCTCTATCGACCAGAGCAGCGAGCCACTTTGAGAAATAAGTTAGATAAACTGGTGGAAGCCCAAGCAATCAGTGTTCCCAGACTGGCGCAGCGACTTCAGCGTATCTTTGCTATCCAGTCCCGAGCCGGATGGGATTACGGCGAAGAGGAAGGGTATCTCGACGGTAGACGATTGGGCCAAATTGTGTCTAACCCCGCTTACCGAAAAGTGTTTAAGCAGGAAAAACACGCTCCTTATAGTGACACGGTGATCAGTTTTCTCATTGACAATTCTGGGTCAATGAAACGACAACGTTATGAAGCCGTTGCGGTCATGGTAGATATTTACAGTCGAGCATTGGAACTGGCAGGCATTAAAAGTGAAATCCTTGGGTTTACAACGGGTGCTTGGACCGGAGGGGAGTCAATGAAGGCATGGCGAGATGATGGAAGTCCAGAGTATCCGGGACGACTCAACGACCGATTGCATATTGTGTACAAAAGTGCCGAAACAACATGGCGTCGAGGGAGACATTCCATCGCGTCCATGATGAATCCGCTTCATTTTCGAGAGGGGCTGGATGGTGAGGCACTGCAATGGGCAGGGGAACGCCTGCGTAATCAACCTCAGTCCAGAAAATGTCTCGTGATGATTTCAGACGGTGCGCCCATGGATAGCGCGACCAGCAATTACAACGATGAATATTTCCTAGAACGTCATTTGAAGCATGTGGTAAAGAGTATCGAAAAATCCCCTGACATTGAACTCAAAGCCATCGGTATCGCATTAGACATGGAAGAGTTCTTTGAACAAGCGCTGGCGGTAGATCTCACCGGAACCCTTGGTAATAAAGAGTTCCAAACTCTGGAATTGCTATTCTCCCGCTAGGTTGCTTCTCGATGAGGGCCTACAGATTATTTGACTGGTATTTCCTTGTGTATTTTGTCCTTGAGAAAACCCGTATCTGGAAGTTTGTCTGAACGAGCGATTCACTTGTTCATGTCTTAAAACATCTGTACATGTAAGATGCTGCATTGGCGGCGAATGGAGATCCAGTCATACCCCCATTCGCGGCCAAAATAGCGTATTTACTGGCTACAATATCTTGAACTCAGTAACTCTATTCATCAATGCCTAGCTGATTCACCGTTAATTATCCTGAGCAATGTATCACTACGCTTAAACGCTAACGATGATATGCTGCAGTTAGAATGTTAACGACTCTTCATTAAACTATATCGATTAACTATATCGATTAAGCAACGCCTATTAGTTTGAATGAGGAGGAGCTGTTTGATTAACATGAACTCACGCTGATAATATTACCCATACTCGGAAAAGATGCCTGCTATGAAAATCAAATATCTCGTGCCCGATGTAATTTGTAATGCTCATATCACTGTCGATATGATGACCATCTGTCAGTCATATAATCACTGATATGAGCATTGAAGGGGATGGCTCTGAGGTTCCTAAGAGCAACATTAGAAGGGCGTTGGAAATTCCGGAATTACGTCGAATTCAACTGGCTTGGGGCATCTCCAAAATCATGTTCTGGGGTTGGGTTGTCACACGCAGCACGGTCGCTTTTAACGAGGGAGGGGCTTGGGCTGTTGGGTTGATGCTGGCCGTTCATATGATCCCTGGGGCATTGTTTACCCCTCTTTATGCTGTGTTGGCAGACCGCTGGGGGCTGATTCGAGGCTTAGCACTACTTGCTTGGCTACGTGCAATTGCAATGGCAGCATCCGCCGTCATTTTGTTCGCGGATGGCCCATTGATTGCGCTAATCGTGATCTGCGCCTTTGAAGGTTTGGGAACCCATCCGGGTGATACCATGCATTTGCGTGTACTGCCTTGGCTCGCCCGAACGCCAAAGGAGCTGACCGCATCAAACAGCCTGACGGAAGTCTTAAGAATGAACGGAATGCTGGTTGGACCATTTTGCGCTGTCCTCCTTTTACTCATCGCCGAACCAGCGGTTGCTTTCACTGTTTTTGCTATCGGTGGTTTTGCAGCGGCTTTTCTTTTTTTCAGTGTCGAGAACAAAATCCCTCGGCTGGAAGAAAAAGGGGTTGCCTCTGTACTGACAAGTCTGAGCGAGGGTTGTCGAACCATACTTTGGGATTTCGATATCGTTGTGTTGGTCGCTTTTCAAGCTTGGATGGCGATTTGCATGGCTTCACTTCAGGTCATCGCTGCTGCCCTTGCACTCGATGTTCTTGATCTCGGTAATTCGGGCCCATCCATGCTTGGTGCGGCATTCGGAGTGGGTGGACTGCTCGGTGGGGTAGTGTCTTTCAAATTATCCGGTCGTAACGACCTCGTTTCCCCATGGACTGTCGGGGCTTTACTAGTAGGTGGAGGTACTGCCATCACGGGGATATATCTGAGTATATTTACCGCGTTTGCAGGAATGGCAATTAGTGGCGTTGGTCTGGTGTTTTTTATGGTTGCGGGAACAACATTGATGCAGCGCGGGATTCCCTCGCATGTTCAGTCTTCGGTCTTTGGTTTTAATTTCTTGATAGCCAATACTGGATTTGGACTCGGTGGCATACTCTGCTCGTCCCTCATTGATTTGTTTGATCTTAACTTGGCGATAATGTTAATTGGAGGGTTGATGATTTTCATCACTCCTTTGGCCGCGTTGAGTCTCAGGCGCTTTGCGGTTCGTGCTAATGCTCATAACGATGATATCGAATTACTGCGTATATCACCTATCTTTAAATCGCTTTCTATTGCTTCTCTTGAACAAATCTCACGCGGGCTGGAACGAATTGAATTGATGCCCAATGAAGGAGTCTACCAGCAAGGAGAAACGGGTGAATACTTTTTCATTGTTTCCAGCGGAACATTGGTGACTAGTGCTGATGAGCGTTTTATCAGTACACTTGAAGCAGGTGATTTCTTTGGTGAGAGCGCTCTGTTACACGATATCCCGCTCGCAACAACGGTAGCGGCGCAAGCTTACAGTGAAGTGTTTCGCCTCAAAAAAGAAACGTTTATCTCTATGCTAGCTGACAACCCTGAATGTAAGCGTGCCATGTTAGACCTATCAGCACAGCGCGTATAAGGTGTAGTTGGCGCGAGAGATTTTTTGGGGTCGTTAGACTGCCTGCGCCGGATCCAACTAAATGTTCAGTGCTCGAGAGAGTTTCTTTAGAATCAATCGGCTAACACATTGAACTTTCAGCATTGTCCATTTCCTTTAATTTTTGGAAAGATCTTAAATTATGACTAATTCACTTTCAAAACCATTAAAAGAAACGGGTTTGTTCGATGCACTTACTCCCAGGGAATTTGACACGCTTATCACACTGGTGGACCGCGTCGATTTACCCACTAACGTTACCTTCATCCATGAAGGTGAGGTTGGTGAGGAGATGTACATCATCCTCTCGGGTGCGGTTCAGGTGTTTACTCTACTAACGAATAACCAGGAAATTGCACTGAGAAGATTGGAGCAAGGAGCTTATGTGGGCGAGCAGGCATTGCTACCAGATGGTGAAAAATATCGTAATGCCAGCGTAAGAACAATTTGTGATACGACCTTGATAAAGATACAAAAAGCCGATTTTCAGGATGCACTAGCGGCGAATTCGCCGTTGAAAACACATTTGATGGAGATTGGTTCGCAACAAATTCGAGAGAATCTATCAAAGCAAAGTACGCTTTTTCGCACTCTGAGCAGCGAAACAGACATCGAAGCTTATTCTACGGAGGTGACTTTTCAACCTGGCGAGACCATTTTTTCTCAAGGTCAAACAGGAGATACTTTTTATTTTATTTTGTCTGGAACGGCTGTTATTCACCATGAAGATGACACTGGCCAGATCATCACTAGTGAGCTTCACAAAGGACTGTGTTTTGGTGAGTTAGCCATCATTCGAGATGCTCCTCGTGCCGCAACCGCCATTGCAAAAGATCGATTGCGAGTACTGACTATCTCAGCAGTGTATTTTAAAGAAATATATGAGAATTCCCCATTGTTTCGTGGATTCGCCGAAACCTTGCGGAAAATTTACCTGCTTCCCCAAAGATGGACCGTAACCCAATTTACGGGAAAGTTCATGGGTATGGATTGCATTACAGTTTTGCATCGTACTGATAGTGGACTATCAATAACATCATCACGAGTGATCGGTCAGGATATCTTCAACATGAGTGTCATGGGTATCGATGCACAATCAGAGGCGATTCTCAATTACCAAAACCCGGACATGGGGATTGACCGTCAGCTCATGATTACTGACAACCGTATTGTTGGATTCACCGCAATAGGGGCATGGGAGGAACTCGGTAAGATCTACCGCACAGTGGTCGATGGTGAGGCAATCGATTCTTCCCAGATAAACCGATTTCAAAAAAGCGGAACTCTATTTATTGAAATGGGGGAGTTGGTGTATGGTGACAGTGAAATAATATGCCAGTGTCTAAAAGTACCACGCTCCGCTTTGCACCAAGCGATTCAACAAGGCTGTCACAGTTTTGATGCTCTAGTGGAAACGACCGGGGCTAGTTCGGTTTGCGGCGGTTGTCGGCATCTCGTGCAGAAGATGGTTGGTCAAGCCGAGTGGGTTCCAGCTATGGTGTCAGAGATTACTTCGGTGACCAAAGATACCTCTAGCTTTCGTCTTATTTCCAATCATCGTAAGCTGAAGCCGGCGAAACCGGGACAACATGTGGTGATACAGGCCCAAATCAAGGGGCGTTGGTTTGAGCGCCCGTATACATTGACCTCGGCAAGTGGTGAAACAGATTACTATGAGATTACCATCAAGCGTGAACCCAAGGGTTTCTTTTCGAACTGGATGATTGATCATTGTAGTTCAGATACCTTAATCCAACTTTCCGATCCTCAAGGCGAGACCTACCTCGATTCGACGGAAAGCCGACCGGTGGTTTGTTTGGTTGCCGGGATCGGAATGACGCCAGCACTGGCAATGTGTCGCTCGGTTATTCAAGATAAACATGACCAAGAGTTACATATTCACTACTCCGTGACATCACGAGACCACATTGTGCGCGTGGATGAGCTGAGAGATGCTGACGCCCAACACACGAACATCAACCTTAATCTGCATGTCACAGATGAATCAGGCCGCCTTACTGGGGAATCGATTGACAGCATAACGCAAGAAGTACCAGACGCACTTTTTTATCTGTGTGGCCCAGATTCGTATCTCCGGTCAATGCAAACTCACCTCAAGGAAGCCGGGGTATTGATGAACCGCGTGCGCACTGAAACGTTCACTCAGACCCGTTTTCGGTCGGATAGCGCAAGCAGAACCGATTCTATCCCTAGGATGCCTTATCGTGATTTCGTTGAGAAAGTTTTGAAGAAAGAAATTAAGATACCGAAGGTGTCACAAATCGCTGCGCACCTTAAATCCGAAAAACCTGAGTTACTCGAGGTCAATGGGAAACGGATGGCGCTTACGACTTTTTGGGCGGTCTTGAGGGCGGTGACGACTTCTGCTGCGATGATTTGGGCAATGAGTCAGGCGTATTACCTACTACTTTTGCCATTGGTGATTTTGCAGGGAGTAAACTACTTTTGTTTAATCGCCATTATCCACGATTTAGTTGTAGAAGTTTAGACCAAATCTGACACCGTATTAAATCAATCCGAGCGAAGCGAGGGTTGATTTAATGAGAGTTACCCGTTTTGATGTAGTTACCAAACAATATCAAAACACAACGAGGTA
>WLWV01000057.1 GCA_012103395.1 Gammaproteobacteria bacterium
TGATGGCTCAACATTCAACACCTAATCCAGAAAAACCGGCTTTGGCTTCGTTCGCTACGCTCACTTCGCCTAAGCCAAACGAACATCGCTAAAGAAATAAATTACAGACCTCAGGGTACACTACCCGGTGAGGGACGCTAATCGGCATCCTAAATCGATCATTTTGTTCGAAGGATGTAATGACGGCTGTTTCCATTGAATCAGAGTTGGGAGCAATCCTGCCGCTGGTAATGTCCCGTCTTCAGCAACGGTGATTGACCATTCCAGAAGACCGTTCTTTGTTTCACGGGTCATGGATAGTCCCTCCGGATAAGGATAGGTAGATAAATTAGTGAGTTGCTTTAGGTCTTCTGTGTTTGCGACCCAAGTAATGAGTCGTGGTTTGCTGTGGATGGCTAATCTATCACTGGCGTTATCCATGCTGAACCATCGAGGTCTTTGTGGTGCGTCTGACTCTGGGTTGATGGCTATAATCTCAAAGTAGATATTGTTCCCCAGCTGCATCACCGCATTATGAGTACCCATTTGGGTATGAATTCCAGCACTAGGTACCTTCACTCCGAGCGCTTCGCCAATGTGATCAATACCTTCTTTGAGAGTAGTAGCACAAAAAACGAGGTGGTCAAGTTGATTTCTCATTCTGATCTATGGGTTCGTTTTTGTTGAGGATTAATTGGAATTTGGGCGGTCGGAATTCCATTCCCGTGGTCGAGAGTCTGTGATTTGGACCGGTCGGTTGATATCGTAGATGCTCGGATTTCCTGTTGTTCGATTGCCCAAGTAACGTGTTCCTTGACGAGATCACTACCGTGTTGCAGCTTGTCGGTAAGCGACTCCACGATTTCCTTTGAATAGGGAGCATTTCCTAGCGCCACCGCAATATTACGTAACCAGCGATGGTGTCCTATTCGTCGAATTGCTGAACCTTCCGTTCGTCTAAGAAAAGTAACTTCGTCCCAGTTAAATAGCGTGAGTAAATCACTGCTATCAAGACCATGGCGAGTTTTGAAATCGGGTTCAACAGATAATTCAGCGTAACGATTCCAAGGGCAAACCAACTGACAATCATCGCAACCATAGATTCGATTGCCCAGTTGCTTTCTAAACTCTATCGGGATCGAACCTGCTAGTTCGATAGTTAAATAGGAAATGCATCGTCTGGCATCTACCCGGTACGGCTCAACAATCGCACCAGTTGGGCAGACATCAATGCAAGACTGACATGTTCCACAATGTGCAGAGGTGGCCTTGTCAATGGGTAAAGGGATGTTCGTGTACAACTCTCCAAGGAAAAACCAGGAGCCTTGATGTTGATTAATCAGATTGGTGTGTTTTCCAATCCAACCATGCCCCGACTTTTCTGCCAAGGCTTTTTCCATAACGGGAGCGCTGTCGCTAAAGGCTCGGTACCCATGTTCGCCGTATTCTTCGGATATCTTTTTAGCAAGATGTTGCAATCGATTGCGTATTACTTTGTGGTAGTCACGACCCAACGCATAGCGGGAAACGTAAGCTTTAGTAGCATCATTCAGTGTCTGGCCAGCCTCGCGCATGGTTTGATTTAAGTAATCCATTCTAACGCTAACAACACGAACGGTGCCTTCCACTAACTCCGATGGTCTAGTGCGCTTAGTCCCATGTCTGGACATGTACCCCATTTCTCCATGGAAACCATCATTTAACCACTCCTGAAATCGGACCTCGCACTCAGATAAATCAATGTCACTGATAGCTGTGTGATTGAAGCCGAGATCTTTCGCCCAATTTTTGATTTTTTCTGCGAGCAAGAATGGGCGCTCAGAGCTAATTGATTCACTAGTCTCAGCATGCTCGGTTAACTGCTGATTATCAGGTTTTTGGCTTCCTGTTGTCATTGTACTAATGGAAGTCAATAATGGTGATATTGGGAAAAAATGCTAATAAAGCCAGGAGAAATTCAGATAAAGTACCATCGCGATGACAAATATAACGAAGGGGATTGAATGCCAGTTTATTTTTTTGCTGGTATCTTCTCGTTGAACTTCTTTTTTCCATTCAGACTCAAAGGCTGTGATCTCTTTTCTGGCAGTCTGGTAGGCGTCTTCATCTTCAATCCATATCGCGGCAGATCCGATGCCCCACTTACCTTTGTGAGTTTCATAGAAATGAACCCCAGCTTTGGTCAATGCTGTTTTGACCCCTTCGATTTCTGCATCAGAAGCATAATAAGTATCGAATACCCGAATGGACATGGGAAAGTTTATATTTTTGTGACTATGTGAATGATTTGGGTGGGTGCTCAGGCCGCCTTGTGTAAATGATATTTACAAGTTCTGAGTGATCGAGGTTTTGGGGTTCCGATGCTTGCCAGATTTGATCATCGATATTAGGAAACCGGATCGCATTGCCATCATTTATCACATCTGGAACATAGGTGATATCCAATATTGTTAGATAGTCCAGAGCTGCGCGGTAAATCTGCCCGCCTCCAATAATCCAAACATGCTCATTGAGACATGTTGATAGTGCTTGCTCAATTGAACGATGGTGCTCTGCACCTTCAACGCCAAATCGGCTAATAACGATATTTCGGCGGTTTGGTAACGCCTTACTCCCCATTGATTCCCAAGTCAGGCGGCCCATAACAACGCAGCTGTTCAGAGTCCTTTTTTTAAAGCGGCGAAGATCCTCGGAATAGTGCCAAGGGAGCTGTTTATCCAGGCCAATTACATTGTTCCGAGTCATTGCGGCGATAGCGCCGAGAGAAGTAGGGTATTTCAAGTTAAACAGCAACCTTGAAGGTTAGGGCAGGATATGGGTCGTAATTATGTAACACGAATAGTGACATAATCTCATCGGTTCCCAATGCCAATAAGGGTTCGATATCCTCTAGTGCTTGAATAGACGGATCGATTTCCAATATAGGTAACGGGCGAGGTTGACGTGTTAGCTGTTCTTTTAAGTTTGGGATATGGTCGTGCTCCGCCATAGTTCCATCTTCTTTTTTGGTATAGACGTGTGCGTCAATCAAAGTGTGGGCAAAGACTCCAGCAGGAATGCCGCTGAATCGAGAAAATAAGGCCAGCAACAAAGCATATCCCGCAATGTTATAGGGAACACCCAAGGCAATGTCGCAACTTCTTTGTGTGAGATGTAAACATAGATAAGGGGATTGGTTTTTGTCCATTTGAGTGTTCAACACCCAAAAAGCGTGACAAGGAGGTAGTGCGCTGGTTTGAGCGTTTCCCGGTGCCCATGCTGAAACTCCCATTCTTCTACTCATGGGGTTGGTTTTCAGTTGATCCACAACATAGGCAATTTGATCATTGGTGTCGTCACCAGCCAAGGGGAAATGCCGCCAAAAGTTGCCGTAGGCGCTTGGTACCTTGCCATTTTCATCAGCCCAAGGATCCCAGAAATGGCAATTGTGTTTCAATAATAATGAGATATCTGTTCGGCCTGACAAGAACCACAGGTTTTCGATCACAATGTTCTTCCAAGAAATTTTTTTGGTAGTGAGCAGTGGAAAACCATCTCTTAGGTCAATTTCATAGTTAATGTTGAAAGTGGATAGTGTGTCGACCCCGGTTCTATTTTCTTTTCTCTGGCCCTCTTCGAGCGCTTCTCTAACTGTGTCTAGATATTGTTTCATACTGCCGTGCTCATACTGTTTGACCTTATGTTACTTGATACCGAAATTTGGGTCGGATTGGTTGTTTCCAAATTTTTGGCACCACGCAGATTCGAAAATAAAAACTTAAAACGAAGCTAGTTCCTTACGGTCTCTCTCGAAGTAGTATTCTAATACTTGCCGTGCTAATTGTGCTGACTTTACATACCATTTTTCCTTGTTAATACATAATACGGCATAGGCAATTTTTTGTTGCTGGTTCTCTGCGAAACCAACGAACCAATCATATTTCCCCTTCGGGTGGAAGCCGGTAAGTGAGCCTGTTTTACCTCCTATTCTCACGTCTTTAAGCACTCCTTTTTGAAGTTGACGAAAAGATTTTCTAGCGGACCCCTGTTTGACTGTCGCTTGCATCATGTCCTTTAGTTGCCGAGATGTAGAGGCCGTCATCACTGATGAAGATGCAGGTTCGTCATATTGATACACGGGGATTCCGTGAGGGCCAATGACCGAGGATATGAGTACCGGAGCGATCAATTTACCCCCGTTTACCGCAGTAGCGGCGATGACGGCAGCATGAAGAGGAGAGAGCGTATTATTGCGGGTGTAACCGGTGGACATTTCAGCCACTTCCCATGAATCAGTCGTATTGACTTTTATACGACCATTGTCAAATCTAAAATCCGAGGAGAATTGACCATTAAAGCCCAGCCGGTGGGCGTAATCGAGCATGGTTCTTCCACCTAAATGTACTGCACCCAAACGTCCGAATGCTGAGTTTACTGACTTTGCAAAGGATTCCGTCAGGGTTAGATGTTTCGTGTACTTGTTATTCTGGTGTTTAAAAACATGCTTTTTATAAAGTGTTGTAGTCTTCCCATTAAAAGGGATAATGGTGTTTTTATTTGCTTTCTCCTCATTTAATGCTGCAACGGTAGTGATAATTTTGGAAACGGAAGCGGCGGGAAACGTATTAGACAAAGATAAATTGCCATGATTCATCCCATCTCGAGCAGAATCTACCATGGACAATATGTGGCCATTATCTGGATTGATCGCTACAAACACCCCATAGTCTGGATTGTAACGTTTAAGGAGATTATGGGCTTTGGCTTCGAGTTCTTCGTCAATTGTGTAGTTGACTGTTAATGGTTCAGAAATTTGAAAGCCGGGTATGGCGATGGTGGATGGTAATTTTTTGTTAATAACGTCCTCTGTAATGACACTGGCGAGTATCTGTTCGTTAATACCCCATTGGTCTGCTTTATCTGTTCTGACTAAACTCATTGCTGCAGGCCAAATAGAAATAGAAACCAGAAGCCCAAAGGAAATGGCTTTAAACAACGAATGTTTAATAGGAAAAGGCAATGGTTTTCTCTAAACTAGGTGGACTTTGACGACATTGTACTTATCGATGGAGAAAAATGGAATGACATGGTGCGTGACGTTTCAGGTGGAAAGAACACTGCCTTCGTTTTTCTGAATCGGGCATATCAGGCATTCAATAAAATGTCTTTGGCAGTATTGATTTTTGATGCAAGATAGTCTGATCCACCTCTGTCAGGGTGATTCTTTTGCATCAATTTCTTATGCGCTTGGATAATTTCCTCGGTAGTGGCGCCGGGCTCAAGACCGAGGATTTCATAAGCTTCGCTAATCGATAGACCCCCAACTCCGGGTGGTCGATGGTTCTGCCCAGATCCTTGATTTCCTCCGGGGTTTTGACCTTTACCTTTGAATTGCCCCCAGATAGCTTTCAACGTCATAGCCCGATTAAGCCAGGGTATGGCGGCACTGATGATGGCAAACAACCAAGGAATTCGACCTGTGATAACGAGGAGGAGAAGTACTCCAGCAACGCCATACAGTAGTCCAGTTCGTAGAGACTGGTTTCTTTGCTTGTTACTGGCGGTTCGATACCACGATAGATACCACATGGTGCCAGCCAAGATGACAAGGGCGATAAAGAGGCGAGTTGCCATATTGACGAAAAAAAGAAGTTGAACTAGAGTGAATGTGTTTTCCGCTTATTCATAGGCTGGACCCTAGCAGAATCGCCCCTTATTTTCAAAGTAAATGTCCCTGTTCTCGAACTCTGGCAATTATATTCACCCAACTACCTAGCAAATCGATATGAATGAAACTATTGACCGTATTATTCACTACTGGTTCGGAGATTCCCAATCATTGTTGGAGATAAATGCGGAGAAATCTGGACTCTGGTGGTCCAAAGATGCGAGTGTTGATCAGGATATTACAGAAAGATTTGAACAGGTTACTCGCAAAGTTATTGCGGGAGAGCTGAGTGATTGGCAGAACACTCCCCGAGGTTTATTGGCACTAATTCTATGCACAGATCAATTTCCAAGGAACATGTACCGCAATACTCCTGGCGCATTTGATTGTGATGCACTAGCGCTCAGTTATGTTAATACATTGTTGGATGCCGGAGCAGAGAATGAACTGCGTGTCATTGAACGCGTATTTTGCTATTTACCTTTTGAACACAGTGAAAAAATGGTTGATCAGAATCGGGCGGTTTCTCTGTATGAAGCGTTGGTTGAATCAGGGGAGACAGAAAAGGAGAAGGAAATAATCCGCGGTTATCTGAGGTTTGCTATTAAGCACCGCGACTTTATTCAGCGCTTCGGGAGGTTCCCGCATCGAAATGTCATTTTAGGCCGGCTTTCGACGGAGGAAGAGCGCGAGTTTTTGTTGCAACCAGGTTCCTCTTTCTAAAAATCGACTCCTCATTAGAGTTGATTACCAAAGTGGTAAACCCGAAATAATATTTCGAAGGAGGGCATAAGCCTAAGTTGATCGATGGTGGCCTTTTTAGAGGCCATTTAAGGTGTTTCCAGATAGTGGTCCATGACAAGTGCTGGTTGATTTCCTCGACAATCGCCAACCACTTTAGCTGGAATGCCTGCAACGGTTAAGTGGTCAGGTACGTCATTCAAAACGACACTTCCGGCACCCACTTTAGCGTTTTTTCCAATGATAACGTTGCCAAGTATCTTTGCTCCCGCACCGATCAAAACTCCGCTCTTCACTTTAGGGTGACGATCACCGATATCTTTACCTGTACCACCTAAAGTGACTTCATGGAGCATGGACACATCGTCTCCTACTACTACCGCAGTTTCACCAATGACCAGCGAATTCGCGTGGTCAATCAGAATGCCTTTTCCGATTTTTGCAGCGGGGTGGATGTCAATCCCCATAGAGGCGCTGACTTGGCTTTGTAGGTATAACGCAAGCTCACTTTTCCCATTGTGCCAAAGCCAATGGCCAATCCGATGGAGCTGTAAACCCTGATAGCCTTTGTAATAGAGGAAAGGCAGAGATAGTCGGTCACAAGCTGGGTCTCTATCGAGGAATGCGAGCAAATCAAACTGGGCCTTCTTTACGATATCGGCATCATTAGATAGTGCTAGGTTGATTAGCTTATGGATGGCGTCTTCGGGTAGTGTAGAGCATTGTATTTTACTACTTAACATGGCATTTAGGGCCTTGGCAAAAGTAGCGTGCTGCAAGATAAGAGGGAATAGTAGTGGTGTTAGCAGGGGCTCTTTGTCTTGTTGAAGCTCGGCTTCTTCTTTTAACGTACACCAAACTTGCTCAAGGCTTATTGACGGTCTGATTTTAGGAGCATTCATGAGCCGGAATTATAAAGCAAATGGCATTGAATAATTAGTCTTTCACCGTCTGCTCAGATTTCTGAGGGGGAGATAATAGTTGAGAAAGGTATCTTTTCTAGGGGCATGCGTCAGAAAAAAAGTAGCACATCCTTGTGCTCTGAAATGAAGAAGAGATAATGAGGGATTAAGGTCTCATAGGTACAACAACAAACCGTGCTTGGCCGCCGCGTTCGATCAAAAGCAGAACAGTTTCTTTCTTCTCTTTCGCGATCGTATCGAGATGCTCGTTGACGTCCTTGGGAGAATTAACCTCGACTTGGTCAATTCGTTTGATGATGTCACCTTCTCGTAGCCCCTTCTTTGCGCCTATTCCTTTTGGGTTTACGCTACTAATAACAACTCCGTCGACATTTTCATCCAATTGATATTCCATCCGGATCTGTTCATCGATTTCACTTAATAACAAACCAAGTACAGCAGAAGTTGGTGCATTCTGATCTGCAGCGGCAACACTGGCTTCATCCGTTTTAGAAATGACGACCTTTAGAAGCTTAATTTTACCATTTCGCCAAACCTCGACCTCTACATCGGAATTCGATTCGGTTAACGCAACAAGTTTAGGCAGGTCGCGCATTTTGACGATGTCGGAGTCATTGTACTTGAGGATGATATCGCCAGCCTCAATCCCCGCTCTTTTCGCTGGGCTGTCTTCCACCACTCTCGTCACTAACGCTCCATCAGCTTTTTCTAAACCTAAACTGTCGGCGATTTCTTTGCTGACTGATTGTATATGAACGCCTAGAAAACCACGTTGCACGGTACCATGTTCGGTTAACTGCGAAATAACAGTGGATGCCATTGAAGATGGAATCGCAAAGCCGATTCCTACACTACCGCCATTAGGAGAATAAATAGCACTGTTTACGCCGATTACTTCACCTTTAGTATTGAACAGAGGGCCTCCGGAATTGCCACGATTGATTGATGCATCGACTTGGATAAAGTCATCCAATGGCCCAGAGCGAATATCCCTGCCACGAGCGGAGATAATGCCGCTGGTTGTTGTTCCTCCGAGTCCAAAAGGGTTGCCGATGGCGATGACCCAATCACCCACCTCTGCTTGTTCTGAATCTCCAAACGCAACATAGGGAAGAGAGTAGTCTACACTTATTTCTAGTAACGCCAAATCTGTTTTGCTATCAGCACCTTTCAAAACCGCTGGCACTCGAGTGCCGTCATCAAAAACCACTTCAATTTCATCCGCATCTTCAATGACGTGATGGTTGGTAACGACTAGGCCTGAAGCATCAATAATAAAACCGGACCCCGCTGCAGTGGACCTGCGTTGATAAGGTTGGGGTGCCTGGCCATTATCTGGTTGCCTCTGTTGACTACCGTGAGGTGACTCTCCGAAAAATCGTTTGAAGAATTCCTCAAACTCCGGTGGAACATTTCCTCTTTGACTTTGTTGTTTAGGACGAGACCGAGCATGCTCAGTGACCGAAATGTTTACAACCGCTGGTCGAACCACCTTTACGAGGTCAGCGAAACCATTGTTGATGTTGATTTCGGGTAGATTAGACGCAACATGATGAGATGCCGATTCAGCCATCAAAGGTGAAAAGGGTAATGTGATGACTCCAACGGATACTACTGCGGCGAGGGAAAGGCCGATTACCCTAACGGATCGGGAAAATGAACTTGTTTGATGCATTAATTACCTCAATATTGTTTTAGGTTGCGCGCAATATAACAAAGCAACCCTTACCAAAATGTGTACAAGGGATTAAATTATCGTAATTTTCTAATTGAAACTTTTTGTTGGGTTTATAAATGGATTTTCATTGACGACGGTTATGTTCAGACAATGAGTGTGGACCAGTGTTAATGTGGGGTTAAGGTTTTTAGGGCTTAGTTTGGTTGGTAAGGCTGTTATAAACCACTTTGCCGCCATTTATTGTATAAAGTACCTTCCCAGTTAGCGTACTGTTCATGAACGGAGAATTCCTTCCTCTACTGACCATGCTTTGCTCATCTAATACCCATTCGTGGGACGGATCATAGATACATAAATCTGCAGGCGCACCAATGCCGAGGTGCCCGGCATCTAACCCAATAACTTTAGCGGGATTAGTGGTAAGTGCTGAGATCGCACATCCAAGCGTTATTTTCCCACTTTTCACGAGTCTTAAAGTCAATGCAAGAAGTGAATCCAAGCCAGCTATCCCAGTGGCGGCCTCACTAAAAGGAGCTAGCTTTGCGTCCACACTGTGAGGTTGGTGATCAGAGCAAATGACCGTAATTTTCCCTTGAGCAACACCTTGTACTAATGCCTCTCGGTCATGCTCAGTTCTTAAGGGTGGCATCACTTTATATCGTGTATCAAATGCTTTGATATCCTGTTCGCATAAGTGAAGTTGATGAATGGATGTCCCCACAGTAACTGGTAGTCCTCGCTGCTGGGCTTCATCGATCATTTCAAGAGAGCGTCTGCAGGAAATGAGGTCGAAGTGAGCCCGGGCGCCGCTGGTTTCGATTAATGCTAAATCTCTCGCCACGCCAACAGTTTCCGCTGCCTCTGGTATGGCGGGTAACCCAAGCCGAGTACTTGTTTCTCCTTCATGCACGCAACCATTCCCCGCCAACCAGAAGTCTTTAGGGGTGAGAAACACCGTGAGATCGTAGGTTGATGCATACTGCATGGCTCGGCGCATAACGAGCGTATTTTGAATCGGCCTGCTTGCATTACTAACGCCAATGCAACCAGCATCCATCAACATTGCCATATCAGTGAGTTTGTCACCATCCAGTCCCACGGTGAGTGCGCCAAGAGGATGCACTTTAGTGCTGCCAATGCTATCGGCCCTATCTTGAATCATTCTCGCCATCGCTGGCGTATCGATGACTGGATAAGTATCTGGTGGATAGACCATCCGAGTGATGCCGCCGCTGGCTGCAGCCACTGTTTCACTTGCAATAGTAGCGATATACTCTTCGCCCGGTTCCCTCAAGCGGGCAGAAAGATCGATGATTCCTGGCATAACATGAAGTCCATTAACATCGATTTCTCTATCTGCCACAAAGTCCTTAGGAGGGGTTCCCATGGCGGTAATTCTTCCGTTATCGATGAAAATATCATGTCGACCATCGATATCATTGGCAGGATCCACTACCCAACCATTTTGTAGTGCTAGTTTCATTTCTTGCTCTCGTTGCCTCCCATTAGAGTGGCCATGATGGACATTCTTACCGCGATACCATTTGTGACCTGATTCAGAATTAGCGAACGTGATCCGTCGGCCACACTGGAAGAAATCTCCAACCCCCGGTTTATTGGACCAGGGTGAAGCACGATGGCATCATTTTTTGCATAGCTGAGTTTTTCTTCGGTCAATCCGTAACGATTGAAGTATTCCTGCTCGCTGGGAATCAATTGTCCATCCATCCGTTCTCTTTGGATTCTCAACATCATGACAACATCAATATCTTCCAACCCTGCTCTCATATCACCTGTCGTAGTGACGCCCATGGACTCGATTTCAGTGGGGATCAGTGTTCTGGGGCCAATAATTCTTATCTCTGCAACATTCAAAATTTTTAAGGCGTGTATTTGAGATCGAGCAACCCGGGAGTGAAGTATGTCCCCGATAATTGCAACTTTGAGGTTTTCGAATTGACCTTTCACCTGTCGGATTGTGAACATATCCAGCATAGCCTGAGTTGGGTGAGCGTGTCGACCATCACCGGCGTTGATGACTTTGACATGACTAGGTAGGTGGCTTGCGATTAAATGTGGAGCACCACTGGCGGAGTCTCTAACCACAAAAAGATCAGTGTGCATGGCTTCAAGCGTGCGCACAGTGTCCAAAATAGTCTCCCCTTTGCTTGTCGACATTCTCGCTGCACTGAGGTTGATGACATCGGCTGATAGGCGTTTTCCAGCGATCTCGAATGTTGTTCGCGTGCGGGTGCTGGGTTCGAAGAACAAATTGACCAGTGTTTTCCCTCTGAGTAAAGGTACTTTCTTTATCTCTCGTTGACCGAAGTTTATGAAAGACTCTGCCATATCAAGGATATTAATTAACGTTTCTCTTGGTAAGCCGTTAATTGTTAAGAAATGTTTGAGTCTCCCTTCGCTATCGAATTGGATTTGACTATCAGGTGGCAACATTATTGGTCCTCTTCCGATTGAACTATGTCAATTTGTAATCCGCTATCGGTATTTTTTAATTTTGCATATTGGTTATTATCAAGTGTCAGTTGGCAACCGATAACATCAGCCTGGATAGGCAGCTGTTTCCCTCCCCGGTCAATAAGCACGGCTAGTTTGATTGTGGCAGGGCGGCCATACGCGAAAATCTCATTCATCGCCGCACGTATCGTGCGCCCCGAATACAGCACATCGTCAATCAGAACAATGTTCCTGTCATCGATGCTATGCGGTAGGTGAGAACCTCCTACTTCTGGATTAATCCCTACTTCCATGAAATCGTCGCGATAAAACGAAATATCTAACGCTCCCAGCGACCCGTGAGTGTCTATGCCCTCGGGAAGGAGTTGCTGGTGTATTTTTTCTGCAATCCATACACCTCCGGTGTGTATACCGATAAATAGCGGATTGCTCAGGTTTAAACGGGAAATATCATGAGACATTTGTGAAATCAGCGGTAACACATCAATTGGTGCGATCATTAGCTTACCTGTTCTCCAAAATATGTCTGTAGTATCAGTTCAGCAGCTAGACCATCTCGAGACTGTTGACGCTTACGGGTGATTGATTTCCCCACGGATGACTCACGTAGTAGGTCATCCGCGGCTACAGACGAGAGTCTTTCGTCCACAAACGTAATAGGAATGCCAGTATGGGATTGCAGTCTCTCCCCAAACTTTCGAGCCGCCAGTGCGCTCTTGCCTTCTGATCCATCCATGGCCAAGGGTAGCCCAACCACTAGATGATGAGGCTTCCATTCACTAACAAGGTCATTAATCGTATCCCAATTAGGGATGCCGTTTTTTGCCTGTGCGGTTTTTAGGGGTTGCGCAGTTTTGGTGAGCGTATTGCCGACGGCAGTACCTATTCGTTTCAACCCAAAATCGAAACACAAGATTCTTCTATTTGAAGCCATTTTCACTTATTTACAGCCACCTAAATGGTCGGTTTGCTCAGTAGTTTATGCGTGGCCAACTTGACTTGAGAGTTTTCGGTAGTCAATTCCAAGGAGCCCAGCCGCATTGTGCCATTTATCGTCAATGTTTCCCAAAAAAATGATATCCGCATCTGCTGGCGTGGAAAACCAAGCATTATTTTTGATTTCTTCTTCAAGTTGCCCGGGGCCCCATCCTGCGTATCCCAAACCTAAAACGGCTTTTTGTGGGCCCTTTCCTTCGGCCATGGCCGACAATATATCCCGGGATGTGGTGAGACACAGCGAGTCGTTTATCGAGATACTTGAATCCCAATCGCACTTATCTCCATTATGGATAACGAAGCCGATTTCCCGTTGTACAGGACCGCCGTCATAAACGGGTGCGTTCATGTGGGACAGATCTGTAATCGGCAAAGATAACTCGAGAAATATATCACCGAGTGAATGAGTGAGTACTCTATTTACTACGATCCCCATCGCACCATCTTCATTGTGCTGACAGATTAGAATCACCGTTTTTGCAAAATTCGGATCGTCAAGCAGCGGCATGGAAACGAGCAGCTGATTGGAGAGGGAAGGGAAGTCTGATTTTGACTCTGACATGGCTTTTAAGTCTTTGCGTTTTCCTTATGTGATTATCATTTTAGCTTTGAATCTTCATGAGGTTGTGAATGATCCGCGCTTGCCCAAATTCATGAAGGCTTATAGTGTCCGTAAAAATCATTAAATCAACCCTCGCTTCGCTCGGATTGATTTAATACGGTGTCAGATTTGGTCTAAACTTCTACATTTAAATACAGAGCTGGGTCGTGCTGTGCAGATGCTCCGTTGCAAGCGAGTTTCAGTGGCTTTGATGTGGTTTGAAAATGACTCGTTGCCTTCCCGCTAGCCTAATATCACTAAGAAGCTGGTTTTTTAGTAGCTGCTGCCTAGCTGATTTAACAAAGGAAACCCGGTGTTTTGCTATTTCGCTATCCTTCTGTCATCCTTTTCAGCGGCATTCCACATAGTCTGGAATTTCTTTGTTGTTATGACGTATAATCCGCTTTCGATATTGCCTTCCGTGCTTTGTTGTTTTCTTCGAGTGACAGGAGAGCCAAATAGGGAAGTTCTCCTCGAGTGTTAGTCACTAACCTAGCGATGAGCATTTGTGGTTGTTTACAATAGTCTTTGGGAGGGGGCGAATCCTTGCGGACGTGCCGTTTATTGATAAGAAGAAAGCACGTTTCCCAATCTCATCTTTTTAAGGTTAACTAATCAATGAAACTTGTCACAGCGATTATTAAGCCGTTTAAATTGGATGATGTGCGGGACGCATTGTCGAGTATTGGTGTACAGGGAATGACGGTAACCGAAGTGAAGGGATTCGGTAGGCAAAAAGGACACACGGAACTTTATCGTGGCGCCGAATATGTGGTTGATTTCGTTCCCAAGGTAAAACTTGAAGTTGCGATTGAATCTTCGCGTCTGGATGAGGTTTTAGATGCTGTTATTGAGGCGTCTCAGACAGGAAAGTTAGGCGACGGTAAAATTTTTGTTTACGATCTCGATAAGTCGATTCGAATTAGAACCGGTGAACTCGATGAAGATGCATTATAGTTTTGCTTTAGCTTGTTACAAGGCTCTTTAGTTCTTTTCTGAACCCCTTCAATTATTGTTATACTCCTAGCTTGGTCCAGATTTTTTGTAGGCTTAAGACTAGGAATCCTCCTCCGATTTGTCGTTGCTGATTAACTAGCTATTCAATTCCAATCTATTAGGTCTCAAAGTATGCTGTATTTCTTTCTATAAGCAGTGACAGCACCTATGTGTGAGCTTGAATGTTGGTCTGTGGATAAAAAGTTGACTA
Organism: Gammaproteobacteria bacterium; assembly: GCA_012103395.1. Classification (GTDB taxonomy): domain Bacteria; phylum Pseudomonadota; class Gammaproteobacteria; order Arenicellales; family Poriferihabitantaceae; genus WLWV01. The sequence goes on from WLWV01000057.1 coordinate 14,248, forward strand.
AATCATTGAGTTTTATCAGAGAATAGACAGGTATATTGAGCTCATGCTCAACTCTTTGCACAGCTGAAAGTGTCTGGTTGTCGGCAATCTCTTGTCTATCGAGGGCAATCACTACTGCAGATGGCGTTGCCCCTGCATTCTGAATAACTTCAAAAGATTCGTTAACCGAAGTCCCGGCAGTAATGACATCATCTAGGATTACAACATTTCCGCTTAATGGTGCCCCTACAAGGTTGCCCCCTTCTCCGTGATCTTTTTCTTCCTTGCGATTAAAAGCATAGCTTATATTTTTTTGATACACCTGACTTAACTGCAATGCGGTGGCACAAGCCAAAGGAATGCCTTTATATGCGGGCCCGTAGAGCATAAAGTCCCCAGGAATGTTTTCGACAATGGACGATGCATAGAATTTGGAGAGTTCGGAGAGTAGATGTCCGTCATCGAATCCTCCAGCATTAAAAAAATAGGGGCTGACCCTTCCTGACTTCAACACATACTCGCCAAATTTGAGAATGCTATTTTCCAAGCAAAGGTTGATGAAATTGTTTCTAGTATCAGACATGAATTTTCTTCAAAGGTTTTTCAAATTTGATTGTGCAACCCTACGTCTGTAACTTCGGTTTAGTTTGAGTCATTATTGTCGTTCCACACGATATATCGCTTGTCGGCAGGTAGTGTACCCTGAGGTCTGTAATTTATTTCTTTAGCGATGTTCGTTTGGCTTCGCTCTCTACGTTCACTCCGCCAAAGCCAATAGCGAAGCTGCAAGATTGTGCAACCCTACGTCTGTAACTTCGGTTTAGTTTGAGTCATTATTGTCGTTCCACACGATATATCGCTTGTCGGCATTGCTCCATTCATCGTCAATCTCAACGAGAATGGCACTGACAAGC
>WLWV01000276.1 GCA_012103395.1 Gammaproteobacteria bacterium
TGGCTCAACATTCAATACTAAAGCCTGAAAAACCGGCTTTGGCTTCGCTCTCTACGTTCACTCCGCCAAAGCCAATAGCGAAGCTGCAATAGAAAGCTAAATTACAGACCTCAGATTACACTACCGCGATAAGAACGGCGAAAGACGAAATGGTCTGTCTCAGTGTTATTCCAGTGTTCGCTACGTCAGTGATGCCAACTGCAGTGAATCGGTATAAACAACAACAACCAGACCTTCTACTCGAGGTTTCAGTCAAAAACACACCCGAAATTGTTGATGCTGTTTTGTTACAGCAGCTGGATCTAGGAATAATCTGTCCAACCCATCCCTATGAAGGGATTCATGTGGTTTACCAAACATCGGTTTCCTATCGTTGTCTAGTACCGCTATCTCATCCGATCATCAAGGGCAGAGGCAAGGCCAACGAAAGGCACAAATATGAGATAGACCTCAGCACATTAATCAATCAGGAGCTGATTACCTTGGATCCACACTACCTAGAACAAGTCTGCGATGAACCCGGAATTATCAGAAAGCTAAAACCCAATATCCGCATTATTTCCCATTCTGATCCAGCTATCGCAGCCATTGCCTCTGCGACTCAATCCATCGCTATCGTTGACCCCTATACCGCGAAAATTGCGGCATCCCAAGGTGACATGATCTCGTTACCCATCAAACAACAACTCGACTACCCCATTGCGATTATTGCCCGCAGTAGAAATACCCTGTCCCTGGCAGCGACAAAGCTCGCAGAGGTATTGGTCGATTCATTCGAAGAACCCACTCCATCGTACTAAATAATACTTTCCTACTAAATAGTTTCTCATCAACCAAGCAGAGTCACCCGTTAATACGAATATTGATGGACTTGAGCTGCGTATAACTGATTAGTTCTTCCATGTTACCTTCCCGACCCATTCCACTGTGTTTAACACCACCAAATGGGGAGGCCAGTGGGAACGAGGTCGGGCCATTTATCTCAACATAACCAGACTCCAACTGATGCGCCACGCGATGTGCACGGTCCAAACTCTGGGTCATAATCACCGCGGACAAACCATACTCTACAGAGTTTGCCATCTCAATCGCATCCGACTCACGCTTCCATTTAATCACCGAAATAACCGGTCCATAGATTTCTTCTCTGGCGATTCGCATATCCGCACTAACATCAGCAAACACGGCTGGAGAAAGAAACAGACCACGCTCCAATCCATTATCAACCAACCGTTGACCGCCACAAACCAATCTTGCTCCCTCCTGTCGCCCCGTTTTTAGGTAATTCTGAATCTTCTCCATTTGTCCCTTATGACTAATGGGACCCATCTGAGTCGTTTCATCAAAGGGGTCGCCAACACGAACTTCTTCAAATCGACTTGCCAGTTGATCAACAAAATCGTCATAAAGAGCCTCGTGAACCAACACTCTAGAAGTCGAACTACAGGAATGTCCCTGAGCACCTAAATTCATTCCCATAAGAGCCGAATCCACGGACAAAGCCAGATCAGCATCGTCAAAAACGATCATGGGTGTTTTCCCACCTAGTTCCAGAGTAAGCGTTTTCAGGTGCTCAGCGCCTTCTCTCATCGCCAAACGACCGACATCAGTGCTGCCAGTCACAGACAATCTGGGAATACCTGGATGCTGCAATAAACCAAGAGCTGCACGTTCATTGCTACCAGTAATGACATTGATCACCCCAGCCGGAACGACATCCTTGATCGCCTCACCAAATGCCAACGCAGAAAGCGATGTATGAGGAGAAGGTTTAATGATTAACGTATTTCCCGTCAGTAGTACCGGCGCTAAACCCGCAGCAAGGCTTTGAATTGGATGATTAAACGGCAGCAACTTAGCAACCACACCATAGGGCTCACGACGAGTGTAATGAACGTTATTATCCAGCTGCGTGGATTCGCCTTTTAACTCATTAGCGATGCCAATAAAATAGTCCAGCATAAAGGCGCCGCCAGCAGCGTCGTTTTTCATCGAAGCATAAACGTTACCGTTTTCCAAACTATCCAGCATCCCCCACTCCTCACCGTTTTGCTTAATGATTTGGGAAACCTCAGACAATATATTCTGTCGATCACTCACGGTCATGGCCCGCCATGATTTTTGGGCAGCATCCGCGGCCTTAACGGCCTTATCAACGTCCTCCACTGCCGCATTAGGCAAGCTTGTTAAGGCTTGCTGCGTTACTGGACTAGTTGAAGGCAAACGCTCTCCATCGGAGGCAAAAACGGATTTACCTCCAATCAGCATTGGATATTCGCGCGAAGAAAGATCAGGAAGGTTAGGTTTGCCCATTAAATTAAACTCGATAACATTGATATAAATTTGACTCCAATCCGCCAGCATCTTGTTTTAGGCTTCTTTATGTGCAAGCAAGCAATGATTCAAAATTTGCACACTTGTTAGTCGCCACTGCGATTCACATGGGCCGCACAAACTGTTAACTTTAGCCACGAACCTTAAGAAGAAACGCTTTTAACGGCTCAACAACTCGTTGGGGGGCCTCAATCAAAATTGAGTGTTTTAGACCGTTGAGGATAACTAATTCAGAATCCGGTAATTGCTCATCGATAAAACGATTGAGCCTCGGGTTACACCCCCCATCTAACTCTCCGGTCAACACGAGACAAGGGCAATTGACTTCATTTAACCAAGGCGCCATTTCCGTGGTGCCATAGATCCGAAACACACTCAGAAAAACATGTTCTGGCGTGTCCTCAACCTGCTTCATACGCATGTCGATCAGGTCCGGTCTGGCGGCGATAAACTCATCGGTATACCATCTCTCAACAAGCGTCCTAATTACCGGCATGACCCCTTTGTCTTCCATTAAATCAATCACATTTCTCAATTTCGTGGAATCATCGTCCGTTCGCCCCGCAGCCGTACTGAGCAAACCCACTGAAAGCGTCCGATTCGGATACGCTCTGGCGTAAGCAGGACCGATCATTCCTCCCAATGAATGCCCAATGACATGAATTGCTTCATGGCCCAGTTTCTCTCGGAGTGCTTCAAGATCAGCTACCATGTCATCTAGAGAATACGGTGTACTGTCAATGGGGCTATCTCCATGCCCCCGAAGATCATAGGTCACGCAAGTAAAATGCGCTTTCAGTGCTGGAACAATCCCGTCCCAAGTCACTTTCCGCGACCCGATACCGTGCACCATGTACAAAGCTGGGCCACTACCTTCTATTTTATAACTGACTTCGACCGCATTCATAACTCTACATTCCAGACGTAATAAGTTTAAAAAAAGAGAACCAACTGAGATCCTGGCATGCTGTTAGCTAAGACAGGGAATATTCAATGGAAAGAGAAACCAAATCTTATCCAGATCTCCATGGCACCACAACCCGCAATAAAGCCCACCGGGCTAACAAACATTAACTCGCTAATCATTGTTTTTTGGCGAAATAATAATAGATTGCAGCAGTCTATTATTATTCTTCACACGAATTGGACCGAAAGGTGAGACACCCGCTATTCAGCCACCTAATTTACCGAATCATTCACATTAGTCTGTTTATTCCGACAAGCTGTCTGCATTACACTATAGTCTGTTGAGGCTTCTTTTCCATTAAGCAATCACGATTGTGCAACCCTACGTCTGTAACTTCGGTTTAGTTTGAGTCATTATTGTCGTTCCACACGATATATCGCTTGTCGGCATTGCTCCATTCATCGTCAATCTCAACGAGAATGGCACTGACAAGC
>WLWV01000277.1 GCA_012103395.1 Gammaproteobacteria bacterium
AGGCTTGTCAGTGCCATCCTCGTCGAGATTGACGATGAATGGAGCAATGCCGACAAGCGATACATCGTGTGGAACGACGATAATGACTCAACCTAAATCAAAGTTACAGACGTAGGGTTGCACAATCTTTTAACCTGTAGAAGTTTAGACCAAATCTGACACCGTATTAAATCAATCCGAGCGAAGCGAGGGTTGATTTAATACGGTGTCAGATTTGGTCTAAACTTCTACAATTAATCGCTGGCACTACCCTGCTGTTTTTCGCCGGATTAAGATATCTACCCATCGCCGACGCAATTTCCATCTTCTTTATTGAGCCTTTATTGGTCACGCTACTATCCGCGCTCTTTCTTGGTGAGATCATTCGTTGGCGGCGAATAGCGGCAATCTGCTTTGGTTTTCTTGGAGCAATGATCATCATTCGCCCGGCTTTTCAAAATTTGGGATTCGTCGTGTTCTATCCCGTGGGTGCAGCCATTTGTTTTTCTTTTTACATCATACTTACCCGCAAACTCGCCCATCAGGAGCATCCTTTTCGTATGCAATTCCTCACCGGTATATCCGGTTTCCTAGTCATGGGGGTGGCACTTCTCTTGGGCGATGCCACTGACATTCAAATTCTGTCACTAACCTCTCCGACCGCTTCGCACTGGGGTCTATTAGCACTGCTAGGCTTAATCGCAACCATCGGCCATCTCCTTGTGGCCTTTGCCTATCAACGCGCCTCCGTCTCTATCCTCGCCCCTTTTCAATACGTGGAAATCATCGGCGCTACATTACTGGGGTTTTGGCTCTTCAATGACTTTCCTGATCCAATGACCTGGCTCGGCATCGTCATTATTGTCGCCTCAGGAATCTATGTGTTTCACCGAGAGTCCAGAATCTCTAACAGCACTTGATGGTTGAGATTCTGGACTTTTTCATTTGCTACAAGTATTGCCGAGTGTTCGACAACGCCAATTCTAGATCACAAAGAAACTTAATTGTGGCCCAATCGATATGTCGCCTCCGTAATATCCCAGTTCGGCTATCCTACTGAAACACGATTACTGAAGACTGCGCTGTCAGTTCTAACGCCGTTTGTTTTGAAGGTAAAACCATCTGGACCCGAATTTCCTCAGCACCACCAAAATGCTCGAAGAAATGTACATTCATCTTGTCCAACGAACCTATATCGCCACAGCGAAACTCATAGTTAGCAATAAACTCCGAATGGACGACTTTCCCGTGCTCCTCCCCTTCATGCTCATCGTGACCATGCTCCTTCTCATGCTCGTCATGTTTTTCGCCAGAGTCATCATCACCAACCCATTTGGCGCTGGCCGTGTGTATTTCACAGGCCGCCCGCTGTGGAAGACTAAACATTTCTGAAGCTGAAGCAAGCAATGCTTCTGCTTTAGCAACGGCATCCTTATCTTCCACAGATTCGGGAGTGTATTCAAACCCTACAATATTGATTGCCGGGGACTCTAGCTCAATAAACATCATCGAACCGTCTACCACCAGATTGACTTCCACCGCCCCGTGCTCATGGGATTCCAGTTGGCGAGTCTCTTGAGATTGGGCAAAACCTGCATGTAAGGTGGTCAATGGAATTGTGGCAATCCACAACAACTTTTTAAATTTCAGCATCGAAAGAATCCTCATTAGTCAATTTTTACGCACAGTTATGTTATAACATAACTGTGCGTAATTCAATCATTTGCTTGTCGGGCCTATGCGCTATTCACTGCTTGATGACGCCGTTGATTGTGGTTTTTCCACCATCTTTGGCAGGTTTGCCACTTCAAGACAAAGCTTTTCATCTATGGTTAGTCATCGCGATCTTACCCTTGATTGTTTATGCGCTCACAATGGGGTGCAAAAAGAACGTGCGAAGCCATGATCGGCAAAGTCTATATTCCCCAATGCCGAGAGAGAAAATCAGGCTTCAGTCTGATAGGGATACTGTTCCCGAATTTGGTAGGAGGTCGAATAGAGACTACTCATAAACAGCAACAGGGTCCCCGAGCATATTTTTGTCCGGAATAATTCCGTGACCAGGCGAATCCGAAGCAATTAGGTGACCGTGGTCGTTCCGGACACCTTGCCCCGGAGCGATGTCAACGGTTAGCATGTCTTGACAAGCCCAAGTCCCCAGACGAAATTCAGCAGGGATCGTTTGTGCGAACTGCGCGGCTTCAGAATCTGCCAATACCGAGCCTCCGGTTGCCATGACGTACATTTGAATACCATGGGCAAGCGCCATGTCTCTGATACGGCGGGCTTTAGTTAAGCCTCCTACACGATTCAGCTTGATATTGACCACTTCAGCCAGATTCTCTCGCGCAATGCGGGACATTTCGGTAAGGGTTTGTAGGGATTCATCAACACTGATGGGGGAGCCGGTAATTGGTCGTATTGCAGCGAGATCGTCCAAAGTTTCACAAGGCTGCTCGAAGGTAACGCCAAGATCACTAACGCTATTCATAACAATCACTGCTTCTCTTCGAGTCCATGCCCGATTAACATCATATAACATCAACTCTTCAGGCTGACGTGCGTTTTCCATAAAACGGATTCGCTCGATATCAAGTTCAATATTCCCGCCCACCTTGGTGGAATGAACCTGATAACCGGCTTCTCTATAGCGATCCACCAACGCCAGCATTTGTTCTGGGGTTCCGGTAGAGATGGATGAAGCAACTTGTGTTCCTTCTTCATAGCGCCCACCCAACGCATCGGCAATTGACAAACCACTGGCTTGCGCCAAGATATCCCAACAAGCTAAATCGACAGGCGCCTTCGCGTAAAGATGGCCCGGTAGACAAATATCCATCGCGCGTTCTATGTGTTCGATTTTCCTTGGATCCAACCCCAAAATAGCGTTAGACAGAGTTTCGATACCAGCACGTACGCCGGGTCCATGCGCTGGGAGATAAGTATGCCCCCAGGGCGTTCCTTCCCCCCAACCCGTTATTCCTGCATCCGTCTCTATCTCTACAAAAGTAGCGTCAAGGTTTTCAAATTTCAGTCGACCACCTGACAACCAATACGGTTCTCTCAACGGTAAATCTATTGTATACACAGAAATCCTGGTTATTTTCATTGTCATGTGTCGAAAATACAAAATGTGATGCCCCCCTACCTCAAGTATCGGATATGGAATCTGGCGCAACGATCTAATAGATCCACGTAGTTTATAGAGGCTCCCGCTCCAACAGCCAGCAACACTAAATACCGAATGCTAATGCCGTTTAGAACCTCCACGCAACTCAATGGAATCAGAGTAGCATTTTAAGAACATACGTGAAGCACCCCCATTAGTCTTCACATAAGGCTAAGCGATAGGTGAATTTACGACACCCGTAATTTCCCTGTTAAGGGCATGAATCTATTCCTAAATTGCAGGGTGTCCTGAATTACCCCGCTGAATTACCCCTGAATTACCTTTTCACGAATGAATGCCCAATAAGTGACGGATACAGGATTCATCCGACTTAGCACCTGTAGGGTAAACCGAGGGAACTCTATCGTCTTTTATCAAATAGGCAATAGACACTACTGTGCCTTTTGAAATTTTCATCTATGGATGGAATCGTGCGTCGAAAAGCGGTGGGATGGGTAGTGTACCCTGAGGTCTGTAATTTATTTCTTTAGCGATGTTCGTTTGGCTTAGGCGAAGTGAGCGTAGCGAACGAAGCCAAAGCCGGTTTTTCTGGATTAGGTGTTGAATGTTGAGCCATC
>WLWV01000058.1 GCA_012103395.1 Gammaproteobacteria bacterium
GATGGCTCAACATTCAATACTAAAGCCTGAAAAACCGGCTTTGGCTTCGCTCTCTACGTTCACTCCGCCAAAGCCAATAGCGAAGCTGCAATAGAAAGCTAAATTACAGACCTCAGGGTACACTACCAAACAATTAGCATATTCATAAATACTATTTTTTTCAGGAGTCCATCCAAATGCCTTATAAAAACATCATTGTTGAAACCCATGATAGTGTTGGTCTTGTCCAGCTCAACCGACCCGAAGCGCTAAATGCATTGTCCACAGAACTGATGATGGAACTCGGTGAAGCACTAGCGGCATTCGAAAAAGACATTGCGATACGCTCCATCGTGATTACAGGAAATGAAAAAGCATTTGCTGCAGGTGCAGACATAAAAGAGATGAAGGATAAGACTTACATGGATGCTTACACGCAGGATTTCATCACCAGCAATTGGGAAGCAGTGATGACCTGCCGCAAACCGGTTATTGCTGCAGTTAGTGGGTATGCATTGGGAGGTGGTTGCGAGCTGGCCATGATGTGTGACTTTATCTTGGCATCGGATACCGCTCAATTCGGGCAACCTGAAGTGAATCTTGGGATTTTGCCTGGTGCAGGTGGAACCCAAAGACTAACTCGATTGCTCGGAAAATCTAAAGCCATGGAGATGTGTTTAACCGGCCGCACGATGAAAGCAGAAGAGGCAGAACGATCAGGACTGGTATCTCGGGTAATTGAAAGCGATCAATTTATGGAAGAAGTAATGAAGACCGCGAGGAAAATTGCTTCCAAGTCACTACCCGCGTTAATGATGGTAAAAGAATGCGTAAACCGAGCATTGGAGACCTCGCTTTCTGAAGGGTTACTATTCGAGCGAAGACAGTTTCATAGCTCATTCGCTACCCAGGATCAAAAAGAAGGCATGGCAGCTTTCGCAGAGAAAAGAAAACCTGAATGGAATCATAAGTAAAGACCGCACCTGTTCGGATTTACTATTGATATATTTATCCACGAAGGCTACTGGCCAAATTAGAGAGAAAATGCCAAAATGAGTAATACGGTCAAAACTTGGCGCACACCACTGATTGTGATTATAGCAGGCTGCTTGATCGCGACTACCGGCTTTGGCGCAAGATCGGTACTTGGCCTATTTCTTGAACCCATGACAATGGATAAGGGGTGGTCAAGGGAGACTTATGGGCTTGCTATGGCGCTACAGAACCTAATGTGGGGGATTGGTTTACCTTTTGCCGGTGCTCTGGCAGATAAATATGGTTCCACTCGTGTCATTATCGCGGGAGCTATCGGGTATGGCTTGGGTTTATTTGGCATGTCACAAGCAGAAAGCGGTTTCACACTCCAGTTAACAGCCGGTATTCTCTGTGGGCTTGGCATTGCATTTTCAGCCTTCACTTTGGCCATGGCAGCCATGGTACGAGTGGTCGGCCCGGAGCGTCGTTCCTTTACTCTAGGACTTGGAACGGCAGCGGGATCTTTTGGACAAGTTGTCTTTTCACCATTGAGCCAAGGTTTTATTTCTGCGTATGGCTGGAACACTGCATTGATTTTGCTGGCTGGAATAGTGCTATTACTTATTCCATTTGCAATTTGCCTACCCCAAGGTAGTCCGTCTACCGTCCAAAAACAGTCAGTCAACCAAACCTTGACGGATGCGATTAAGGAAGCTGTTTCTCACCGGGGTTTTGTTTTACTCACAATCGGTTTCTTTGTTTGTGGTTTTCATGTAGCCTTCATTACAGTTCACTTTCCCGCATATATTAAAGACCTTGGTTTAAGTCCATCAGTTGGCGCGTACTCTCTTGCATTGATCGGGCTAATGAATATAGCGGGCTCATTTCTTTCTGGAATGGCGGGCCAAAAATGGAGTAAAAAGTGGAGTTTGTCTTTCATTTATTTCACGCGGTCAATTGTGATCCTAGCACTGATATTTGCTCCAAAAACAGAAATATCCATGTATCTTTTCTCCGGTGCTATGGGGTTGTTGTGGTTATCTACTGTCCCTTTAACTACTGGGATTGTTGCTCAGGTCTTTGGTGTGCAATACATGGCAACACTATTTGGTATTGTTTTTCTGAGCCACCAAATTGGGAGTTTCCTTGGAGTTTGGCTAGGAGGAAGAATATACGATCAAACCGGTTCTTATGATGGTATGTGGTGGGCTGGGATAGCTGTTGGCTTACTCGCTACGCTGATCCATCTACCTATCAACGAAAAGCCATTAGCAAGACTTCAAGTTAGAACAGCAATAGCCTAAACCTGCAAAATGAGGTGGTGCTTCAAGCGTAGGTGTAGGTATGTGAATGTAAACGCAAAGGGTGACGCCTTTTCCATTTTAGTGAAAGCTGCCTTGATCCTGGCGTTGCATGGTGTATCAATTTAATCTTAATCGGCAGTCTATAATAAGTGTGGAGTTTCATCCAAGCTTCGTACTATAAGATGGATGAATTGTCCAAGTTCGCAGGGTCGAACTAATCTAAGCAAATCTAGCTCATCAAAAACCACTGTTAGAGAATTTGGAAAATGAACCTAAAAGACAAAGTGGTACTAGTTACCGGGGCTGGTGGAGGTATCGGTTCAGCTATTGTTAACCGCCTAATTCGTGAAGGGGCTGTGATTGTCGCGTCTGATCGTAGTCTTGACCATTTACAAGATGTCATCAAAACCGCGGAAAGACACCATGCCAAAATCTATCCCCTTGTAGCAGATCTAGCGGTTAAGTCAGATTGCGATAAACTACCCCAACGAGCAAAGGAGATGGGGCAAAAGTTAGATGTGCTCATTAACAACGCTGGACTGATGCGTCGCGGAAACATACTCGATACTACAGACGAAGACTGGTCATTGTCCATGGCAGTTAACGTGGAGGCGATTTTCCGCCTTTGTCGATCAGCAATCCGCATCATGAAATCACAGGGGCATGGTGCCATCGTTAACACGGCTTCCTGCTGGGGGATTTATCCCGGACCAAATCACTTTGCCTATTGCACAACAAAAGCGGCGATAGCGGCGATGACTCGATGCCTTGGAAGGGATCATGCCGCAGATGGTATCCGAGTTAACGCTGTTTGCCCCAATGAAGTTAATACCCCAATGCTCAGAACAGGATTCGAGATTCGAGGTTTTGATCCAGCCGAAGCGATAGGGAAACTGAATAAAACTGTGCCACTTGGGCATATTGCAGAACCCGATGAGATTGCTGACGTCATCGCATTTCTTGCGTCAAACGAATCACGTTACATGTGTGGAGCGCTCTTAGAAGTGAATGGCGGAAAACCGGTTTACTAGCCTGAGAAAGCTTCATGAGATTCAACGATAAAGTAGTCATAGTCACAGGGGGTGGTACTGGTATTGGGGCTTCAATTAGCGAACAATTTGCTATGGAAGGGGCTCATGTTGTCGTTGCACAGCGACGAATGGTGAATATAAGAAATGTCACCCACATTTTTGCTGATCTTTGTGTTCCTGATCACTGCGAAAGAGTCATCCAGCAAACCATTCAACAATTCGGTAAACTAGATGTTCTGGTCAACAACGCTGGAATTATGCTTGAAGCGGGCATTGGGGACATGTCATTGGAAAGTTGGGAGAAAGTCATGGCCCTAAATTTGACCGCACCATTTCTACTCTGCAAACATGCCATTGCTTATTTGAAAGAAACCAATGGATCTATCGTCAACATTGGATCAATAGAGGGATTAAGCTCAAATCCAAAGCACAGTGCCTACTGCGCGTCCAAAGCAGGAGTTCATGCGATGACTAAGTCCATCGCGGTGGACCACGGTGAGGATGGAATAAGATGCAATGCCGTTGCGCCAGGTTGGATTGATACCGACTTAAACGTTGACTTCATTGAATCAATGCCAAATTCGACGACATTTAGAAAAGATATCGGCAAAATACACCCCATCGGTCGAACAGGAAAACCGAGTGAAATCGCAGCTCTAGTGTGTTGGCTAGCTTCGGAAGAAGCCAGCTTTATCACAGGGCAGGTTTTTGTTGCCGATGGTGGAAGGATGGCAAAACTGAGCTTACCAATGTAACGCGAATCAACACTAAAAGTGCCAAAAGTTGCAAATTACATTCTTTTAACTGTAGAAGTTCAGACCAAATCTGACACCGTATTAAATCAACCCTCGCTTCGCTCGGATTGATTTAATACGGTGTCAGATTTGGTCTGAACTTCTACATTTTAACCTTAGTTAAGCGGCCCATTTCTAGCCATAGTTACCACGCACTCTTTCTTTTTTCGGATCAAAATGCGGAAATGTAACCACAGTGGCCGGAATCCGCTTTTGGTGACCGTCCAATTTACCAATTTCCACTTCATTTCCAACTTCAGCATGATTCACTTTCAACTTTGCTAAGGCGATGTTTTTTCTTAAGATCGGAGAGATTGTACCGCTGGTAATCACGCCGACCTGTTCACGTCCAACAAAAACGCCATCCCCGTGGCCTCCCATTTCGCCACCGGACACTTCAAGACCAACCAACTTCTCTTGTGGAAATTCTTTTCTTTTAATCAACGCCTCCCTCCCAATGAAGTTGTCTTGCTTTGACTTCAAAGGCACCGTAAAGCCAATACCTGCTTCAAAAGGATCAGTTTGATCACAAAACTCATACCCAGCAAAAATAAGCCCCGCTTCAATACGTAACATGTCCAGAGCTTCTAAACCTAATGGAGTAATAGAAAACTCCTGCCCGGCCTCCCACACGGCATCCCAGACTACTTCCGCATCACGGGGGTGACAGAAGATCTCATATCCGATTTCACCGGTATACCCGGTTCTAGAAACAATAATTGGCACGCCCATCTCATCACCGATTCTCGCGATAGAGAAACGAAACCAATTCAGTTCGCCAATTGAGGCTTGATCAGGTCTGGTCCATATCACTTTTTCCATCACCGATAAACTCTTTGGTCCTTGTACTTGGAGGTTATGAAGCTGAGAGGTTGAATCCTTAACCCAAGCTCTCAGCCCTTGCTCTTGAGCTTGCTGCCTCAACCACAGGCCTGAGGTATCGTTACCACCAACCCAACGAAAGTTATCTTGGCCCAAGCGAAATACAGTGCCGTCGTCAATCATTCCACCTGATTCATAGCACATTGCTGTATACACAACATGACCATCAGCCAATTTCCGAATGTTCCTTGTCACACAGGTTTGCAACAACAACTCCGCATCTGGGCCAACTACTTCGTATTTTCGAAGTGGGGACAAGTCTGTAATTACCACACCTTCCCGACAAGCCCAATACTCCGCTACCGCACCATGATTGGTAAAACTATTTGCTAACCAGAATCCATTATATTCGGTAAAATTTCTGGTCAATGAAGATGTTTTGGAATGAAAACCGGTTTCTTTAGTCATTTCAGGTTCTGAATCAGTGGTTTTACGAAACGCGATAGCACGTTTGAATAAGTTTTCCTTAGTATAGGTTCTCACATGAATGTCTGTGGGCACCCACCCATTAGCGGCGTCAATGTCACAAGGACAGGAAGAAGAAACGCAGACCATGTCTTTTAGGGCACGCATTAACACGTAATCACCGGGTCTCGACCACGGATCGTCGAACATAAATTGATAAGCATCATCGAAGAATGTGTTAAAAAACAAATTCATCGCCATCCAGCCTTTCCTGGGAGATATGGGATAGTCATCAAGTGCATAATTGAAATTCTCCGAGCAGTTGACGTGCCCTGGATAACCGGCTTCATCATAGTACTTACTAGTGCAAGCAAGTCCAAAACTATCGTGACGCCCACAGGTGTCTTGAATTACTTCCAACATAGGTTCGAAATCAACATCATAAAACTTGGAAAACAAGCCAGGGCCCGGATAAGCTGACCCCATTAAAGCGCGTGTTGTGGTCGCATCCAGACAACGTTCTATCCCTTGGTCCAGATTCGCTTTATCGAAGCACTGAAAATCAGAACATTGTCTACCATCCACGTCAATTATCTGTATGTACTCCCCTGCTTTCACTTCATAAGCTTGAGCAGTGGACGCATCTACTCGTAAATCCAGCGACTGGTCTCCCAATGGATCAGGTAGTTCATTGGCAATAATCGTCCCGGGGTTTGCTCTGGTAACCACAGTGATAAGGTCAGAGGGTGGATTCTGTTGATCTACCAGCATCAGCGCAGCAGGAGCACAAATCAGACAGATGGCTTCTACCCCACTAGTAAATGTGCACTTCGTGTTTTCACCAGGGATACCACTTAAGACCTGAGCAACATCAGCGTTATCTAGATGAATGGCAAAAGAATTCAGCTTTCTCTTTATTTTTTGAGCCGCCGGTGACAAGCTATTCAGCATCTTGGCGATTTCCGTTCCACGAATATCTGGCACTAACCCCAATTGATCCGTTACTACTTCACTGGTTGAATTGAATGCCAGCACATGGGCCTTTTGGAGGCCTTCGGGATCTGTAAGCTCAACAACATCACCAGGCAGCAAGGGCAAGGCTATGACACCCCCACCTTTGATGACATACCGCTCTTCTCCTGACCAATGCTGACCAAGACCAGGTTCGCGAATCCGAACAATGCTATTTACATCTATGGACATTTCGTTATATCTCCGAGTTGCTTCTAATCTGAGCAAAACCAGAAGTTAGCGACAAAGTTGCCTCAATACTTATCATTATTAGATCATCAATCCACTGTTATCCTATTCCCAATATTGCCTTGCGCTCTTTCGCCCAAGCGCCAATCAGCCTATCTGCGATGATCCCAATAGAAGCGATACCTAATCCAGCTAGAATACCTCGTCCTGTATCAGCAGTGGGCAACGCTCGATAAATCTCCTGTCCAAGATCCTGAGAGCCAATCAATGCGGTAATGGCCGTCATCGCTAACGCCATCATGATGGTCTGGTTGATACCCAACATGATCTCTGGCAAAGCAAATGGAAGTTCTACCTTCAAAAACTTCTGCATGGGCGTACAACCGTTTGCCAATGCAGCTTCCTTTAAAACTTCAGGAACCCTTTTTAGTCCAAGATAGGTATACCTCACTGCCGGGACACTGGCGTAGGCTAAGATAGCGATAATATTAGATAGGTCACCCACTTTGAAAAGCATGATGACGGGAATTAGGTAGATAAAGGACGGAAAGGTTTGGAGCGTGTCACAGATAGACATACTAATTTTAGCAACGCGTTCAGAACGAGACGCCCAGACACCAATGGGTAAACCGATAAGTACACAAATCACTACCGATGCTGATACCAAGTAAACTGTTAGTACCGCGGGAACCCAGAAGCCGGTTACCAGCATCATACTAATCAGAAAACAGGTTAGACCTGCCACCGCTAAGCCACCGAGGTGAAAGCCTGCCACACCAATCACGCCAATTACCACAGTCCATGGCAACCAGAGATAGAAATCCCGAAGCGGAATCAGCATAGATACTGTGATAAAGTCCCTCACTGGTCGAATATAGTCGTAAGACTCTTTTGAAATCCACCTAACGATATGATCTAAGTCACGCCCCAAGGTGAAGGTTAGTTTTTTTGGCAAGATCGCTAATTCTTTCCAGAAGCTAGCCAAGAAAAATACAGTAACAAGGACAGTTAGAAAGGTCAGAAAATGCGCGTGTTTGTGAAACCAAGTTTTGTGCGTCGCGAGATGTTGAGGTTGGCGATAGGCATAAGCTTGAGTCAATCTATCCAACACCACGGCAATCAAGACAATCGCGAGGCCCTGCTCTACCGCAGCACCAAGTCGCAATTGTTGTAATGAGAACAATAACTTTTGACCGAGACCAGCCGCCCCAACCAAGGATGCAATGACGGCCATTGCCAAGGTTTGCATGACAACCTGGTTCAGACCTAACATCAAAGTACGCTTCGCAGTAGGCAACTGCACTTTCCATAAAAGCTGCCTCTGAGTACAACCTGACATCTTTCCTGACTCAATGACTTCGCTAGGCACCGTCTGGATACCCAGAATGACACATCTTGCCATTGGAGGCATTGCAAAGATAACCGTCGCCATCATCGCTGGGACCTGGCCAAAACCGAAAAGAATGACGATGGGCACTAGGTAGGCCATGTGCGGGGTCGCCTGCATCAAATCAAACATTGGCGTAATAACAGCGGCTGCCTTGCGTGATCGAGTCACCCAGATCCCAAGCCATAGGCCGATACCCGCAGCGAACGGCACCGAAACAAGCACCACGGAAAGTGTTTTCATTGAATCTTTCCACAGCCCAAAGATCGCCAAATAGGCGAAACTAACAACACAGAAAATGGCTAATCTAACCCCACCTATCCAATGGCCTAATATGCCCACCCCAATGACAAAAGCGACCCAAGGAATCGGCGGTAATCCCAGTACTTTTATGCCCCGGTACAAAGCGTATTCAGTCCACTTCAATGGTTGAGCCAAGACCCAAGAAATAGATCGGGTAAACTCCTTGAACTTGTAGTCACCAATAGCCGCATCCTTCCCCAACCATTTGAAAAAGTCTGTCAACCATACCTTCAATGGAAGAATCAACTCCGACGGCCAACGTGTGGCACCATCCCACAGCATTGCAATTAGTAACCCAATGGCGGTAACCCCAACTAATTGGGTCAGCAGGGAATGTTTTCCCAAGAAGTTTCCGAGACCGACTTTCACTACATTAGAATCCGGTCCATTGGCAGACACGCTCATTATTCCTCATCTCCGAACAACGCTTTTGTCATCGCGGCTCGATCTATGGAACCCACTGCCGCTCCACTTTCATCGACCACGGCAATCGGAATTTCGGAATTCAATACCTGAGCAGCAATATCGCCGATCTTCGTTTCGACGCCCACTCCGTTAGTAATAGAGGCCCTATCCACAACCGGTCCCATAATCGCCCTCGCGGATATAATTCCTCCACGAGGTGCCTTTTTGGCAAATTCTGCGACGTAGTCATCCGCTGGATTCAAAACCATTTCTTCCGGGGTTGAGAGTTGTACTAGTTTACCATCCTTCATAATACCAATACGGTCGGCCAAACGAGTGGCCTCCTCGAAATCATGAGTAATAAAAACAATCGTTTTTTTAAGTAGTTTCTGCAAACGAATAAATTCGTCCTGCATTTCCATACGAATTAATGGATCAAGGGCAGAAAATGGCTCATCTAGGAACCATACATCGGGCTCCACTGCCAGGGACCTTGCTATCCCGACTCGCTGCTGTTGCCCTCCTGATAGTTCTCGAGGATAGTAATCCTCCCGTCCTCCTAGGCCCACGAGTTCGATCATCTCTTTTGCTCTCTCCGTTCGCTTTACTCTCTCTATCCCTTGCACTTCCAATGGGAAAGCAACGTTTTCCAAAACGGATCGGTGTGGAAGTAAACCAAAGTTTTGGAAAACCATCCCCATCTTGTGTCGTCTTATTTCAATCAACTCCTTCGGGGTAGCTTTGAGTATATTCTTCCCTTCGAAATCAATCTCCCCCGCAGTAGGGTCATTGAGACGAGTAATACAACGTATCACAGTGGACTTTCCAGAACCCGACAGACCCATGATGATCAGAATTTCACCTGCTCGAACATCAAAAGACACATCTCGAACAGCGCCGATATAACCTTCGTTCTCAAAAGCCTCATCAGAAGGTTGCCCATTATGCCTAGCAAGAAAATCTTCTGGGTTCGCACCAAATATTTTCCACATATTGCGACAAGAGATTTGTACGTCGTTGTTCATTTGGAGTCTTTAGAATGGTTACTGAAATTGTAGTTGCACAGATTCACCTTTTCAGGTCTTATTTGATCTCAAAGGAAGAGAAAAACTGCAACCTTCATCAGAGAACACGAATGCACTCTTCACTTTTAGCTCATGAAAATTTGGTTCATGGAAAACACAATAACAAAAAAATTAGAACTAACTAATCCGCTAGTCAAAGAAAAACCGAGTATAGAAACTAACTATACTCGGGAATATTACAACGTGCATTTAATAAACAAATAAATGTCACTAGTTATACTTATTTGATCTACATATAACTATCGAATCACTCGCTTACTGCTGCCATGAGGCGACAACATCAGCGTTAGCTTCGATCCACTTAACTGCCGCTTCTTCTGGAGACAAACCGTCAACGTCGACGAGTGAAGATGCTGCAGCGATCTGCTCATTGTTGAAATTGATTTTTTGCATAACGCCCCAAGCTGCTGGAAATTGCTCAGCAAGGCCACTCCAAGCTGCCTTTTTCAACCAACCTGCATGGGTTGCACCACAGTCACCAACCGCATTTGGATTTGGACCCCAAGCTGGATCTTCAAAACATGCGGGCTCAGGTTCTGGGAAATCAACGAACTGACCATCAAATACGGCTTCGATGTAGTTTGGAGTCCAGTTAAATAGAACAACCGGTTCTTTGCGATCATAAGCGGCTTGAAGCTCAGCCCAAAGAGTTGCGGCTTGACCTACGTTAATAGCAGTAAAGTTCATTTCCAACGCTTCGATACGATCAGCATAGTGCTTACCCCAATCCGCAGGCGGACCAACAAAACGACCTTTTGGTGCAGTTTCTGCAGTTGCAAATTTTTCAGCGCAAGCATCAAGCGCTTTCCAATCAGGTAAACCAAGACAGATATCATTCATATATGATGGATACCACCACTCTTCACGAGTAACTGCATCATGTGTACCAGCATCTACCATGCCTTCGGCAACCGCATTTTCGAAAGGAGTTTTCATAGATCCTTCCCATGCTTCAACTTGGAAATGCAAGTCACCTTCAGCTATCGCATTAAACTGTAGCTGGGTGTCAGAAGGGGTATACTCAATGGTGTACCCCATGCCCTCAAGTACATTACCAACAACATTGGATAAAACCAGTTGACTGGTCCAGTTGTTCTGAACAATGATAATTGGATCATCTGATTCAGGTACGGCCGCTGACGCGACATTCATAAAACCTGCGGTTGCTAAAATAGCCGTCGCAGTGATTAGTTTTCTTTGCATAACTTCCTCCGGGGAATTAATCATTCTTATGGTGCCAGCTCCGAGTGCAAAAAAGTATTATACATCGTTCTCAACTATCTCTTCATACACTCAGGAACGAACCTGCGTTATGATAGAGGTCATATAATAATGAGTTAGACACTTTTTGTTAAAAATATAACCTTTTTTGTTAAAAATTGTTAACAACAAAATGCCGCGTTCTGCAAACAATCGCAAAGCCAATCTACTGATTGTAGAGGATGATGAGCTCACCCAATCGAAAATGAAGTCATATTTCGAAACCGAAGGGTATTGTGTCACTACCGCAGGTAATGCTCATCAAATGCGAAAGTACCTGCAAACTAGGGAGGTAGACTTGGTTTTACTTGATATCGATCTTCCTGATGACGATGGCCTTTCCATCGCCAGAGACCTCAGATCTAATTCGAATATCGGAATTATTCTTGTCACAGGTAAAGACAGCGATGTCGATCGAATTATCGGTTTGGAAATTGGCGCTGACGATTACGTGACCAAACCTTTTAATGCTCGGGAGCTACTCGCCCGGGTAAGAGGCCTATTGCGAAGAACTGAAGCCCAAGCAGCACCAGCCGTTGATCATAAAAGGTCTTTTGCTGGCTGGGGACTTAACCCACTTCGTCGGACACTAACTTCCCCTAACGGAGAAGAGATGGAAATGACTAGAGCAGAGCTGGATTTGATCACGACCTTTACCAATCATCCAGGGCAAACTCTTTCAAGAGAAAGATTGATGAACTGCATCACCCATCGAAGCTGGAACCCAAACGACAGAACCATCGACGTTTTGATAAGGCGAGTAAGGCAAAAAATGGAAACTGACCCGAAAAAGCCTACCTTGATTAAAACGATCCATGGTGAAGGTTATATGTTCTGCGAATCAGTTATCGATTCGACGAAATCATCAAATGCCTGAACAGAGATATTGCTACAGTCGACAATTTCCTCAATAACCGTCCCTTCTTTCTTTTTTCCATTCTCTATGTCACTAAGCAATTGGGAAAAACACACCAGCCCAAGATTCCCTGCTCCACTTCTCATCCTGTGAGCTAGCTTTCTCACTGCCGTCTGATTATCTGAAATGATGTGCCCCCTCATTTCTTCGATATCACTGGCCATATTCTTTTTGTAAATTGAAACCAGTTCTTCCATCCTTTGACTGCCGAGGAGGAGCACATCATCCCGAATCAATACTTGATTTAGCAAGGGCTGACCATCGAGATGTTTAACAGGGGGCATCGGGGCACTAGCATGTTTAGCAGACGCAGGGCTATCGGCAAATGATTGGTCATTAGCAAGCTGTTTCTTTACTGCATCACCACTAATGTCTTTGGTGTGAGCTTGATTGATGTAATTCGATTCATTCACTCGTTCCAACGTTTCAAAAAGCGTTAACGCTAAATCATCACGTGTAAACGGTTTCCCAATAAATCCGTTCATTCCGGCTTCTAGATACTGCTCTACTTCTTCGTGAAACACATGGGCAGACATCGCAATCACCGGAAGCTGAGTGGGAAGCCCAACTTCGCTTTGTCTAATTTTTTGGACGACGGCCATGCCGTCAGCTCCGGGCAAACTAATATCTAGCAAAATAATATCGAATAGTTGCACACCAACTATCTTCAACGCCACTTCTCCGTCCTCAGCCACGACAACATTGTGCCCCAAGGACTCAAGATAATGTTTCACAACTAATCGGTTAGTTTCGTCATCCTCAACCAACAACACTGTTTTTGGAGACAGAACACTAGCAGGATAAGAATCCAACCTAGCAGAAGGGATTGTTGGTACCAAACGTTCATCCCATGGTTCGAAATCCAAAATCAGACAAACAGTAGTTCCCTCACCCATGATGCTATATAGACTAATACTTCCGCCGAGTAAGTCAACCAAACTTTTACAAATTGCCAAACCGAGTCCTATCCCACCGTAGCGTCTTGAGGTAGACGAATCACCCTGAGTAAACGCTAGAAAAATCTCTTCTCGTTTTTCCTCGCTTACCCCAATCCCAGTATCGATAACTTCAAATTGTATTTTAGTTTCCTCATCACCAAAATCGATTTTCCGCACCGTAATCGTGATCGTTCCTTTGTCAGTAAACTTGGTTGCATTACCGATCAGGTTCATCAATATTTGATTTAGCTTTCCAGAATCACCTTTCAGCCAAACAGGAACACTGTCATCTAACTCTAGGACAATCGCGTTTTCCCGTTGCTTCGCGGAAGCTGTCATCACATTGACAACATTATTCATTAATTCGTACAGATTAAAATTATCCTGCTCAACATCAATCTTCCCCGCTCTCACCTGAGAATATCCCAACACATTATCCAGAATATCCAGTAACAACGAATTGGCTGTGTCGATAGCATTCAAGTATTCACGTTGCTTCGGGGTAAGCCCCGTGGCATGCAATAAATTCAGTGTTCCAAGCGCACCGCTAAGTGGCGTCCTTAGCTCGTGACTAATTGTTGCCATGAAATCCGTTTTTGCCTTATTCGCCTGTTCCGCTTTTTGCCTTGCGATCGCATGCTCAGCCACTTCGTGCTCCAGTTGTTCATTGGCCAATCGCAGCTGATTAGTTCGATGATTAACTGTTTTTTCTAGATTGTTCTTGTAATTCTGTAGCTCCTTATCGAGGCTCTCTTTCTCTTTGGCATTATCTCTAAAAAGAACCAGAGCGTCCGCCATATTACTGAGCTCATCCTTACCTGAATCGTCGACCTTGTATCCTAGATCTCCTCCCGCAATGGCAACAGTTGCCTCCTTCAGTGACAAAAGCCGTCTAATGACATTGATGTGAACATAACGCCATAAAATTAATAGCATGAGCGTAACCGCTAAAATGGCAATAAATATAAATAATCGTCGACTCTCATGCAGTGAAGTTTCTGCTTTCCGCGTTGCTAGTCCCATGACGGACCCACTGGAATTCGACAAGCCACTGACAATTGAATTCAACTTAAATGCTTCTACCCGATAACGCTGATCAGATTCGGACAATGCCTTTTCTAAAGCCAGTTCTTGCTCCCTCAGTTTGAATAGGTTAAGTGTATTGAGAGGGCCAGAATCCAAACGCATGCTTCGCAACAACGAAAGAGCCTTAAACTTCCTCTGAGGATCATTGATTTCATTGACGCGTCTTTCTAGTATCGAGACCACTTCAATGGTTTTCTGCTTTAAAACATTAATTTCTACCTGTTCTGTTTCCTTAACCACCTGACTCACAATTGAACTGAGATTTGAACTACGTAGGCGGAGCTCAAACATCCTCTCCATTTCATCAATATCAACTTCAATAAGTCGATCAAATACATCATATAGTTTATAAGGTTCCGTTCCCTGTTCAACCAAATCATAGAGACTAGAGGCAACTGCGGTAGTTGTTGTAGCAGCATTCGCCACCAGTGAATTGGAGAGCTCGTTTAACTGAGCAGTGTTAAAAATAAGCCGTTCAGCAAGTTCCGTCATATTCCCTTTAACTTCGAGCCGCTTTCCTACCAACTCATTCTGCTTTCCCAGAATCAAATTGATCTGGTTGAACACTTGGTGAATTGACTGCAAGTACTCTTCAGCAAAACCCTGATGAGCCAACCGGTCAATTAGTGCCCTAAAGGAAATCATGTGCTGCTTCAACAACTCACTGGTTTTCTCATATTGCTGCCTATCGCTAACATCCAATAGTCGCTGAGCGAAAGCGCCAATTTTAGAGTTAATCCGAGTTAAATCGTGAGCATCTTTAAGAACCGGAATAGCCTGATTGATAACGGAATTTTGGGTTGTAGATATCCTTTGGAAGCCAATAATACCCACACCAGCGGCGAAAAGTGACAACAGCGCCACGGCACCAAAAGCGATCAACAACTTAGCGGTAATGCTGATTTTCACCATATAATACCCAGTACTATGATTTTTTTGGGTAGTGTACCCTGAGGTCTGTAATTTATTTCTTTAGCGATGTTCGTTTGGCTTAGGCGAAGTGAGCGTAGCGAACGAAGCCAAAGCCGGTTTTTCTGGATTAGGTGTTGAATGTTGAGCCATC
>WLWV01000278.1 GCA_012103395.1 Gammaproteobacteria bacterium
GCCGATGGAAACACTCATCGACGGTAAAGCGATCTGGAAAGAAAAGTTTGTAAACTAAACTCTATCTGACAGACAGCTACTGATAAACGGGTAACTGTCAGCTCAAGTCTGAACTTCTACAACTAATAGTTTCGTTCGGACGGTTTTTTAGGCACCGTTTCGAAACACCGAAACATAACAGGAACGTTGAGCTTTAAAGAATCAATCCCAAACATTCTGCAGTCAGATTTACGACTAGGCCTAGGTAAAACTAGGCTTGGGTAAAACCACGAAAAATCAATTAGAGCCCGAGACCATCTCGGGTTACACACGCCGCCGACTGGACTCTCTAATTAACGCCAGCAAAAATAGCCGAAACAGACTTGCAGTCATTAACGTTAGTCTACCATTGAGCCAGTTGGTGAGTGGAAATACTGCTGTTTTCCAACATCACCGGAATATTATCTTCAACGGGATAGATAATTGAGCCATTCACTGTAATGAGCGCTTGCGCTAGTCGGTTTTCCAGCGTTGTACCGTCCATGGACTGCACCTCACCAGAATCAATTAATTGGTTGAGCTGTACCAAACGCTCTTCATTCAACAACGAAACCGATAATTTTGTCACTGGACAAACCAGTATTTCCAACAGCTTTCGCTCAATAGTCATTGTCATTAAACAAATTCAAAGTAAATAAAGCCATGTAACTAACGAATATATTTCGCCACACTAGCTTAAACAGAGCACAAATCCATGTCAAATTCTAATAGACTGTCAGATGGTGCCGAAGGCTCTTGCACATCTTCCATCATATTCCTTAACTCCTCTTTACCCAAAAGAAAATGGGGGCGTGTCTTATGTCTATCAATTATTCCCGAAAAGGTTGAGTCAATAGTCGATCAAGCCTCAATTCTTTTGAATCTCTAAATTGATCAAGCCCAATTCCCATCTCCAAATGTTCATCTCGCGGTTGATCGCAATAGCTTGAAAACAGCCTGTCCCAAATGGACAAACTGAATCCAAAATTGCGATGATGTTCATTCTCATGAGTTGAATGATGCACACGGTGCATATCAGGAGTCACAACGAAATAGCGTAATACCTTATCCACGGAAGAGGGTAAACTGGCGTTACTGTGGTTGAACATAGCACACCCATTAAGGATAATTTCAAATGCAATCACCGCAAGAATAGGTGCTCCAAGCACAATGATAATCACCGCTTTGATCAGTATGGACAACAGAATTTCGATAGGATGAAAACGCAAGCCGGTACTCACATCGATGGCAGTATCTGCATGGTGTACTCGATGAACACGCCAAAAATGAGGCATAAGATGAAAAATTCGATGTTGCCAATAGATCGCTAAATCCAACACTAATAGTGAGATGATAATCGAAGGCCATAGTGGTATTTTCAACCATATTAATAGACCGAATTGATTAAAAACCGAAAACAACGATGCTTCGACAGCGGTGACCGGTACGATTAGCAACATCATGGCATTCAACGCAACAATGCCAAAATTGGATGGCCAACGACCAAGTCTATCCATCTTCTTTTGATGAGAATGTTTTTGATGAGAATCTTTTCTACGAGGCCAAACACATTCCCAAAGTATCATGATACCTAGAATGCTCAGAAAAAAGAAAAGCCTCACCGCAGCTTCAGAATTTAGAAAACCCATAAACCAAAATCAAAAGTCGAAAGTCAGGTAAGCTGCGGTTGAATAACGGTCGTCACAGATTACCAATTAACCACGCAGGCTAAAACAGAGCCTGATCAGCGTTATCACGTTTGAAGTTGACCAACATTTGCTGATAAAGTTGCATTGCGTGACGCGTCTTAGGACCACCTCCCGAGGCAAAACTGCATTTGCTACCATCTTCTAAGATCAACGAGCAAACTGGCATTACTTCACGCGTAGCACTGGTCACGAAGCATTCCGACGCATTCTTTAATTCATCATAATCAATTTCGCGTTCTTCAGCGATGACAGAATTAGCCGTCAGCAAGTCAATGAGTGTCTTACGTGTCAACCCGACCAGATTACCTCGCTCAGGAGTCACAATTTTGCCATCAATCACAAACCATACATTGCTATTGGAACATTCCGTTACTTTTCGATGGGAGTCCAACATCACACAATCATCCGCACCGACTTCCCGGGCTTGAGCTAATGCCAAGATGTTATTCAGATAGTTCCCCCCTTTAATATTGGGGTCCAGACTCGTCACTGAGTTTCGCCGCAATACTGGGACCGCAAGGCTCATGCCGGTGGTGTAGTGATCTGGATTCCATTTTGGCACTGCCTTAATGATGATGATTAACCGATTACCTTCAGATAGATCAGGGTTCAAATCAATGGGACCAGACCCCCGTGTAATTTGATAACGCACATAAACGTCATCCCCCGCACAGACTTCGCTCTTCGCTAGGGTCTCAATCACGGCATCACTTATTTGTTTGGGACCATGAGTGACCTTCATTCCGATCAGTGAAGCAGAATTGAGTAGCCGCTGATAATGTTCATCATACATGAAGGGAATACCATCATAAGTCCGGAATACTTCATAGATCGAATCGCCATAAAGAAACCCACGATCCAAAACCGGGACCTTTATGTTTTCAAGAACATCAATCTCACCGTCGATATACCCAACTGCTCTAACCATGATCTAATCCCATATTTTACCCACCTAAGCTTTGTAGTAATTTACTTTTTAATTTCTTTTTCAGTTCCTGCTTCAGCGCATCTTCCACCGCTTTGGTTGGATCCTCGGATAGCTGTTCTAGGACTGCAGCCCCGCCTTCTCCCAAAGAGTCAGAAATACCGCCATCAGAACGGTCTTCTCCCTTTCCCTTTTTCAGAACCTCCTCAATCTCTTTTCGTAATCCTCTTTGAGCCAAGCCCACTAAATCCAACCGATAGCTAGGATTATCCAAGGGACCGTCAATGACTAATGGTATATTGATACCTTTGAGCTGTTCCAACTCTTTGCCCCCTTGACCTTCAAGTGAATCTACCACTGAGACGTCCAATGACAGATCAATTTGTTGAGTGGGCAATGCAATATCACCAGTTCCCGCAAGACGAAAAACAGGGGCTTTCATGGAGAGGTCTTCGGTTCTAAAAATACCACCATCAACTTGAAATTTCGCAGATAATTCAGCAAACCGTGTCTCAGCCAAGGGCTGATTCTGGTTCTGGCTTTCGTTATTTACCACATTGAGTGCGCTTTTCACTTTCAATAACGAGGCTTGGATATCAATGCCCTCGATCGCACCGTCTAGGAATTGCGTCGTTAACTCACCACCCAACGAGCTCATCAGCTCATCAACACTTTTTCCTCGCCCCCTCAGCGAAGATTTCAAATACGCACTTCCCTTTAGTCGCTCATTGACACTCGCGGCTACCAACAAAGCACCAATATCGACATTCTCAGCATTGAACGTCAGACCAACGTCTGGCGTGCCATCGGAAACATCGTAACGAAAGCCTCCCTTAACCTTTCCGTCATAAAGTTGCGCATTAAACATGATTGTGCAACCCTACGTCTGTAACTTCGGTTTAGTTTGAGTCATTATTGTCGTTCCACACGATATATCGCTTGTCGGCATTGCTCCATTCATCGTCAATCTCGACGAGGATGGCACTGACAAGCC
>WLWV01000279.1 GCA_012103395.1 Gammaproteobacteria bacterium
TTGTCAGTGCCATCCTCGTCGAGATTGACGATGAATGGAGCAATGCCGACAAGCGATATATCGTGTGGAACGACGATAATGACTCAACCTAAATCAAAGTTACAGACGTAGGGTTGCACAATCCACCTGGATGGATGGAAGGAGCAATCTCTGCAGGTGTCATGGCAACAAAAAACGTCATCAGAAACACCGAATTAAACAAGCAGTCCTAATTTCGTGATCTGATGTCATACGTGGATGTAATACGTGAGTAAAAAAAGAGGCGGAGTATGTGAAAACGTACTCCGCTTTTTTGATACTTTTTATGCTTCTCTCGTAACTATGCCTCTATCGACGAACGTCATTCGTACGGAGACGGTTGATCATCAGGTCGGGTTTTGAACCACTTAAAGGTCCACATGTATTGTTCTGGCGCTAATCGAACCATCGCTTCCAGTCCTTGATTCATCAATACGGCATCCTGCTCGGGTGACGACGATGGCACACCAGTCATCGGTTCAGCGAACTCGAACACATAATTCCCTGTGTTGATATCTAATCGAGTCATACAAGGTACAGCCACGGCCTTTCCCAGTCGACATAGACGCCCAAGTGTAGTGAGCGTTGATGTTTGCACGCCAAAGAACGGCGCAAACGTTGTGTATTTGGCGTCACCAAAATCTTCATCGGGTAAATAGCAGACCACGTATCCTGCCCTAATTCCTGAAACTAGATGCCGTAGCCCTTGATCTCTCATCAGAATCAATGAATCATTAAAGCGTGTTCTAGACTGATGCATTTTCAACGTGAGCAGATCATTTTTCTGAGGCTTCATGGTCACAACCATGGGATTATGCCGCGAAACCGCAATACCACTGGCTTCTAATCCCATAATGTGCGGCGATACTAGAATAACGCGATTATCCGCGATCATTCGACGATAGCGTTCTGGGTCCGAGTTAGAAACAATGTGATTCAGTCGCTTGGACGATGCCCACCATATGGTCCCCATGTCCAATAAGGTCGCGCCAAAAACTCGATAATGGTCCACCACCATCTTCTCTCGTTCTTGATCCGTCAAACAGGGGAAGCACATTGATAAATTGGTCTCAACGATCTTCCTTCGCTTTTGATTACGCTGTCGCATCTGGTCACCCACCCATGCACCAAGTCCCATGATGGTTTTTCTGGGGAGCCAATGAACCAACCATAAGACAAAAAAGGTCATCCACGTTCCCCAATATCGAGGTAATAGAAAGGAGAGTTGAAACTTAGGCATCAGAAATGATAAATCATAGACCGTAATCAGTGGATGGGCAGGTTGAGAGGCGATTTAGTGTAATGCTAACGGTATTGACGGCACTACACTCATCAAGGGCATATTGTAGCATTGGGCAAATCGATTTCAGACGTCAATTCGAAAGGCTATAAAAGCCATGAATTTCACTGCACACTTGTACCAATAACGCATCCGTTTGGCTTCTTCTTTCCGTTTCGCCATATTGGCCAGCAACGCCTCCTCAACCGATGGGTTGGTTGCCGATTTTTCGTCACTTAATATGAACAAGCATTCATCGATGACGGACGAATCTGGGCGAATAAACCAAGCTAAAATAAGACCTCACAGCGTTACAGTATTTTGCTGAGCCGACGCTCCCGCAAGTGCGCTTGATATTGTTGAAACCATTGGAATAGATGGTAGCGCAACGCATTATCCCAATTATGACTTCGCCATTAGGCCATTGAACATATCCGCACCAAAGCGACAAAGCCAGTTTAGGCTATCTCGACAAATTAGAAGACCGTAGAACCGATCTACATTCCACAACCTACCACTTCCATTTGATTCTTAACATTGGCCGCAACGCTCAGAGCAGCAATCCAGCGGCACTAGCGAATAGCACCAATTGAAGCCCGTTTTGGAATTGGCTTACGGTGATTTTCCGAAGGAATAATCGACCAATAAAGACAGCGGATACCGCAGAAAAAACCAGCCCAACCATCGCCCATATCTGCGTCACATCCAGCAAATCGGTGGTGCTATAGGAGTTCAGTTTCGCCACGTTTGTCAACACGGAAGTGGCAGCCATGGCACCGATGAATGATTCTTTGCTAATTTTCATCTCTCGAAATATCATCACCTTCACGATGTTACCGCTTCCCAATAGACCAGACATAAAACCATATGCCGCAGAGCCAAGAACGATCCCTGTCGTTCCAACTTTCACCCTAGGAAACCACTGGTAACGCTCCAGCAACAAATACACAAGGATAGTTCCACCCAAACATCTTTTTAGCAACTCACCAGGCAGATCATAAAGCAGCTCCGCCCCAATATAAGCGAATGGCACACTTATAACGGACATAATTCCGACCAATTTCCAGTCGATATGCTTCCCAAAGACCACCGTTTTTGTCACCGTGGACGCGATAAACAAGACTGTCGCCAAGGCAATGGTCTCCTTGATCGGAAGCAAATAAGATCCTAGGGACAGAAGAATCAACGCAGTACCGAAGCCAAACACCGCGGATACAAGGGCTGAACCAAATCCAAGTAAAATAAACAGAAGGTAGGTAATTTCCATGACGACTTATGACTAACAATTCCGTGGGCAGCGTTTAGTATTACGCAGTCTTCTCAATACAGACTCTGTCCTCCTATACGAAACGTCAGCCTACTACAATTACAGCCGGTTTAAAACGGCTAAGCACCAAGCGCATCATGTGTGGTAGCACGTTAACGTGTTCCATCCGGCTTCCAACCCGGTGATCGAAAAACGTAACCATAGGCTTCAGAAATACTTTTAGAGCCGTAAACATCCTTAGCAATTGACCAAAACTCATGAATGTTCACAATCACCGGATTCCAGCTTCCTACGGGAGTCGTGATGCCGTATGTCACTTTCTCCTGCTCTATTTCATAGGTTCCAAACATTCTGTCCCATAACATCAATACGCCACCATAGTTTTTGTCATGATATTGTTTGTTGGAACCATGGTGTACACGATGGACTGAAGGCGTGTTGAACACTCGGTCAACCCAACCCAGTTTTCCAATTTTCTCTGTGTGAATCCATGTCTGATATAAAACAACGATGGAAATCGTAACAATGGTCTGAATCGCGCTAAACCCAATGGCGATCATAGGAATGAAAAACACCCATTCAATCACTCCCTCAACCCAAGCCAAGCGTAACCCGGTAGTCAGATTAAATTCGGGCGAAGAATGATGCACACTGTGATAAGCCCAAAGAATGCGAACTTCATGTTCGATGCGATGCATCCAGTAGTAAGTCAAATCTGCGGCTAAGAGCGCGAGTCCCCAGCTCCACCAACTATCCCCCATGGAAAACGGAGCATAGGCCTCAGCAACAAAGACACCAATGACAAATACCAATCCATAAATCGTCCGTTCAAGCAATGCATTGCCGATAGCGATCGCAAAGTTTGACATTGACTCACCCATATTCCTCCTTTTCCGATAAACGAAATCCCAAATCGTTTCCCCTATAATCAGCACTAAGAAGGTAGTGTACCCTGAGGTCTGTAATTTATTTCTTTAGCGATGTTCGTTTGGCTTAGGCGAAGTGAGCGTAGCGAACGAAGCCAAAGCCGGTTTTTCTGGATTAGGTGTTGAATGTTGAGCCATC
>WLWV01000280.1 GCA_012103395.1 Gammaproteobacteria bacterium
GTAATCAGGTTGGGTCATTGGGTTGTCTCCACATTTGCGTAAGTCACAAACATGGAACGACTTGATGGCTCAACATTCAATACTAAAGCCTGAAAAACCGGCTTTGGCTTCGTTCGCTACGCTCACTCCGCCAAAGCCAATAGCGAAGCTGCAATAGAAAGCTAAATTACAGACCTCAGATTACACTACCGGAAATGTTATGGACAATGCATTTAAATGGTCGAAAGGAATAGTTTATTGCGAAACCAGAGCAATCAATGTACCGGGTGAGATACGCGCTGGATTGGTGATCAAAATTGCTGACGACGGAGGTGGAATATCCCCTGACCAGAGACGTTTGGTTCTCCAAAGGGGAATTCGCGCCGATGAAAAAATGGATGGTCAGGGAATTGGATTATGCGTTGCAAATGAGATAGTTGAGCGCTACGCTGGGACGATTACTATCAGCACTGGCGCTCTTGGTGGCGCTGAAATCAGTATCGAGTTCCCCCCGATAGTTAACAATCTGAAATGAAGAGAGGTAACAGAGTCTGCTGATCTATACAGTCAGGCAGTCAGGGGCAAATTCCGGCGTTAGAAGAATGCCTATTGGAAGCTAAACTGTAGGAGATATGTCTAGATGTTTCTTAGCAACTCATTTATGCCAACTTTACTGCGGGTTTTTTCGTCTACAGTTTTCACAATTACCGCACAGTAAAGGCTGTGCGTCCCATCTTTCGACGGTATAGAGCCAGAGACCACCACAGACCCAGGTGGAACGTAACCATAGGTTACTTCGCCTGTGGATCGATCAAGAATGCGTGTGCTTTGACCAATGTAAACGCCCATTGAAATAACAGCACCTTCACCAACGATAACGCCTTCAACAATTTCGCTTCTTGCGCCAATGAAACAATTATCTTCAATGATGGTGGGGGTAGCTTGGAGTGGCTCTAACACGCCACCAATCCCAACACCTCCCGATAAATGGACACCTTTACCAATTTGGGCGCAAGAGCCTACCGTAGCCCAAGTGTCAACCATCGTTCCTTCATCAACGTAAGCGCCGATGTTTACATAGCTTGGCATCAATACTACATTGCTCGCAATGTAGACACCTTTTCTCACTGCCGCTGGTGGTACAACTCGAAATCCGCCGGTTTCAAAATCCGTAGAAGTGTAATTCGTAAACTTGGATTCAACTTTGTCGTAATAGTTGGTTGACTCGTTGGAAATCATCTGGTTATCCTGAATCCGAAATGATAGGAGAACAGCCATTTTCAACCATTGATTGACTTTCCAGCCCTTCTGATCAGGCTCTGCCACTCGAGCCTTTCCTGAATCCAATAAGTCAAGCGAATTCATGATCGCGGTTCGCACTTCTGGGGTCACGCTGGCTGGAGTGATGTCTGCGCGGTTCTCCCATGCAGTAAGAATTGTTTGTTCTAGTTCGTTCATTATTTTGAAATTGCTGTTTTCGTATGTCAGATTTCGCCCCTGTATCGAATCAACGAGGAGTGGAAGTTAAGGTATTATGAATTTACATCTGTTTTACACCGCGGCAAGATTCCCTAAAGGTATGACAGTCTTATCGAGAAATGACGGGTAGTGATTAAGGAAGAATAAGATAATGCAATCATACTCGAAGCAACGTATGTGCGTCCAACACTGTGTAGAAATTACGAGGGCGTTCAACTAGATTGATATTGCCCGCGATGGAAATTCTTATCAAAACTGGCATGTCCAACTTAAGACGTTTGGTGTTCCTAAATAGGAATAAGAGTGGGCAAAGCTTGCTTAGAAATAAATTTTTAATGCAACTATTCAATAGCTTATGAGGTTTATCCAGATTCTAAGTAAATAATTTGGTTTAGTGGGTATTCAATTCGAAAAAAATAGGCTATCCTTTCGCGCCGGCTAACTGAAGAATGTTGGTTAGCCCCTAGCTCAAATTTTCCGATGTTCTGGGGGCCACTGACAAAACTGGTATGAAAAAATTTTACACAATTACTATTTCTGATTCCAATGGGTCTAAGTATTTTTCTTTTGGGAAAAATATAAAAAAGAATATTATATTACTTTCATTGGCGCTATTTTGTTTTATCGTCTCTTCACTATTTGCGACTATCTTCCAATCTACTCGAGTTGATACGTTGGTTGGAGAAATTGATATTCGAGACGCTAAGATGTCTCAATTCGATAGTATTAGTTCTAGGCTCGAATCGACGATTGGAAGTCAAAAAGCGTTGATTTCCAATATCAGTAAAGAGTTAGTAGATATTGAACGAACAAGTGGTGTTGAAACAAGTGACATCAATTTAGGGCTGGAAGAAAGAGTTCGAATCGTAAAACAGTTTTACTCTCTGAAAGAAGAAGAGTACACAGAGATCGGTAGCCGAGTAGAACAAATTGAAGGAATGATTGGCTTGGATAATCCTGAAGAGGACATTCAGTCTATTGATTTAGCAGAACGGGTTGAATTAGCCAGTCTTAATGCGAGTCAGGAACGTATGTTTTATGATAATATTCCGAATGGATTTCCTACAAAATTAAATGTGATAACCAGCAATTTTGGTTCACGAGTTCATCCCGTAACAAAAATTAAAAGTTTTCATAAAGGAGTGGATTTAAGGGCAAAAATGGGACAAGAAATTTTTGTCACCGCTGACGGTATAGTCTCCTCTTCGGGCTACACCAAATTAAGCGGGAACAGAGTTGTTGTATCTCATAATTTTGGTTTTGAAACTCGATATTCACATTTAAAAAAGAGTAGAGTTAAAGTAGGAACAATAGTACAAAAGGGGGATCTTGTTGGTATCTCAGGAAATACTGGAAGGAGTAGTGCGCCACATTTACACTATGAAGTTCGTTATCTTGGTAAAGCAATAGATCCAAAGCAGTTTCTGAAAAGGGAATTAGGCTCCCATGAAATTTTTACAAAAGTTAGAGGTATACAATGGCCATCTTTAATAACTCTGATAAACAAGCAGATTTTACATCAAACATTACAACTATCGCAGCTGGATCCGTCTTTACAGGAAAAATTGAACTAGAGTGCGGTTTGCACATCGACGGACACTTTAATGGGGATATCAGTTCCAAAAACATTGTTAAAGTTGGTAAAGCTGGTGTTTTGAAGTCAAACGTAAAGGCTGAAAAATTAATTATTACCGGGAAATTTACTGGTAACGCTGAGTGTAATGTTATTGAATTGATCGACGGTGGCGAGGCTGACGGAAAACTGGTTTCCTCAAGCTTAATTATCGACAGCAAGAGTCAGTTCCAAGGAGAGAGTCTTCGTAAACAAGCATCTACTGCTAGTGATGTGAAAAACGACAAGAAGGCGACAGAAGACAGTGTATTGGAGAAGATTTCTGATCTTAACGATGATATGGATCCCTTTAAGAAGAATCGAACAGCAAAGTTGTCCACTACAAATAAAAAACCTTAGTGTTGTCTTGGATACACCTGATTTAGCTGAAGTTGATTCGCGGATAGGCAATCTCTCCTAATGGTGAAAAGTGATTGTGCAACCCTACGTCTGTAACTTTGATTTAGGTTGAGTCATTATTGTCGTTCCACACGATATATCGCTTGTCGGCATTGCTCCATTCATCGTCAATCTCGACGAGGATGGCACTGACAAGCC
>WLWV01000281.1 GCA_012103395.1 Gammaproteobacteria bacterium
CTTGTCAGTGCCATCCTCGTCGAGATTGACGATGAATGGAGCAATGCCGACAAGCGATATATCGTGTGGAACGACAATAATGACTCAAACTAAACCGAAGTTACAGACGTAGGGTTGCACAATCCTTGTTTTTATGCGCAAAACTAACTAATAAAATCCGCCAAGGAAGTAACACGCGATGGCGTTGTTGGGTTAGATTTTGAACTGGTGTGTGTCAGAGTTGCGAGCTAATTACGAAATCCAACACCAAGGTTTGGATCAGTTTTCGTTGCAATAAAAGTACGAGTGGATCTAAAAACGCGAGGAATAATGGGAGTAATTATCTGAAAGATAATGTTGGCTCCCCGGGACAGACTCGAACTGCCGACAGGGTGGTTAACAGCCACCTGCTCTACCAACTGAGCTACCGGGGATCAACGAGGTGCGAATACTAATTCCATGGCGCTTTCACGTCAAGTGTTTCTTGGAAAAATTTCTCAATCAGCCAAAGCAGGTTTTTATGTACCTACAACTAGGTTTTAATGGTGCCTTTTATGCTCGTCGCCGACGGTGTAGGGCATTCAAGGGCACGCTATGTCTGTGTTAGATACGCGTAGTTGGCCCGAGTGTATGAGTGTGAGTCGAAACAATGGGGATCGATCGGAAATGCGGCAAATATAGAATGATCGGTTGAGACTTATTTGTCCAGTGGCATTTAGCGAAACGGTGAGATATCTCCCATTCTTCCTGATGGTGACGTGGTTGGTTTGCCCATGGATTTTTAAAATCGGATCGGTTTCCGTTCTGGCTGATTTGCCAGCGATGTCCAAATAGACGATCCAGCCGTGTTCCCATTGGCCCGAGGGGTCACAATATTGTCCATCTTTGCTAGCGCAAAGCCGGACCCTCACACCTCGATTAACCGCCTCGCTTTTGGCGTACTTGATGGAAGCTTTTAGCTGATTCAATGTTGTGCTTGCGCTGAGCTGGGAGCTCAGTTGGCTAAAGCTCGGGAGGGTCATCGAAAGCGATAGGCTGATAAGGGCCAAGGTGATCAGGAGTTCCAAAAAGGAAAACCCAGCGTTTCCATGTTGATACCCAGTCCTTAACTTAGACGGTATATTTTCTCGCCTATTAATGCATACATCCATGTTTCTTGCCCCTCATTCCATGTGACGTCGTCTCCTTATCGAATTAGAATAAAACGACATTCTGCTTCCCTTTGTATGGTTGTGAGTGTGCTTGGTCTGGACTAGAATTGCGCCATGAATGAATCACCAGCCTACCAGTTACAGAGCGAATATTCTCCCTCGGGGGATCAACCCACTGCCATTTCAGGATTAATAGAAGGACTTAGCGATGGTGAGGCTTATCAAACGCTGTTGGGAGTGACGGGGTCTGGGAAGACATTTACCATGGCGAATGTGATTGCCCAAACTGGCCGACCCGCATTGATTCTTGCGCACAATAAGACCCTCGCTGCCCAGCTCTATTCCGAGATGCGAGATTTCTTCCCTCAGAATTCGGTGGAGTATTTCGTTTCTTATTATGACTACTACCAGCCAGAAGCTTATGTGCCAAGTTCCGATACGTTTATCGAGAAGGATGCTTCCGTTAATGACCACATTGACCAAATGCGACTGTCTGCGACGAAAGCACTGCTTGAACGACGAGATGTCATCATTGTGGCTACTGTGTCTGCTATCTATGGACTAGGCGACCCAGCGGCTTATCATGGCATGATTTTGTATGTCAAAAAAGGTGATCAGATCGATCAGCGAGCGATCCTGAAACGACTGGCGGAATTGCAGTATTTACGCAATGACCTTGAGCTTCGGCGAAGTACCTTCAGGGTAAGGGGAGACGTGATCGATATTTATCCGGCGGAATCTGAACGATTAGCAATCCGTATCGAACTATTTGGTGATGAGATTGAAGCGATCTCAAAGTTCGATCCGCTAACCGGAGGTGTTGAAGAGCACGTGAATCGCGTAACGGTCTATCCAAAAAGTCACTATGTAACCGCGAGGGAAACAATCCTAGGTGTGTTGGATGATATCAAGGTGGAACTCAGAGAAAGGTTGGCGACATTGAGGGACGCCGGGAAACTGGTAGAGGCTCAACGGCTTGAGCAGCGCACCATGTATGACCTTGAGATGATGCATGAGTTAGGCTACTGCAACGGCATCGAGAACTACTCACGTTATTTGTCTGGTCGATCTGCGGGAATGCCACCTCCGACACTAATGGACTATTTGTCTGATGACGCTCTTTTATTTATAGATGAAAGTCATGCCACTATCCCGCAAATTGGTGCGATGTATAAAGGGGATCGATCTCGTAAGGAAAATCTAGTTGAATATGGATTTCGGTTGCCATCGGCATTGGACAATCGCCCCTTACGGTTCGATGAATTCGAAATGCTGATGCCACAAACTGTTTTTGTCTCAGCAACACCCGCGGACTATGAATACAACAAAACCCCCGATATCGTGGAGCAAATTGTTCGCCCAACAGGACTACTTGATCCGGAAATCGAAATTCGCCCGGTGACTTCCCAGGTAGACGATCTATTGTCTGAAATTCGTATACGAGTCGCACGAAAAGAGCGGGTTCTTGTGACCATCCTGACGAAGAGAATGTCAGAAGATTTAACCGAATACATGCATGAACATAAAGTTAAAGTCCGCTATCTGCATTCGGATATAGACACGGTTGAACGGGTCGAAATTATTCGAGACCTAAGAAAAGGCGTTTTCGATGTTCTGATTGGTATTAATCTGTTGCGGGAAGGGCTGGATATCCCTGAAGTGTCATTGGTGGCCATTTTGGATGCGGATAAAGAAGGGTTTCTTCGTTCGACACGGTCTCTGATTCAAACCATAGGGCGTGCCGCCAGAAACTCCGAAGGCCGAGTCATTCTCTATGCAGATCGCGAGACGCGTTCCATTAAGAGCGCTATAGAGGAAACTGATCGACGAAGAGAATTGCAGCATAAGTACAATATTGCCAATGATATTCAACCTACAAGTATCATAAAACCGGTTAAAGACATCATCGACGGCATTACCGCTAATGACGCTTCCTGGAACGACCTGCCCGAAGCCACACTGGTTGCGGAGGAAGAACAGGAGTTCTATCGTCAATCACCGAAAGATCTTGGTAAGCTGTTGAAAAAACTGGAAAAAGAGATGTACGCCTGTGCGAAAAACCTGGAATTTGAAGCAGCGGCAAAAATTCGAGATCGTATCAATCGAATCCGAGAAGGTAATTTTATGAACAGCGCAAAAGTTGACTAGAACCGTTGACTAGAATCACTAATCGTTCCTTCCAACGTGATGACCACCCTCTGGAAATGCAACAATGAGCACCAGCGAAAAGCTGAAGTCCCATATTATAAAGGTGCCTTTGGCTGGTAATCGATACCAAATCGGAATTTCTATTGGGGCTACTTACTGAGTATCTGGTGTGTCGTGGAATTGGTCTGATCGATTTTTCTCTTAGAGGATAGAAAGATCTTGATTGTGCAACCCTACGTCTGTAACTTTGATTTAGGTTGAGTCATTATCGTCGTTCCACACGATATATCGCTTGTCGGCATTGCTCCATTCATCGTCAATCTCGACGAGGATGGCACTGACAAGC
>WLWV01000059.1 GCA_012103395.1 Gammaproteobacteria bacterium
AACGCCGATGGAAACACTCATCGACGGTAAAGCGATCTGGAAAGAAAAGTTTGTAAACTAAACTCTATCTGACAGACAGCTACTGATAAACGGGTAACTGTCAGCTCAAGTCTGAACTTCTACACTTAATCCCTTCTGGTGCTTTGGGTAAGGGAACAAATTCCGCATAAAAAACGATGGCCGAGAAGTGGGTTGTATTCAGCGAAAAGCGCGAGGACTGTCTGAGCTAAGCTAAGTTCCGTAGCGCCGCTGACTACAACCCACTTCTCGGGAACCCGAAGGGCCATGGTTCGCGGTGTGTTTTTCTATGCCCCAGGGTGCTTTGGTTCTGTTTCTTTGCACAAGCAAAGAAATGAACGCCCGCCCCGGCAGGGGAAATGCTAACTAATACTCAACCCCTACAACTTCTCACCAATCACATACCCCCTCTGATCACTAATCGTGATCACCTGTTTGGAATACCCATGCTGCTGACAAATTTCGTCCACTGCGTCCACTACGCCTGGGAAGTGATTGGGTGTGTAATCGTCAAAAAATATCATGTCGCCAGTCTGTTGGCGGTTTTTTAGATAGTCAAATTCATCCACCACGTGCTGATAAGTGTGGCCACCGTCCAGAAACGCGAAATGGACGCGTGAGATATCGATCTTGTTTAACTGGGTCTGGGTGTCGCCTTGGTGAAAAATAATGTATTCGTCGATGAGGTCTTGGTAGGGTTTCAACAATTCAGCCCGGGATTGGCTCCCTTCCTTGTCAGCGATGCAATTCCAATACATCTTCGTGCTATGGGGTAAGACATCATAGGTCACAATCCGTCCAGGCCGGTCTGCATCACTGAGAGCCTTGGCCATGCACAGCGACGAAAATCCCCGTGCGGTGCCGGTTTCGAGAATACTGATACTGCTTTTGGGGCGTTTGGAAACCATCTGGGATAGCGCGCTGTACAACAGTCGACCATGTTGATAGCACAGGTCATGGGGTTTAATGACAATTTGAGTCAGCAATGCCAGTTCATCAAGCCAGGTTTTATCCATCGCAAATCCGGTTTCTTTTTCATATCCATCGGTTTGTGGGTAGGCGATTTGTTTCGTCTTATCCCACAGATCCAGATAGTCCTTTTCCACGGCCCATGGTTTTGAACCCAGCGGAAAGTCATAGAATTTTTGATTCACCCTTTTATCGATAGGCTCAATTAATCGGTCAGCGATTCGATCAACGTATCTGTTTACCAACGAGCTTAATGTCATCTACTTAGTTCCGGTACTGGGTGTTTTGGATTTACGCGTCTCAATGCATCAGCACTATTAACCCGTCTGATGTGGGCATGGATTATACAATGGGTTTAGCTGTAAAGGCCCACAAAGAAATGGAGATGGGTGACATGGTGTTCGTTTCTTGAAGGTATATTCACCGCGCTTAGGTCTCGAATTCGACACCTTAGTAGCTGGTGTTTGACTTAGGTAATCCGACTCCGTCGATTCTTCGGCCTTAAGTTACCGACGGTGGGTGGCTTCTTTCAAACCAAGATGCTTTTCAAATGGCGGATTGAATCCCGCTTAGTCATCCACTGCGGCACGCATCCATTCATGTAGCGTTTTAATTGAGTGCTCAGAGTTCACACCGCCTTTTGGGTCGAGTACCAATGGGCCGGGTTTATATCCACGACTATTCAGGCCTCGTTGAACGGATTGAACTAGGTGGATGTCTTCTTCTACGGTGGTTTCCCGGTCCTGAATTGCGAGTTGGCGAACCGCTTCAGAGTCGGCGCCGTCGACGGTATACCATCCTCGCCATACCACCACATTTTCATGATCGATGGGGAGCCAGTGATAGGTGTTTAGGATGTTCCCTGGGTAAACTTGAAAACTGAACATGGGCCAGAGAAACCAGGACGAATACTCTGCGGCATGTTGGTTGTCGTCGAGGTTGATGTCATAGGTCATCTGATCCAGATTTTGGCACTCCGTGGTGTGGCGGAGGCAGTGGCCTTGGGCTTGGATGTTATAGGTAGATGGGTTAACCACGCCGGTGGAAAACATGGGGTGGTTGAGTTGGCAGTGATAACACTCAGAGTAATTCTCTACCGAGACCTTCCAATTGCATTTTTCTGACACGCCTACCCATTCAACAGGTTTGAGCGAGTTAATGTGTGGAACGAAAGCCGTGAGTTCCTCTCGTACATTTGGAAACCAATCATCCATGGGAGCGGCATCAGGGTCGAGATTGGCGAACAGGAAGCCGCAAAAATTTTCAATTTTTATTGATGACAAACACAGGTTCGATTTATCAAATCCCGGTACGACATTGACGTTTGGTCCGGCGCGAAGCTGTCCCGTTAGCTCATAGGTCCAAGAGTGATAAGGACAAACAATCAGGGATTTATTACCTGCGCCGGTGACTAACTCGTGGGCACGATGTTGGCAAACATTGTAATAGGCTTTGATTTCATTTTGTTTGGTGAGTACCGCAAACAGGTTTTCACCTGCAATCTCGAAGGTAAAATAATCTCCGGGCTTTTCGAGCTGGGAGATGTGTCCCGCCAGCTGCCAGGTTTTGGCGAGTAGCCCCCGTTTCTCCTTTTCAAAAACCGCCGGGTCAGTATAGTAATGCGCAGCGAGAGACGAAATGGGTTTCACGATTTGGTTCATTCAAGGATCCTCAACGTAAATGCCGAGTTGGTGTCGACGGACATGGAATTCTTCAATATTAACAATGACCTGGGGCTCTGCATCGGCAATCACAAACGCCATGAGGGTTTCAAGTAGCGCAATCGTGGACACGGAAGAGGGAAAAAACTGTGGCGTTTGTGCGTCCACCACAAAGGCGTGATCCGCATTCAATATGATGGGTGAAGCAGGACTGTCAGAAATCCCAATAATCGTGGCCCCTTGGGACTTTGCGATGCTCACAGCCTCCACCACTTCGACGCGATAGGGTTTGCAGGTCATGGCAACGAGAACGTCGTTTTCATTTGCTCGTACCAGATCGTCG
Organism: Gammaproteobacteria bacterium; assembly: GCA_012103395.1. GTDB lineage: Bacteria > Pseudomonadota > Gammaproteobacteria > Arenicellales > Poriferihabitantaceae > WLWV01. The sequence goes on from WLWV01000059.1 coordinate 2,992, forward strand.
GTGGCATTGCTGCCGGGTTTGGGGATGCACTGAATGGCATCCAGCGCCATATCAGCCAAGTAGGTGAAATTTCGTGCATTGGTATTGTGTATCCCGACGCCGAGGACATAAGTGCGACGAGCATCAACAATGGCATCCGCTGCTTGTTTCATCGCCTTGTCATTGGTGCCGGCGAATGTGGCTTCAATGTTTTGAATGGCGCTGGCGGCCATGTCCATAAACAGCCCCGAAAGTTTACCGCCCTTGGCGATGGACTGTAGCCAGCGCGCGCGGTCAGGGAAGTCGTGATTTCCCCGTCGAATCTGTTCGCGAAAGGGCTCTCTGAAATCATCGTAACCGGTAAATCCAGCACTTTGCGCCATTCTCACACAGGTATTCGGCTTGACGCTGGCTGATTTGGCGATTTCACGAATGGACGAAATGCCAACTTCATTGGGGTTCTCCAATACGTACTCCGCGGCTTTACGCACTTCGGGAGTGAGTTGACCGAGCTTTTCCGTCAGCACTTTCAGTGCATCGGGCGGCGTTTTTCGGTCTGCAAATAGTTCGTTCATTCGATTCTTGATTGACAATGGTACATATGAACCATTATTGTATACCTAAATATTATTACTTTGAAGGAGCATGTTCGTGTCCCAGGAAAAAAAGATTGAGATGAAATTGCCAGAAACAGCACGGATTGTGATCGTGGGTGGGGGCGTTATGGGTTGCGGGTTGGCCTATCATCTAGCCCATGAAGGTTGTTCGGATGTGGTGTTGTTGGAAAAAGCGGAACTCACCTCCGGCTCGACCTGGCATGCGGCAGGTCAAATTACTCACTCTACGTCGAGTTTTGGTCTGGGTAAGTGCGTTGACTACAACATTGGTTTGTACTCTGGGGCGCTGGAAGCAGAAACCGATCAGTCAGTGACGTGGCACGGATGCGGCTCATTTCGTATCGCTTATACCGAGGACGAAATGGATTGGCTGCGCCATACCTTAAGCGTAGGGCGTTCTCTAGGCTTTAATATCGAATTGGTTGATCCCGCTTTTATTGCGACGATTCACCCTTTTTATAATTTGGAGGGTGTGAAGGGGGCGCTTTATACCCCGGATGATGGGCATGTTGACCCTTCTGGTGTTACTCAGGCTATGGCCTTTGGTGCGCGTCAGTTGGGCGTAAAAATTATTCGCCGTTGTCGGACCACTGACATTAAGCAACTTCCCTCGGGGGAATGGAAAGTCAGCACTGAAGCGGGAGATATTGTTTGTGAACACGTGGTAAATGCGGGGGGGACTTACGCCAGACAAATGGGGGAATGGTCCGGCCTTCAATTACCGATGACGTCCATGACCCACCACTATTTCATCACTGACACAGTGCCGGAGTTTCTTGAGCTGGAGAAAGAGTTGCCAGTTATCCGTGATGACAAACTCGTGTCAGGGTATGTTCGTATGGAGCAGAAATCTGGGCTGATCGGTATTTATGAGAAGGTAAATCCGAACGCGGTTTGGACCGACCATTGTCCTTGGGAAGCGGAAAACGAGTTGTTCGAAGCTGATTACGACCGGGTTATGCCTTGGCTGCAAAATGCATTGGGGCGGATGCCGATACTGTCTGAACTTGGGATAAAACGCGAGGTGCACGGCGCTATCTCTCATCCCCCCGATGGTAATCCGTTGATCGGTCCGGCGCCGGGGGTGACTAACTATTGGTGTTGTTGTGGAACACAAATCGGCATTGGGTGGGGGCCGGGGCTTTCCAGGGAACTGGCTCGATGGATGTTGCATGGCGCGGCTGATATCTCCATGCGCGAATATGATCCTAGACGATTTGGCGATTACGCCACTAAGGAATGGCAGGTTATCAAGGCCAAAGAAGACTACTGCCTGCGACATGAGATTCCCTTTCCACATTTCAATCGCCATGCCGGAAGACCGATTAAGCCCGGGCCCCTTTATGATCGACTAAAAGATCAAGGCGCGGTTTATGAAGAGGTTTATGGTCATGAACGCCCGCGTTGGTTCGCCCGCAATGGCGTTGAGCAATGTGATCAGTATTCGTTCAAGCGCAATGAGATTCATGACATGGTGGGCATTGAAGTAAAAGCCGTGCGTGAAAACGTCGGCATTATGGATGTCACGGCGTTCACCAAAGTTGAGGTGTCAGGGCCTGATGCCCATGGCTTCCTTGATGGGTTGGTGGCTAACCGTTTACCGAAAAAAGTGGGGGGGATTATCTTGACTCACATGCTCAATGAACGTGGGCGTATCGAAGTGGAGTTAACCATTGCTCGACTGGAGGAAGATCGGTTCTATTTGGTGTGTGCGGCGTTCTTTGAGCAACGATTGTTGGATCATCTGAAGCATCGACTGGGCGCCGAGCAGGTTAGTGTCACAAATCGGTCGTACGAATGGGCCGCTCTAACTATTAATGGGCCAAAAACTCGGGAGGTGATCAAAGCCTGTACTGGTTCAAATTTGAGTAATGCTAGTTTTCGCTGGATGTCGGCACAGTCCATTGCCATTGCTGGTCACGATGTTTGGGCGTTTCGCATGTCTTACGCGGGTGAGTTGGGGTGGGAGCTTCACGGCCCACGGGAAAACATGTTGGCGGTTTACGATGCCTTGTGGCAGGCGGGCCAACAGTATGGCATCACAAACTACGGTTCGTTTGCCATGAATGCGATGCGCATGGAAAAGAAATTTCAAGGGGCAGGTGAATTAACCAATGAGGTCACGCTAGTAGAAGCGGGTGTCATGGGCTTTGTCAAAATGGATAAAGGAGATTTTGCTGGAAAGTTGCCAACTCAGGCAAGTATTGATGGTGAATTGCCCTGGGTGTGTGCTTATTTGGAAATTGAACCCAATGGGGTCGAGGATGGACATGGCGGTGAAGCGGTATTATTGAATGGGATGGTGGTCGGTTCCACAGCGTCAGTGGCTTATGGTCATACCGTGGATAAGATTCTCGCTTTCGCATATCTCAAGCCGAGTGCGGCGACTGCGGGCACCGAGCTTGAGGTGATCATCGCTGGAAAACCGCGACAAGCCCGGATATTAGCCGATCCAGTTTATGACCCTCTGAGCGAGCGACCCCGCACAGACGGTTAGGCTTAATAATGGGTCTGATGATCTGTCTGATATCTTCGAGGCGTATTTCCTCTGTATCACAAAGGCAATTTCATAACCTCAACGAGCTTGTCGATACACTATTCGTTCGCAGGGGGCTGGGTGATTCGTCGGCAGCGGAGCGAGGGGATGAATGTCGACCTTCAGGGCTGGTCATGTGAGCTTGGGTGAACCAGTGACGGTTTATCAGTCAAGTTGTGCTGCTGGATGTGACTCCAAAAACCGGTTCTAATAACCATAGAAACACAAGCGTTTACAAATAAAAGTAGGTGAGAACATGACGACCAAAAGTCAACAGTATTGGATCGACCAAGGGAAACGGGTTTTGCCTGGGGGTGGTTTCGGTAACTTCGATCCAAGCATTGTGATCAGTCGTGGTAAAGGTTCTCGGGTATGGGATGAAGATGACAATGAATACATTGATTATCTAATTGGTTCGGGGCCAATGCTGCTTGGGCATGGCCACCCGGAGGTTTTGGAAGCTGTGCATGCTCAGCTTGATAAGGGGATGACCTTTTTCGCGAATAATGCGGCGGGAATCGAGCTGGCGGACAAAATCTGTAAGGCGGTGCCCTGTGCTGAACAACTTCGCTATGTGTCAACCGGCGGCGAAGCGGATATGTATGCCATGCGTCTTGCCCGTGCATTTACGGGCCGGGATAAGATCATGAAGTTTGAAGGCGGCTACCATGGAATGTCTGCTGAAGCGCAAATGAGTTTGGCCCCTAAAAAGCTGATTGATTTCCCAGTGGCGGTCCCTGATTCGGCGGGTATTTTGAAAAGCGTTCGTGACGAAATGCTGATTGCGCCGTTTAATGACCCACAATTTGCTCGCACATTGATCGATCAATATCATGACCAAATCGCAGCCATCATCGTGGAACCACTACAGCGAATCCTGCCTCCTGCCCCGGGGTTTCTCAAAATGCTGCGGGATGAGTGCGATAAACATGGAATCGTCCTGATTTTCGATGAGGTGGTGACCGGCTTTCGGTTCTCCTATGGCGGGGCTCAGCAATTTTATGGCGTTACCCCCGACCTTTGTACCTTGGGGAAAGTGATTGGTGGTGGTCTCCCTTCAGCGGCGGTGGTGGGAAGCGCTGACATTATGGCTCACTTCGACAAAAGCAAGGTGGGCGAAGAGGGTTTTCTTATGCAGCTTGGCACCCTTTCAGGCAACCCCGTCGCCGCCATTGCGGGTCTCAAAACGCTGGAAATTTTGCGTCGTCCGGGGAGTTATGAGCGACTCTTCGATAATGGAAAAGCTGTCATGAGCGCATTCTCGACCCAGCTAAATGCCCAAGGCCATGCCCATGAAATCGTCGGCCACCCGACCCTTTTTGAGGTTGTGTTTATCGACAAAGAAGTTGTTAATTATCGTGATGTCATCGCTGCAGACTCCGCTAAAAGTGCCCGGTTTAACGCGTCCTTAAGAAAGAAAGGCTTACTCAAATCCCCTGGAAAAATATATTCCATTCTGGCTTTAACAGAAGCAGATTTGGAACAAACCAGCGCAATCATCTGTGAAGCAGCGCAAGAGATTTAATCAATTCATGGCCTAAGTTCAGTAGTCACGCTTTTGCTTTGCGCCACTATAAAGAATATCTGACCAGTCTTTTTCTACCCGGTCTCGCCATTGGATGCCTTCAGGAGTGGCGTCTGCTTTTGGGCGCGGTACCATTTGGAAGTGATTAAAGGTGTCTTCCCCTGCGATATGTAACGCGTATCCCTTGCCAATAGTCTGCTTCACATCCGGGGTCATGTACGCTTGAAGGGGCAACACCAATGCGTCGTTCTGTCCCCAGATTGGGTTTGGAGCCGTGAATCAGGCGGGGATGATGCAAAGACAGTTGCCCGGGTTTTAGTATCAGATCAACCGCCTCATTTTCATTTACGCCCTCGATCTTCTGTCCTCGGGTAAGAATGTTGTTTTCCTCAAAGCTGTCATTATGGGCGTGGATAGTGTCCTTATGACTAGCGGGTATCACACTCATGCAGCCGTTGGTAGGATTGCTATGAGTTAGAGCGAGCCAGGGCGTCATGAAATAATGCGGCTGGAGTCCCATGTAGGTTGCATCCTGATGCCAACTCACATAACCCGGTGATTGCGGGTCTTTGATAAAAAGAACAGAACCATAAAGTAGAAGGTCTGGACCGAGTATGTCCTGCACCGCGCCAACGATACGCGGATGGAACGAAATACCATCCATAAATTTGAAAATATGATGGGTGTTGTTTCTCTTGGTTCCATGGACCTGGTCAGGATAGTCTCGTTCACAACGCTCTAACTCCTCTTTCAATATCTGTGCATCAGACTCGGACATGATATCGATGGGGGAGCAATAACCCTGATGTTGGTAGTGCTCAACTTGGTCACGGGTGAGAACGTTCATATTTTGTTGTGTATTGCGTTGTGTGTTTCGGGGGTGATAGTTAGGACTGCTATTCGGCTAGTCCAGTGGTTCGCAACCGTCTCGTCAATTCCATCTTTAGTTCTTCAAACAGTGGCGTCATTTTACAACTAGCAGGGCTGAGATTTCAGTACTTTTTCACTGCGTGGATCATGTGCCTTAATGACGGAGCACTCGATTTCGTTGGGTGGGTTTCATAACTCTTCGCTTAAGCTTCCAATACCAGTTTGAACACAATGGCGCAATGTTGGGGAAATGTTGGGGGAATAAGAGAATTGACAGCGCTGATAAGTCTGATTTTGTATTCACATTGAGCGAACGATGCTAGTGTGGATTATCCTGAAGGGAGGGCTTTGAGTGAGCAATGCTGCTTGTTTGCAAACCAAAATAATACCAATTAAATGCCATTTTTACGAATTATCTTGCGAATATCGGCCCAATTTAAGACCATTTTTTGTTAATTCATATTGACAGTACTTGAAGTTTCGCTATGATTCACTGCTGTCAGCCGTTTCAGACTGGTTTTTCCGGTGTTTATCGAGAGAAACAAATCAATCAATTTAGACGACGTAGACATTCGGTCTTCGTTTGTCGAGATCGGAGCACATCTATGACTCGTTACTCCGCTTGGAGCGTTTTTAAAAATGGTCTGTCCGGCCATAAAAACTGGGGCCGTGCTTGGCGCGACCCTGAACCAAAAACTGAATATGACGTTGTCATTGTGGGCGCGGGTCTGCATGGCTTAGCGACCGCATACTATCTGGCTAAAAATCACGGAGTAAAAAACATTGCCGTGGTAGAAAAAGGATGGCTTGGCGGCGGTAATGCGGGAAGGAATACAACGATCGTTCGTTCTAATTATATGATGCCGGGTAATCGTGACTTCTACGAGCATTCTCTTGAGCTATGGGAAAACCTCAGTCACGACCTGAACTATAACGTGATGTTTAGCCAGCGTTCTCACATTTCCTTGCTACATACTCCAGCAGCACGAGACGGCGCTGCCAGACGTTATAACACCATGCGTTTAACTGGTACAGATGCCGAAATCTGGGATCTCGACACGCTTAAGCGGGAAGTTCCTCACCTCAACTATAATAGTGCACGTTTCCCGATTATGGGAGCGGCGGTCCAGCGTCGAGCGGGCTCTGCAAGGCATGACGCCGTAGCTTGGGGATATGCGCGAGGCGCTGATCAGCATGGTGTCGACATCATTCAAAACTGCGAAGTGACGGGTGTGACGCGAGAAGGTGGAAAAGTAACATCACTAGAGACCAGTCGGGGCACAATCAAGGCGGGAAAAGTGGGCTTTGCGGTAGCGGGTAACTCATCGCGGCTTTGGAGTATGGCGGGGCTGGGAAAGCTCCCCATCGAAACTCATAAACTTCAGGCATTTGTCTCTGAGCCGCTTAAACCACTCCTAGACCAAGTGGTGGTCTTTGGTGTCGGCGGTGCCCACTTCTATATTTCTCAATCAGATAAAGGCGGTATGGTTTTTGGCGGTGACTTGGATTGGTATAAGTCTTATGCGCAGCGAGGAAACTTGCCCATTGTTCAGGACGTGGCTGAATGTGCGACCTCCATCATGCCGTGTTTGGGACGAGTCAGATTGTTAAGACACTGGTCTGGAGTGATGGATATGTCAATGGATGGAGCGCCATTTATCTGTAAAACACCGGTGGATAATCTCTATCTGAATGCCGGGTGGAACTATGGCGGATTCAAAGCGAGCCCTGCATCAGGTTGGCATTTCGCGGACTTGATAGCCAATGACCGAGCTGGACGAAAAATTGAGCACTTTAACCTGCAGCGGTTTGAACGTGGTGTCAATATTGATGAACGTGGTGCGGGTCCTGACCCCAAACTACACGGTTAGGGGAGAAAAAAGATGATCAGAATTAATTGTCCCTTTTGCGGTGAACGAGACCATAGTGAATTTACTTATGGTGGTGATGCCTCTATCGAGTATCCCGCATTGGATGCCTCTATAGAAGAGTGGCATGAAGCGGTTTTCCTGCGAGAGAATATTCGTGGTATGCAGTCAGAGACTTGGCATCATGTGAATGGTTGTCGGAGCTGGTTGATAATCGAAAGGGATACCATGACTCATGAAATCAAATCGATTCGACCTGCGCATGAGGGCTACGCCAGTGCTTTGGCGAGCAGCTCATCAAGTTCGAATGATGCTGTTGGGGAGCAAGACCAATGACCGGAAAACGATTACCAGACGGTGGACGTATTGATCGTACGAAAACACTTCGCTTTCAATGGGATGGACAAGCGCTAACGGGTCATCCCGGTGATTCCCTTGCCTCTGCTCTGATGGCAAATGGCGAGCAGATTTTTGGTCGAAGTTTTAAATATCATCGACCACGAGGAATCATGTCAGCGGGCGTGGAAGAATCCGGTGCGATGATCACGGTGGGCGAAGGAGCTCGCCGCGACCCTAACGTCAAAGCAACGACCCAAGAACTTTACAATGGACTAGTGGCTACTGGTCAAAATGCCTGGCCCAATGTCAGGTATGACATGGGAGAGGTCAATAGCTTGTTTGGCCGTTTTTTGGTCGCCGGTTTCTACTACAAAACTTTCATGGGAATTCCTCCTCTGGAATGGGGTAAAGGAACGGGCATTTGGATGCAGTATGAGAAACTGATCAGAAAAGCCGCTGGTATGGGCACGGCATCTCGTGAAGCTGATCCAGATCACTATGAGCATAGTCATGATTTTTGTGACGTTCTCGTGGTTGGCTCAGGGCCGGCTGGATTGTCTGCTGCGATTACCGCAGCGCAGGCGGGCTTGGATGTGTTACTGGTGGAACAGGACCATGAGCTTGGCGGTGATCTGCTCAATCAATCAGAAAACTCTGACGGCAAGCGGGAAGGGCTAATTTCAGCCGCCGAGGCGGCTGGGGTGAGAATCATGACAAGAACCACGGCTTTTGGGCTCTATGATTATGGTGTTGCTGGATTGCTTGAAAGGGTCACTGATCATTTAGCTAAGCCCGACGAACACCAGCCTCGCCAACGTTTTTGGACTGTCAGAGCGCAGTACACCATTCTTGCAACCGGCGCGCTTGAGCGTCAATATGCATTTGGAAACAATGATCGGCCTAGTGTCATGACAGCGGCGGCGGCGAATGCTTACTTACACCGCTATGGTGTGTTAGCCGGAAGAAAAATTGTGATCGCGACCAATAACGATTCTGTCTATGAGGTTGCGGCGGATCTCAGTAACGCCGGTGCCAGTGTTTCGCTATTGGACGCCAGAGCGTCGGTAGCGGGCAGTTTAATGGAGTCCACTGGAAGCGCTGGTGTGGCTATTCGAACCAATAGTGCGGCATTGAAAACGAAGGGAATGCGGGTTGCCACCGGCTTAGAAATCGCCAGCGCCAGCGGCAATGGTTGGCAAGCTAGCGGATCAGAGTCCTGCGATCTCGTGTTGGTCTCTGGTGGATGGTCACCCGTGGTCAACCTGATCTCGCATCGTGGTGTGAGACCTGTTTGGAATGCGGAGCAAGCCTGCTTTCTCGGCCCACAAACCAACGAGCCAATTTCCATGGCGGGCTCGGCGGCAGGTGTTTGGAATACTGATGATTGCGAAACCTCAGGGCTGGTAGCGGGTGTTGACGCCATTAAAGCATTAGGGAAAACAACCAAGGAGACCCAAAGTGCACCACAAATCGGTGGATGGGAGACGCCTATTAAGCCATTGTATGAAGTTCAAGTTCCCGGCCGGAAATTGAAATCCATCGTGGACCCCCAACATGATGTCACCGCAGAAGATATTCGCCTTGCTCACCGGGAAGGGTTTGTTTCTGTTGAGCATCTAAAACGCTATACCACATTGGGAATGTCTACCGATGGTGGCAAGATGGGAAATATTATCGGACTTGCGTTGATGGCGGAAGCCTTAGGCAAGGAGATTCCAGAAGTGGGCACTACCACATTCAGACCGCCCTATACGCCAGTCGCCATTGGCGCATTGCGTGGGCAGAGCGTGGATGAACATTTTCGACCACTGCGTCGTACTCCGATGCACAATTGGAACATGGCTCATGGCGCCACTATGCAAATGGCTGGCTTATGGCACCGCCCTTGGTATTTCGCCCGTAAAGGTGAAGGCATTACGGAAGCGTATATTCGCGAAACTGAAACTGCCCGTAAAACTGTCGCGCTTTGTGATGTGACTTCTTTGGGGAAGATTGCGATTCAGGGGCCGGATGCGACGACATTCTTGAATCGTATTTACACGAATCCGTTTGCGAAGTTAGGTGTTGGCAAAGCACGATACGGCATCATGTTACGAGACGATGGTTTTGTAATGGACGATGGCACCACTTGGCGCTTGAGTGAAAATAATTACTTCATGACCACCACCACGGCGCATGCAGGTAAGGTGATGGTTTTCCTTGAAGAGCTATTGCAGACCCGCTGGCAGGACTTAAAAGTTCACGTTACTTCAGTATCGGAACAATGGGCAGGTAGTGCGGTAGCAGGCCCCCAATCCCGCGATGTGTTGGCTGCTTGTGTTGAAGATCCGGCGGTAATGACTAACGAAGCTTTCCCGTTTATGGGAGTTCGAGAAGTGACTTTGAAAGGAGGAATACCCTGTCGAATTGCGCGGATCAGTTTTTCCGGAGAAATGGCCTATGAAGTTTATGTGCCCTCTGACTATGCCCCGGCGATGATGGATTTGCTATGGGCCGCTGCGGAACCACTCGATGGATGTTTGTATGGGCTTGAAGCATTGGGCGCACTTCGAATCGAAAAAGGACATGTCACTGGCGCCGAGCTTGATGGTCGGGTGACGATTGATGATGCAGGGTTGGGGAAAATGGCATCACCGAAAAAGTCATTTATCGGTAGTGCTTTGCGTCAACGCCCAGAGATGATGAAGGAAAACCGTCCCCAACTGGTTGGTATTAAGCCAGTGGATCGGAGTGAGAAGTTTAACGCAGGTGCTATTTTATGTAAGACCGACATGGTCTCGGGATTGGGAGAAGGCTGGATTACAGCGGTTACCCATTCTCCCGCAACGGGCCACTGGATCGGATTGGGTTTCATTGCAGGTGGCCATGAAGCTTGGCAAGGGAAAACGGCGATCGCCGCAGACCCAGTACGAAAAGGTAACGTCGAGGTTGAGATTGTCTCGCCTCATATGTTTGATCCAAGTGGAGAGCGGATGCATGGTTGATCGAGTTTCAGCCCTAGAAGGGCATTACACGCCGGGTCGTTTTGGCTCGGCTGGGGACGTGGGTGTGACCTTGACTGAAGTCAGGGATCTAACTTTACATCAGGTGGCAGCTTGGCCGGAAACGATTGGAGAAGTCGGTGGCCAGATAGCGGAACTACTTGGCGCTAAGAGTGCGCCGGGACCCTGCTCGTCATGTACCAACGCCGCAGGTTCGATATTGAGAATTGAGCCATTAAAGTGGTGGGTGTTTGGTGCTGAGGCTCCTGAGGTGTCGGATGAGATGGGTGCGACATTAGATATCTCGCATTCTCGAACCCACCTGCGTATTAGTGGTCCCAAGGCTGCAGTATTGGTGAATCGAGTGCTCCCACTAGATCTAAGAGCTGATGCTTTTGGGGTGGGGGCGGTCGCGTCGAGTGCGTTACATCATGTCGGTGTCACACTGTGGCACACTGAAAAAGGTTACGAACTCTTTATACCAAGAGGTTTCGCGGTGGCAGTTTGGGAAATTATTACTGAAACTGCCGCGCAATTTGGTGCGGAGGTGATTTAGGGCTTTTTCTTAAAGAGCGGTGTCATCCGTTGCCACAAGGCCTCTAACGGGAGAGGTTCTTTGTCTGCGCTTACGTTTGTTTTGTATACTTCAGCAGCGGTATGATGCCGAAAAGTGATCTCTTTTGGTCGGGTGGGGTTCGTTTTTTTCACCCAAGTTCCGCTATCCGCAACAACCGCCAATGGCTCTTCTACCGATAAGTGTACGAACTTGAATGGGCTTGACGGAGAATTTTCTAGCAATTTTTTCGATGGGCATTTTTTGATAATTGTAAAGTGTGACCATTCGGTAGATGTCTTCTCCAGAAATGCGTTTCCCATTATCTTGTGATTGTGCAACCCTACGTCTGTAACTTTGATTTAGGTTGAGTCATTATTGTCGTTCCACACGATATATCGCTTGTCGGCATTGCTCCATTCATCGTCAATCTCAACGAGGATGGCACTGACAAG
>WLWV01000282.1 GCA_012103395.1 Gammaproteobacteria bacterium
AGTTACCTCGTTGTGTTTTGATATTGTTTGGTAACTACATCAAAACGGGTAACTCTCATTAAATCAACCCTCGCTTCGCTCGGATTGATTTAATACGGTGTCAGATTTGGTCTAAACTTCTACAGCTCAGTCCACTATACTCAAACTTTTATACAAGTTAATCCGGTGCATTTTTATTTTGCGAAAGACTCTCCTTATCCCCATCATCGTCGTCTAAACGTTTAATTTATGTCGATCCACATCTTTCGTCCAGAAGTCATTGTTGCTGCCGCATCGGCATTATGGGGGCTCTTCTGGATTCCGCTGCGAGCTTTCGAGCAACAGGGTTTAGATCCTGGCTGGGTGACCATCGCTCAGTTTGTCGCACCCTTAATCTGCCTGCTGCCTTTCGCCCTTATTAGACTATTGCGAAATCAACCCAGTGGGGTTTCGCAAATCACGACAGGGCTACTCATTGGTGCTGCGTTTGCATTGTATTGCCAGAGTCTTATGCTAACAGACGTGGTCAGGGCGTTGATTCTTTTCTATGTTATGCCCGCATGGGGAACCATCGCAGAAGTCGGTTTCATGGGGCGAAAGTTCACATTTTGGCGAGGTGTTGCATTGGTACTAAGCATGTTCGGTTTACTCACAATTTTGGGGATTGGCGGCGATTTCTCGTTGGCGCTAAATTCCGGTGATGTCATGGCGCTGGTATCGGGGGTCGTTTTTACCATCGGAGCCATGCGAGTAAGGCAAACCGAGGATGTTTCTGTTTTTGAACAGCTTTTTGCTTTTTTCCTTTTTGGTGCACTTGTGTCCTTGGGTTTGCTTTTTCTGTTCTCTTCCGGAGGCGCTAATGTCACGGGCGTTGAAAAAGTACCTCCCATGGAAAAGATCGTGGATTTACTACCTTGGTTCCTGCTCATGGCCGTGGTTTTCCTTATCCCGGTCATGTGGGGGATTTATTGGGGGTCAGGGTTGGTCGATCCTGGCCGCCTGGGTATTTTGCTTCAGCTCGAAGCCGTCGTTGGAATCATTAGCGCCGCATTACTTGCTGGCGAACCTTTCGGTTGGCGAGAACTAATCGGCGCCGTACTCGTTGTGAGTGCGGGTTTAGTCGAAGTGTTCGGTAATCAATCAACCACAGAATCTCATTAGCGCATGTTGTATCTTCATAATTCGATCATGAGGTTCTTTATGACATATCCAATATTCACTTTTTTTTCCGCATCGAAGCAAAGGCACAGGACGACTAGTGCCGCTAAAAGATCCTTTTTTCGACAATTTTTCTTTTCATTTTGCGTTCTCTACCTAACTTTGGGTTTCTCTCCCGTTTTCGCCCAAGGAGAAAAGTCCATCGCCCGAGTATGGAATGAGCAACTGCTCTGGGGAATTCGCTTGGACACTGCTCGCCCCACTGTTCACGCTCGTAATCTTTATCATTTTTCCGTTGCCATGTGGGACGCCTGGGCAGCGTTCGACCCTGATGCAACAGCGGTTATTCACCACGAAAAGATCAGCTCCGAAGACATTGACCGGGGTAGAAAAGAAGCCATGAGTTACGCCGCGTATCGCTTGATCATGTGGCGCTTTCGTCATTCGCCCAATCACATTCAAACAGAATCTTCCGCCAATCGTAAGATGATCGAGCTTGGATATGACCATCACTTCGAGGATGAGACGGCTAACACTCCCGCAGGGCTGGGTTTACGTATTGCAGGTTCCATTATCCAACATGGATTGAGCGATGGTTCAAACGAACAACATGACTATGTCAACCAACACTACCAGCCCCTTAACAAAAGTCTTGATCCCAGCGAACCGGGAAATCCAGACATGTTGGACCCGAATCGCTGGCAACCGCTTCACATCCCCAAATTCGTCGGCCAATCCGGCGAATTGGCGGAGAACTATCCACCGTTTATAGGCCCAGAATGGGGTAATGTCATTCCTTTTTCGCTAACGACAGAAGACTCAGAAGTACGGTATCGGGATGGAAATCGTTATCGGATCTACCTCAATCCCGGCCCACCCCCAATGTTGGGCGCGAATCAACCCTCTGCTGAGCGTTACAAAGCGGGGTTCGAGCAAGTCATTCAAAATAGCAGCGAACTTGATCCAAAAGATCGCGTCATCATCGACATTAGCCCGGGCGCTAGAGGTAATAACAGTTTTGCTACCAATGATGGAAACGGGCATAAAAAAAACCCAGCCAGCGGAAAGCCTTATGCCCCTCAGCTGGTTTACGCGGGTGACTATTATCGCGTGCTCGCTGAATTTTGGGCTGATGGACCTAATTCTGAGACACCGCCGGGACATTGGTTTCTAATGTTGAATTATGTCATCGACAACTTGAATGGAAATAAGCACTTTCGTGGTGACGGGCCACTCATGGATGACCTTCAATGGGATGTACAAGCATACTTGGCCCTAGGGGGAGCAATGCATGATGTGGCTATCGCTGCTTGGAGCAATAAAGGCTGGTACGACTATACCCGCCCTGTATCAGCGATCCGATATTTATGTGACCGAGGGCAAAGCTCGGATGCAAATCTACCGAACTATCATCCTCAAGGCATCAACCTCATACCCGGTTTGATCGAATTGATCACGGGGCCTTCCCTTGCCACGGGCCAACGACATGCACATCTGAATGCACAGACACCGAAAAATAGACAAAGCAATCTCCATCAAATCGCAATCAGAAGCTGGCGCGGTCCCAGCTACGTACAAAACACCAAAGAAGACACAAGCGGCGTTGGTTGGATTCTGTGCAAAAACTGGTGGCCTTACCAGCGCCCTAATTTTGTCACCCCCCCGTTTGCGGGCTACGTCTCAGGTCATAGTACCTACAGCCGAGCAGCGGCAGAGGTCTTAACCCTAGTCACGGGTTCTAGATATTTTCCGGGGGGATATGCGTTTTTTAGAATACCGAGAGACAAATACCTTCACTTTGAAAAAGGCCCATCAGAGTCGTTTCAACTCCAATGGGCAACCTACCAAGATGCCGCTGATGAATGCAGCATTTCAAGAATATATGGCGGAATCCACCCTATTGCCGACGATATTCCTGGTCGGATAATGGGGTATAAAATTGGTCATAAAGCATTTAACAAAGCGATGACCTACTTCCCAAAAATTAGGCTCTGATCAGCTCCTAGCGCACTTTTTACTCCCAGTGCGGCAGTCTTAGAGATCAGCACTACTATGTTATTCAGTTCAGCGCAATCTCAATATATTACGGCTGCAAAAAAGCTATCCAGACCGAGACGCTAAGATCAGGCCCGTGTTTGCTAATGTGGGCCAATCTCCAATAAAAAGCTCCAAAGAAGTAGTGGCCAACTACAACGCCACCAACTCCGTTAATTGCACTTCCCTGTGATAACCGATCTTTCTGGGAGTTAGGTAGTGTACCCTGAGGTCTGTAATTTAGCTTTCTATTGCAGCTTCGCTATTAGCTTTGGCGGAGTGAGCGTAGCGAACGAAGCCAAAGCCGGTTTTTCAGGCTTTAGTATTGAATGTTGAGCCATCAAGTCGTTCCATGTTTGTGACTTAAGCAAATGTGGAGGCAACCCAATGACCCAACCGGATTAC
>WLWV01000060.1 GCA_012103395.1 Gammaproteobacteria bacterium
AACGCCGATGGAAACACTCATCGACGGTAAAGCGATCTGGAAAGAAAAGTTTGTAAACTAAACTCTATCTGACAGACAGCTACTGATAAACGGGTAACTGTCAGCTCAAGTCTGAACTTCTACAAGTTAGTGTTTGACGTATATTCGTTAAAAACCACTATTGGTGAAAGATAAAATGCATGTTAGTAGGGAATTCAATTTCCCCTGACATGCATTTTTTATCATTAATCCATCATTCGATTCAATCTGACACAAGGGAATCTTTCGTAAAAATCATGACCGGCCAGCTTAAAGGCAAAACAGCCTACTCCTTCGTCTTGAATCTTCGCATGAGAACGCCTTCTGATTTATACGACATGCCCACATTTCGTCCCTTGAGCCTGCCTATTTTTTTCTCCTACTCTGTGTTAACTAAACGTTTTCAGAGACTTCTTAAATGAATTGGGAGCTTCTGATTATTCAATGCCTCAACGGTCTACAGTTGGGGTTACTGTTATTCCTACTTGCGGCTGGATTAACATTGATATTCGGCATAATGGATTTTATCAATCTGTCTCACGGTGCGTTTTATATGATTGGCGCCTATTTTTGTGCATCACTTGTTGGCTTAACAGGTTCACTGATATTGGCTGTGATACTGTCATTGGTTGGAGTACTGATCATTGGCGCATTGGTAGAGGCCATACTCGCACGAAGGCTTTATCAGAATGACCACTTAGACCACGTTCTGGTAACCTTTGGGCTGATACTATGCTTCGACACCGTGGTGCATTTTTTTTGGGGTACGCAGGGCATGACGATTCCACTCCCTCCCACGTTGGACGGGCAGATCACCATTGGAAGTATTGTGATTCCCACGTATCGATTCGTCATCATTACTGGGGGTCTGTTAGTTGCTGGGGGGCTATATCTACTAGTGAATAAAACCCATCTTGGCATGCTGATTCGTGCTGGTGCTTCGAACCGAGTTATGGTCACGGCTCTTGGCGTCAATATCGACAGGCTATATATGATTGTCTTCGCGATTGGTGCCGCAATGGCTGGATTTGCCGGAATGCTGATAGCCCCTCTCACGGAGGCTAGTGTTGGAATGGGTAACGAAATTATTATTATCGCCTTTGTGGTCGTCATTGTGGGAGGCATAGGGTCCATTAAGGGGGCTTTTTTTGGCGCTTTACTTATCGGCCTAATTGACACACTTGGGCGTTCTTACCTAGATGGTTTTCTAAAACTGTCAATGCCCCCAAACTACGCAGAAACGGCAGCACCTGCTTTATCTGCCATGATGGTCTATATCTTGATGGCAGCAATTCTCGCCTTTCGTCCAAGAGGCCTGTTTCCACCGACCCACAAAAGTTGAACATCACCTATAAAGCCAATAGGACCGTGATGAAGATTAAAAACAGCTTGTCCGCACATTTAGCAAAAAAAATGTCCGGCCCCACCATAGTTTACCTAGTGTTCATTGTACTACTTGGGTTTGCTCCCTCAATTTTCTCGTTGATCAATGAACCTTTTTATCTTGATCTATTAAGTCGGATTCTCGTTCTCTCTATTGCAGCTCTAAGTCTGAATCTGATTTTAGGTTATGGTGGGATGATTAGCCTCGGGCATGCAGCCTACTTGGGAATCGGTGCTTACTGCGTCGGTATTCCCGCTTACTATGAAATTTACAATGGCTTTGTGCATCTCGCGCTGGCCATCGTGTTTAGCGGTCTTTTTGCCCTATTCTCCGGAATGGTAAGTTTAAGAACCAAGGGTGTGTATTTCATCATGATCACATTGGCATTTACTCAGATGCTTTATTTCACGTTTGTGAGTTTGGAAGAATATGGCGGGGATGATGGATTGGTGATCGAATTAAGAAGTGAGTTTCCCAGCATCCTTGACATCGAAAACAACACCACTTTGTATTACTGTATTTACCTCACACTATTGGGTTCGTTTTTGATCGTCCATCGGATAATTAACTCTCCATTTGGCCGGGTTATTATCGGCAGCAAACACAACGAAGAACGGATGCAAGCACTTGGTTACAATACCTATCGATATAAACTCGTTTGTTATGTTATATCTGGAGTTATTTGCGGCATTGCCGGGGTGTTTCTTGGGAATTTCACCAGCTTTATTAGTCCAGAGATGATGGATTGGACTCACTCTGGTGAACTGATTTTTATGATTGTTATCGGTGGGGTTAACGCGTTATTTGGACCATTGATTGGTGCGGCACTTTTCATTTTTTTCGAAGAATGGCTTTCTGGCATCACGGTTTACTGGCATTTCATTTTCGGTTTGTTACTTATTGTTTTGGTTCTTTTTGGAAAAGGTGGAGCTAACGGGCTAATTACCGCTTTGTTTAAGAATAAGAAATAAGGAGAAAAAATGACGAACAAAGAGCCAACCTTACTTTCAACCGCTGGATTAGCCAAACATTTTGGCGGTGTAAAAGCAGTTGACAATATTAGCTTATCTGTCACCGATAAGTCAGTTCACGGGATTATTGGCCCAAACGGCGCTGGAAAAACCACGCTTATTTCACTATTGTCTGGGGGCCTTCGGCCAGATGATGGCAGCATTTTTTTCCTCGACAGAGACATTACAAAGGAAAGCACAGACCGAAGAGCCAAACAAGGCCTCGCCCGATCTTTCCAGATTACCAGTATCATCTTGCCCATGACAATATTGGAAAACGTCATGTTGTCTGCCCAAGGAAGACGAAAACATGCCTATCAGTTCTGGCATCCAGCAAATGAAAATATGGGCATTAAAGAACAGGCGATCTCAGTCATCGAACAAGTCGGTTTGCTCGATAAGATGGAGAAACTTGCTTCTGAAATCTCTCATGGCGAACAGCGCCAACTTGAACTTGCTATGGCGCTTGCAATGCAACCCAAGCTCTTGTTACTTGATGAACCCATGGCAGGAATGGGGCATTCCGAATCAGAAAAAATTACAAAGCTACTTAACGTCATTTCACAGGACAAAGCCATTCTACTCATCGAACATGACATGGACGCGGTCTTTCAACTAGCAAACACGATATCCGTACTGGTTAACGGTTCTATCATCGCATCAGACAAACCCAGCAATATTCGTACCAACCCACAAGTTCAAACCGCTTATCTAGGAGGGCCTTCTTCCTGATGCTGGAAATAAAAGACATCAACACCTACTATGGAAATAGCCAGGCGCTATTCGATATGAACATGTCCGTGGATAAGGGCACAGTGACCACATTGATTGGGAGAAATGGCATGGGGAAAACCACCACTGTGAATTCCATCATGGGTATTACTCCTCTTCGCACAGGTGTGATCACTTTTCTTGGACACGAGATCCAGAGCTTACCATCCTATAAAATTGCCCAAAAGGGAATTGGCCTAGTGCCTGAAGGTCGCCAAATTTTTCCAAACCTAACAGTCAGAGAAAATCTCATTGCTACAGCGGCCAATTTTTCTCAATCGAGCAAAACATGGACGTTGGATAGCGTATTAGAGTTTTTCCCATCCCTCAATAGTAAGATGGATAATATGGGAAATCAGCTCTCAGGAGGAGAGCAACAAATGCTTGCGATAGGTAGAGCATTGATGCTAAACCCACAATTACTTATCCTCGACGAGGCAACCGAAGGCTTAGCTCCTTTGATACGCGAACAAATCTGGCTCAGACTTAGTGAGCTAAAAGAAACCGGACTTACCATTTTACTCATCGACAAAAATCTCGACGCGTTAACCCAGATTGCTGACCGACATTGTATTATCGAAAAGGGACAGGGCGTGTGGCAGGGAGATTCTCAGCAACTCATTGCGTCGCCTGAATTACGCACACGTTATCTTGGCGTATAAAGTCTGCACGCTGTTTGGGTGATACGGATCAAGAATCGAGTAAGCTCATAGCTGAGCGGCTCCGAAAGGCCCAGTTTCAATATCGAACGAGATATCGAGCATTCGGTTTTAGATCACAATAATATAGAACCACGGACACCGATGTTATCTCTAAATCTTCGTTGTCCATCGTAACTCGAAAATCGATCCGTAAAAAGTACCCCCCGATATCAGACAATGCGCCGGACGCACAGGCGTTTCCACACGAACCTCTAAAGCAGTTTACACTGCTTCAGAGGTCCCCTGTCTAGGTCTGCCTGTAGCAATCGCCGTAATGGTTGTGCTCACAAAAAACTCGCCATCGATGTCATGATGAATATGATTATGATCTTCTTTTAGCTTGATCTCAATGGATGATGCTCCTGCCGCTAATGCCATGTCGTGGGCTTCTTTTCTAGCGATACGGGTCGCCGCTTCCAAAGCTATCTTTAAATTTTCAAACTTGATCGGCTTATCTTTATGGAAGACATAAAAAAGGCCGAACTCTGGTTGATTCACGGTCACGTGGGAAATCTGAACCACCGCACCCATCACCGCACCAATGGCATTGGCTGTTTCTCCATGGGGTGGTAAATGCAATTCGACATTGAGGAGTTTGGCGACCTGAGGAAAGTAGTCGCCCGCTGGACCACCCACCGCCACAATAGGGTAGGCACTGGCAAACTGCAAATCGAATAGCGGTTTAACTTTATTCGATTCACCGGTTCTCAGCACGATATCAGTCAATAGCTGAGTTAGGTTCAAAGACCGTGAATCCACCAGCTTCCCATGCTGATTCAACCCAGCTTCAATCAATTTCTGACTAATCTGTCTTGTCACAAGATCAAAGATGTCTCGGCAAGGCGCTATCGCATCATCTAGGTCCCAGCTCCCACATCCATATAAATGCCTCATTTGACGCGCCCAGATTTTTGCGCCTAACTCAGCAGCTTGTGCATTCCAATGGTCACTCATGCCTAGTACATGCGTTGCATCGGAGGGCGTAAAACCGCTATAAATAACCAACCCCAATCTCTCCATTCTGGCAAGTGCTCGTAACATACCTCGATCAGTTTCTACCAGAGACTCAAGTTCAATAGGTCCTTTATGTAGCGCTTCCCAAGCTCTTGACTCGACGTCGTCCAGTTGCTGAATCAATACTTCGTTCTTCTGTAGCGGTAGTGCGAATCGATTGTTTCTTGGACTCGGTGCAGAGCTCAGTTGTCTGTTCAGAGATTTCATCACGTTAGGGAACTGATCAGCCAGCAAACTGATGGGCACAACTCGACGTTGGGAGATGTCCATTTTCGCTTTAAAACGCACTTCACTATCCCCACCCAATCCGATTGAAAAGACACGAATCGCTTCAACCATGGGTTGCCAATCACCAATACGAGCACCGTCTTCGCACAGTTCAGGTTGACCATCAGTCACAATCGCAATATCGGTAGTAGTACCGCCGATATCCACCACAATGGCATTCTTCTGCCGACTTAGTGCACAGGCTCCAACTACACTGGCTGCTGGACCAGACAAAACCGTGGCAACAGGTTGATGAAGTGCAGTTTCGGCGTTAACCAAAGAACCATCACCCTTAACAATCATCAAGGGTGCGCTGATCTCTTTTTCATCCAGAATTTGTTTAACTGAATTTATCATCGCCTGAATGTATAAAATCATCCGAGCATTTAGTGCCGTTGTTAATGCTCTTCTGGGTGCTCCCAAACTGGAAGCGAGTTCATGACCACAAGCAACTGGCTTACCTGTCATATCCATCACCAGTTGCCTCAATGTTTTCTCATGAGCTGAATTTCTAGTTCCAAACATTCCAGATATAGCGAACGCTGACACCCGATCTTTTTGTTCTAGAATTTTGCTCTTCGCATACTCAACATCCAAAGGCAGGTTTTCCGCGCCCATAGCAGAATGTCCACCCTCCATAATCGTCACAAAATCCCGATCAAGAATATCCAAGAGGCCACTTTTTGATACCTGTTGCTCATTATATCCAGGCAATAAAATGGCCACTGGTGAACCTCTCCCCTCTACCACGGAATTCGTAGATAACGTTGTAGAGAGCGACACCAGACTGACAGAAGCCAACAGCTCTGCCGGTAAACTTGAAATAGAGTTTCCGATACCGATGGCTAGGTCGTAGCTAGTCGTTATGCTTTTGTTTTTCGCTATAACATTTTGCTGATCATCTACGATTACCGCATCGGTGTACGTTCCACCGGTATCGATACCTAATTGGTAAGACATGATTATTGATTGCTAAATAGGTGAGTCAAGTTAATTCAAAGAACAATGAAGGTGTTCAACGGGTTGAAGTTTTCAGAAAGATGACAACGAACTTCCTGTCGATAAAATAATTTTTTAGAACAAACGTTTGCGAGACGGCGATTCTAGAAAAAAGGGACAGGCACAACTACGTTCGGGGTCGATTTTAAAGGAATTACAGATGTTCAAATATCCATTCTGCGTCCTGATACGCATGATAATTATGCGGGAGCGTCACACACTGAGTTGATATCTAATCATCAAACCTAACTTTCATGGACGACAGAAATTGACTCATGTGAAATTGGGCATGCACTTTTCGATATAAAAAATCACTCCCCTCAGGACAAGCCCTTCTTGCCGCGCACCCTTGATCCATACACGAGTTATCGGCGGCCTCTTTGATATAACGATAACAGGCCTCAACATCGTATTCGCCCTCTCCGAAAGCAGTAACGGGGCATCGACTAAGGCAGGGTTGTTCAACGCACGCCGCACAAATATCAGATGAATCGTCCTTCTCCTCCAAAAACCTTTGCATATCCTCGGAAAAAGCGATTCCGAAACGATAGGCATGCCACAATCCATATTGCCCATGTATCAACATACCTAATCGCGAGGATTCGAGACCCTCCGATCTTTTCGCCCAAGAGATAAACGGTTGGTATGGTGGGTCACCAAATGGGAAAAAAGCTTTCCCTCCTAATTCTTTGGCCATCGAATTCCCTACTCTTTCACTCCACCTGTCCAGTGGGTCCTGTTTACTATCCTGATACTCCCCAGAATTGGAGAATACTTCCCATAGTGAAGAACCAGCATTTCCGAAGAGCAGCATGGATTTTGCAGAAATCCCTGCTTCTATCTCGCCCACCTCGTCATCAGCAACGAGAAGAAATCCACCTCTAATGACTAAACCGTTTCTCGATGCAAGCTGGCGAATGTTATCTATTTTCTGATCGATCATTGGAATCTGGTGGAATAGTGCATTAAAGTGGTGGTTGGCAGCGGCCACATATCTTCAGCCATAGAACAATACCGAACACCTGTTTGTTAGGAATCCTCCTTAACCTGTTCCTGCATCCATTGCACAAAAGCCGCCATGGATGGGGTAACGGGTTGGTCCTCTGGATAAACCAAATAGTAAGCAAATCGTGAGGGTTGCACAATATCAAACGGTTTGACCAACAGCCCCCGGTGGATGTCTCCCTTGACTAGCTGGCTCCGGGCCAATGCAACGCCATCTCCTTCAATGGCTGACTGCACCGCCATACTTGAATCGGTATAAACTGGTCTTTACTCGCATCAACGTCATTTGCTTCCGCAGCCAGTAACCATTTGCGCCAATCACCGTGTCCATCATCGTGCAATAAAACGTGATGTTTGAGATCAGAAGGGCAATTAAGCGCATACTCGCCGGTCATCATTTTGGGAGAGCACACCGGAAAGATGCTTTCGTCAAGTAAGTGGATACTGTGCAATCCTGGATATTTTCCTGATCCATGACGAATCGCCAAATCTATCTTCTCCCGCTTGAAATTAGTCAAACTGCGAGAAGGTGCCAAGCGAAAGTCAATTTCAGGATAAGCCTTAATGAATAAACCCAGCCGTGGCACCAGCCAGCGTGAAGCAAATGATGGCAAAACCGTGACCGTCAATGTATTCGTATTCTCCCCTTCCATCATCTCTTCGATACCTGATTGCAGCACCGAAAAAGCTTGGTCTACATAGGGTAATAGATTACTTCCATTCTCTGTGAGTTCGAGAGAGCGATTTCCGCGCTTGAATAGCTGCCGTTCCAAAAACACTTCCAGAGACTTAATTTGATGACTAACAGCTGCTTGAGTCACGTTTAATTCTCGTGCAGCCTCTGTAAAGCTTAACGTATGGGCCGCTGCTTTGCTATTGACCTGGCGACAACGTAGCAATCAGCGTAGAGCGTTAGCCACACTGGATCAGCGAATGCGAGAGGATATTGGCTTGTCCAACGAACAGATTTTCGATGAAGCTAAAAAGCCATTCTGGATAGAGTAATCGGAAGCCCGACCTCTCATCTTTCTAACAATAGTAATAACAATCGCTGACTCAGTCTCAACCTGAGTCAGCACAATCATTCAACACCCATTATAAAAGCACTTATTACATGTGACTCTGATATTCATCATACTGGTTTTATCCTACAGCCTGGATTACATTACTTACCTGATTGGCAAGCCTATTCCTATCATTCATGGCTCATAGCAGATATAGACCGATGACACCGAATTCCAGCCCCTCTAAAACACCTCACACTACGACGACCCCTTCCCATCTGGAAATTCAGGACGCGGGCAATATCCTGAAAATCACTTGGAATGACGGCAGCAGTGACCGATATCATGCGATTTGGCTCAGAGACAACGGCCAAGACCCACAAACCAGAGATCCTGCTAATCGCCAAAAACTGGTAACACTGCAACATATACCATGTGATACCGAAATTCGAACTGCAAAACTAAACAGCGAGAACCAAGTCGAGTTCGTCTTCTCACCGGATGAAAAAGAAACCGCAATTGATGCTGGCTGGCTAAAATCCCATTGTTATGATCATTCAGATCAACCCGACTTACTACCGGATCACATTGTCACTTGGGACAAGCAACTAGCGAGAAACCTTCCAAAAATTGACTTTGAACAGGCCGTCAGCAATGTGCATGATTTAATGAAGTGGTTGGAGTACATTGATCGATATGGATTCGCTATCATGTCTAAGCTACCGCTAAAGAAGGATATTATACTCAAGGTGATAGCGCTGTTCGGTTACGTTCGGGAGACAAACTACGGGCAGATATTTGAGGTCAGAACCGAAACTAATCCAATCAACCTCGCCTATACAGGCAAAGGGCTTCAGGTACACACCGACAACCCCTATCGGGATCCTGTCCCCACGCTACAGATTCTTACCTGTTTACAAAACGACGCTGAGGGTGGTGAGTCTATTGTGGTTGATGGATTTCGCGCATTGGAAATATTACAACGGGAAGCGCCGTATTATTTCGAGTTGCTATCCCGTTACAACGCTCGCTTTGATTATCAACAAGGGGATGATATTCATCTGCACACAAGCAAACCAATGATTGACTGCACCCTTCAGGGGCAGGTGACGGGCATCCGCTTCAACAATCGTTCGTGTGACACGCTGACGGATATCCCATTCGACAAAATGGAAGATTACTACCGAGCTTATCGTCGGTTGGGTGAAATTCTAGAGACGTCACAACTGGAAGTCACGTTCAACCTTGAACCCAACGAACTCTTTGTCGTGGATAACACACGAGTTCTACACGGTAGAACAGAGTTCTCTGGAACCGGAGCAAGATGGTTACAAGGTGCCTACGCTGATAAGGATTCCCTCAAAAGTAAGCTATCGACGCTCCGAAAAATGATGGCAAAATAGAACCGTTTCCCATCATTAAAAATAAGCTGAAACTCCAACACGTATAAGGCCAAACATGATAGACAGAAATAATCTCGATAGAAGCAACATCGTTCCCTATTTGGCAGATATTTTTCACCGCAGAGGGGCAGAATCCTATCTTGGTGAAGCCGTGACAATGTCCCAGCACATGCTTCAAGCCGCGCAAAATGCCGAACAAGCAGGAGAAAACCAAAGTGTCATCACAGCCGCTTTATTGCATGATATCGGACACTATACTGGGGAGTTTCCTGAAGACTATATCGAGCAGGGTATCGATAATCGACATCAAATAACTGGCGCTGCTGTGCTTGAAAAGTTTTTTCACGCTGATGTGGTTGAACCGGTACGATGGCATGTTGAAGCTAAACGATATCTTTGCGCCGTGGATGAAGGCTATTTCAGACGATTGTCCGAAGCATCAGTTGAAACCCTCAAGCTTCAAGGTGGACCATTCAATTCTGAACAAATTACCGAATTTGAAAGAAACCCCTATATGGACTCCATCATCCGGGTCAGAAAATACGATGATGCCGCCAAGGATCAAGACAAAGATACCCCGACGATAGATCACTACCTACCGATTATTCAGGTGCTATTGGATTCTTACGAATAGTCTATAGAACAAGAGTAAAAAACCGTTTAGCCAGACTTCTAACTTGGCCTCCCCTAGCGATTGGCTTAATAAGTGCCACTTAAGCCAATCGGTCCCATGAATTAGGCTCTGGGGAGTGTTACACCTATTTGCCCTTGGTATTTCCCACCCCGGTCTCGGTAAGACGTTTCACACTCCTCATCTGCCTCAAAAAACAATACCTGGGCAACTCCCTCATTGGCGTAAATTTTTGCAGGTAACGTCGTCGTATTCGAAAACTCCAACGTCACATATCCTTCCCATTCAGGTTCGAAGGGAGTGACATTAACAATGATGCCACAACGGGCATAGGTACTCTTCCCCAAGCACACGGTTAACACTGTCCTTGGTATCCTGAAATACTCCACTGTTCGAGCTAATGCGAAGGAATTGGGAGGAATAATACAAACATCCCCGGTGAAATCCACAAAACTCGATTCATCAAAGTTCTTCGGGTCAACCACAGCTGAATTTATATTGGTAAATATTTTGAACTCATTCGAGCACCGAATATCGTAACCATAACTTGAAGTACCGTAAGAAATCACCTTACCTCCCTCAGATTCTCGGACTTGATCTCGCTCAAACGGCTCGATCATTCCGGTGGATTCGGCCATACGCCGAATCCACCGATCACATTTTATGGACATAATTTATAGTGAGACTATCGATGTTAATTAGTCAACCATTCATTGCAAACAATGCCATGAAACCAGAAAAACACATGTTCAGAATCTCCAAAAGATTAGTTTTGCTGAATAACAATATTGGGAAATTTTGAGCTAAAGTCTTTTTTCCTCATCGCTAATTTCGCTGTCGCCTGACGGGCAATGGTTTTATACTTTTCGGTTATCACGCCATCAGGGTCTGCGACAACCGTTGGACACCCACCATCAGCGCCTTCTCGGATAGCCCGATCAAGTGGAATATCACCTAAGTACTCTGCGCCATATTGATCAGCCATTCCCTTACCGCCGCCCTTGCCAAAGATATGCTCTTCATGTCCACAACTGGAGCAGATGTGAGTGCTCATGTTTTCAACCACACCGAGAATAGGAATATCCACCTTCTCAAACATTTTATATGCCTTACGAGCATCTAATAAAGCGATATCCTGAGGAGTGGTCACAATGATGGCACCGGAAACAGGGACTTTTTGTGCCAGAGTAAGTTGAGTGTCACCGGTACCAGGAGGCATGTCCACAACCAGATAATCTAAGTCACCCCACTGAGTGTCATTCAACAGTTGTTCTAATGCTTGGGTCACCATGGGGCCACGCCAAATCATGGGCGACTCCTCATCAACAAGGAAACCGATGGACATCGCCTCCAATTGATAAGCATTCATCGGTTCCAGTGTTTTCCCATCTTTCGACTTTGGTCGCCCGTTAATCCCGAGCATACGAGGCTGGCTAGGCCCATAAATATCTGCATCAAGAATGCCAACCTTTGCACCTTCCGCCGCCAATGCCAATGCGAAGTTGACCGACAGCGTTGATTTACCCACACCACCCTTGCCCGACGCAACGGCGATAATGTTCTTTACCCCTGTCATGGGTTTTACCCCTTCTTGAACTTCATGGGATACGGTATTGGACTCGACAGAGACAATGGCCCCAGCGACAGAGGCCTGAACCATCTCCACCAGTTGAGGCACCCAGCTTTTTGCGGGATAACCAAGCTCAATGTCAATCTCTACCCTATCGCCATCAACACGGACGTCTTTGACTGATTTACCATCAACCAAGCTCTTGCCTGTGTGAGGGTCGATAACCCCTCTCAGTTTTTCTTCAACAATTTCTCGAGTCATGCTCGTCATACCTAGTACTTAAAATGGAGGTCTGGCTGGATATTCGCTGAAGCAGAAAGCCGCCAAACGGAAATTTATAAAGCGGCGATTATATCAGTCACCCACAGCGGGATGGAGACAATAAAGAGCTAGACTAAAATTTTCCGTTCATGCTCATGTCAACGTATAATTCACATTAGTCGACTTTCAATAGCAAACAAAAATTAAACAGCAGCTTAATGACCGATTCACAAAGAAAGATTCTTGTTACCAGTGCCCTTCCCTATGCCAATGGATCGATCCATTTAGGGCACATGGTGGAGCATGTTCAAACCGATATTTGGGTCAGATTTCAACGCATGCGTGGTCACCAGTGCCATTTTGTTTGTGCCGACGACGCCCACGGTACTCCGATCATGTTAAAGGCTGATGCTGAAGGAATATCCCCACAACAGCTAATTGACCAGGTTAGCGAAGAACATCAACGGGATTTCTCAAGTTTCCTAATTTCCTTCGATCACTATCACAGCACTCATTCACCAGAGAACAGACACTACTCTGAGTTAGTCTATAACCGCTTGAATGAAAAAGGTCATATTAGTCGCCGCAGTATTCAGCAGTTTTATGATCCAGAAAAAGGCATGTTCCTTCCTGATCGGTTTGTCAAAGGCACTTGCCCTAAATGCAAATCTGAGAACCAATACGGCGACAACTGTGAAGTCTGCGGCAGCACTTATTCACCAACCGATCTAATCGACCCCGTTTCTGTGGTCTCGGGCGCCAAACCTGTCGAACGTGAATCAGAGCAGCTTTTTTTCAAACTCGGCAACTTTCGGGAGTTTCTCAAAAACTGGCTTGATCAAGGGCATACCCAAAGCGAGATTGCCAACAAACAAAAAGAGCTGTTCGAAGAAGAGCTATTTGAATGGGATATCTCAAGAAATGCCCCCTATTGGGGGTTTGAGATACCCGGAGAAAAGGACAAATATTTTTATGTCTGGATGGATGCACCCATCGGTTACCTCGCGAGTTTTAAGCATCTTTGTGATCGTGACGGCCTAGATTTCAATGAATACTTCAAACCAAATAGCGAATGCGAGCTATACCATTTCATCGGTAAAGACATCGCTCGGTTTCATACGTTGTTTTGGCCCGCACAACTACACGGCGCTGATTTTAGAACCCCTACCGCAGTATGGGTACACGGATTTCTCACGGTGAATGGGCAAAAGATGTCAAAGTCCCGCGGTACTTTCATCATGGGCAGTACATACATCAATCATCTGGACCCAGAATATCTGCGTTATTACTTTGCAGCAAAGCTTGACAATTCCATCGACGATCTCGACCTCAGCCTCAGTGATTTTCAGAGTCGTGTCAATTCTGATCTGGTCGGCAAGTTAGTGAACATTGCTAGTCGATGTGCCGGATTCATAACAAAAACATTTGAAGGTAAACTTTCGGAACAACTCCCTAATCCAGAGATGTTCGAAGAATTCGTCCAAATGGGCGACAGCATCGCTAAAGACTACGAAGAACGCCGATACAGCAAAGCAATCCGAGACATCATGGGACTTGCTGATAAAGCGAACCAATATATTGATGCCGCAAAACCCTGGGTACTAATCAAACAACCTGACTCGATGAAAGATGTACAGGGCATCTGTACCCAGGGACTAAACTTGTTTCGGCTGCTAGTTATTTACCTAAAGCCCGTACTACCAATCACCGCTGAAAAAGCGGAAGCGTTTCTGAATGTCCAAGCTCAGTGTTGGTCCGATATCGCCAATCCCTTGCTTGGGCATAGCATTAACAAATTCAAGCCATTACTAACCCGTGTTGAAGATAAACAAATTGAAGCCATGATCGAAGAAACTAAAGTTGAGCAACAGCCCGTGGTCAGTGGTCATTTAGCCGAAGACCCAATTTCTCCCGAAGTCAGTTATGATGATTTCGCCAAACTCGATTTTAGAGTCGCGAAAATCGTTCAAGCATCCCACGTGGACGGGGCGGACAAACTACTGCAATTAACTCTGGATCTTGGAGGCGAAACCCGGAATGTTTTCGCCGGCATTAAGTCAGCCTATAAACCCGAACTACTCGAAGGCCGCCATACCGTGATGATCGCTAATCTCGCCCCTAGGAAAATGCGTTTCGGCGTCTCAGAAGGAATGGTTTTAGCCGCTGGCCTCGGTGAAAAGGACGTATTTCTTCTCAATCCCGACGAAGGCGCTGAACCTGGCATGCGAGTCAAATAAGTCGCTGAGACCCTAGTTTAGCGTCGCGAGCTAAGAAAAGGCCAAACAAGCATGGGCAAAAAACCAATAGATGCATTTTAAGTCTGTTCTTAACAACGCACTTTCAAGCTCCGCAGTGGTGCTGAGGCCTCTCTCAAGTACCTCCCCTTATATAAAGGAACTTTAGTACACGGGCTAACGCGATTGTGCAACCCTACGTCTGTAACTTCGGTTTAGTTTGAGTCATTATTGTCGTTCCACACGATATATCGCTTGTCGGCATTGCTCCATTCATCGTCAATCTCAACGAGAATGGCACTGACAAGCC
>WLWV01000283.1 GCA_012103395.1 Gammaproteobacteria bacterium
GCTTGTCAGTGCCATCCTCGTCGAGATTGACGATGAATGGAGCAATGCCGACAAGCGATATATCGTGTGGAACGACAATAATGACTCAAACTAAACCGAAGTTACAGACGTAGGGTTGCACAATCCTGCTAGCATCCGCGAATCCAACGAGCAAACCCACTAATTAACAACACTATCAACAATGTCATCCCTTCTGCAATATCTCTATTGCGCAATACCATCGTTTCAACACGTGTTATAAACTTGCATCCCATGGCGATAAAACCTGAATTAATCACTGTAGCAGAACCACCGGCAACGTGAAATACCTACCTCTCTTATTTGATCTCACAGGCAAACCCTGCCTGATTGTTGGCGGTGGAAAAATAGCCACCCGCAGGGCTCAAACTATGGCCAAAGCAAACGCCTGTATTGACCTAGTCGCTGTCGAGGCCACAGAGTTAATAGCACAAATAGTTGATGCATCTGGTGGCCAAACTGAGCGGAGACCTTGGCAACCAGAAGATATAAAAGAGCACTACAGGCTTGTTGTCGCAGCGACACAAGATGCAACACTTAACGTAAGCATCGCAACCCGATGCAAGCAGCTAGGAATCCCTGTAAATGTGGTCAGTGATTCCAGAGTTTCCGATTTTTCATTTCCCAGCATCATTGATCGTGACCCGTTGACCATCGCCGTTTCGAGTGGCAGCGCCTCCCCCATTCTCGCGAAATTGCTAGGGCAACGAATTGATGCATTGATTCCCGCAGCCTATGGAAAACTCGCGTCATTAGTGGGGAAGTATCGCCACAAAATTCGAGAGAAAATCGAATCTCCTGATCAACGAAAGCAGTTTTGGGAGCGGATTCTAACCGGCAACGTTGCGGAGCATGTGTTTCTCGGCAATCAGTCTCACGCCGAAGAGTTATTAGCACGATTACTCACGTCCCCCAGCCAAACTGAAAAAGGAGAAGCCTATTTGATTGGAGCGGGACCTGGAGATCCAGACTTACTCACATTTCGGGCCTATCGACTTCTTCAGCAATCAGAGATCGTACTTTATGATCGACTAGTTTCGGAAAAGATTCTAGCGCAAATAAACCCTGACACGAAAATGGTCTATGTTGGCAAACAACGATCAGACCATTCAGTCCCTCAGCAAGACATCAATCAATTACTTGTTGACTATGCCTCTTCTGGCAAAAGAGTCGCTCGTTTAAAAGGAGGTGATCCGTTTATTTTTGGTCGAGGAGGAGAAGAAATTGAGCAGCTTGCAAGCAAACAGATTCCCTTTCAGGTCGTGCCCGGAATTACTGCGGCCTCCGGTTGCGCCAGTTACAGTGGCATTCCCCTGACTCATAGAGACCATGCACAATCAGTTAGGTTTGTAACAGGACAACTGCAAGACGGAACCGTCGATTTACCCTGGGAGCAGCTTGTTGCTCCAAAACAAACCGTTGTAATCTATATGGGGCTGAATGGATTACCAGCAATATCAAAAAACCTGATTAGTCACGGACTTAACCCTGCCACTCCCGCAGCGATGATTGAACAAGGTACAACGATCAATCAAAAAATTTATTGCTCTACGATACGTGAGTTACCAAGCGTGGTCGCAGAGCACGATGTTAAACCACCGACTTTGTTGATCGTTGGTAGTGTTGTATCGTTACATCATTCGTTGGACTGGTTCAAAAGCCAACAAGCCTCAGATAAACCATCATAAGCCACTATTCACACTGTTGAGGACACCTTGTGACAACTTTCTCTCCTATACAATCTTTGTTTGGTGGGGCACTAATTGGCCTCTCCGTAGTTATGTTAATGGCTTTTCTAGGACGAATAGCCGGCTCTAGTGGCATCATAGGCAGCCTGTTACCACCCAATCCAGTCTCTGAAAAAGGGTGGCGGATCGCATTCTTAGCTGGACTAACTATCTCCGCATTTTTGCTGGTCAACGTTACCGGATATTCTCCTACCATTCAAAATGTCACCACGGAACCTTTTCTCATCGCTGGTGGAATAATCGTGGGGGTCGGCGTGACTCTTTCATCGGGCTGCACAAGTGGGCATGGTATCTGTGGCCTTGCGCGATTATCTCCTCGCTCTATCGCCGCCACCTTGACATTTATGGCCTCTACCGCTGCTACTGTCTTCATTGTGAAGCACTTAATCGGAGAATAATATGACCATTATCATTTCACTGATTGCGGGTATCGTTTTTGGTTCCGGGATTTTAATTTCCGGGATGACTAATCCAGCAAAGGTGCAGAATTTTTTTGATTTAGCAGGCACTTGGGATCCTAGTTTGGCCTTTGTAATGGGAGGAGCCTTGCTCATCACCGCGCCAAGTTACTATCTGCTTTTTAAAATGAACAAACCATTGCTTGCTGACAAGTTTAATGTCCCCGAAAACAAAAATATTGACACTCCGTTAATTGGGGGAGCAGCAATCTTCGGCATTGGATGGGGCATTACCGGCTATTGCCCAGGCGCCATACTACCCGCGATCGGTACTGGCAATAGTGGAGCCGTTCTATTTTGCGTCGCCATGTTGACTGGAATGATGGCAACACGATTGATTCGAAGCAATTCTCATTGATATACCGAGGTTATGCTCCTTAGTGTTAATTGCAGCGATTAACGACGGTATTCATTAACACCAACGACCACCCTACTACTTTGGTTTCTTACAATATCCTCGCATGAACACACCAGCAAAACCCGACGTCACCGGTTTTTTTGACAAAAGCACCAACACCATTAGCTACGTCGTGAAGGACCCAGCCTCACCGTCTTGCGCGATTATTGACTCGGTAATGGATATCAATTACTCAGCAGGGCGAATTCATTATCAATCAGCAGATCGAATTATTAGTTATATCAAAGAAAACAATCTCATTTTGGAATGGATAATTGAAACCCACGCCCACGCCGATCATTTATCCGCAGCCCCTTATATTCAAGACAGACTCGGTGGAGAAATAGGCATTGGAAGCCAAATAACAGTCATCCAAAAAACCTTTGGAAGTATTTTCGCTGAAGGCAGCGAATTCCAAACAGACGGCAGTCAATTTGATAGGCTATTTCACGACAACGATACCTATTATATTGGCAGTTTACCAGCCAGAGTCATTTCAACCCCAGGGCATACTCCTGCATGCATGAGTCATGTCATTGGGGACGCCATTTTTGTGGGAGACACCATTTTTATGCCAGATGGTGGGACCGCTAGAGTTGATTTTCCAGGGGGAAATGCAAACGAGTTATTCACCTCCATCCAGAAAATATTGGCGTATCCCGATGACACCCGACTGTTCGTTTGTCACGATTATGGCCCTAATGGTCGAGATTTCGCATGGCAAACATCCGTTCGCGACCAAAAGAAACACAGCATACATGTCAATGACCAGATCACAGGGTAGTGTACCCTGAGGTCTGTAATTTATTTCTTTAGCGATGTTCGTTTGGCTTAGGCGAAGTGAGCGTAGCGAACGAAGCCAAAGCCGGTTTTTCTGGATTAGGTGTTGAATGTTGAGCCATC
>WLWV01000061.1 GCA_012103395.1 Gammaproteobacteria bacterium
CTTGTCAGTGCCATCCTCGTCGAGATTGACGATGAATGGAGCAATGCCGACAAGCGATATATCGTGTGGAACGACGATAATGACTCAACCTAAATCAAAGTTACAGACGTAGGGTTGCACAATCTATATTATCTATAACCATACTGGTTCAAAGGCTGACATCGAAACACCGTCTTAGTCAGCTAGAGCGTTGATGATATTCAAGCATTGGCTGTTCACTGATATAGACTGTCCAATTCAGGTGTTGTATTGTTGCATTAATGATCACCAAATTTATATAAGTTCTAGACCTTATGTGCATGATACGAATGACTATGGGCAACAGGGTTGTCAGAAGCGACTTGAAAAACAGGTTTCGAGTTTTGCGTGGAGAGTTGGTGCGCCACCTAAGCTAGGGAACCCCTTCCGCATAAAGTCATGGCGGGGCACCTTGAGCGAGAAATGAACGGCTTTGTCGTACAAATCTTCGTAATAGAACGACTATTACGCGCGATTCGCGTCTCAAATCCGGTCATTTCTTAACTCAATTCGGCTCGCCCAGGCTTTTGCAGAGGCTCCCTAGGTTTGGTCAGACAATTAGCTCCTTTCCAAGTTTCCCTGCATCGAATCGGACTACATCCTGAACGGGTAGTCCAGTTTCCTGTTCAAGTTCAGAAATCTCGCGAATAGCTTCTGCTTCACTCAATGTGGATGTATTCAATGCAATGCCAATGGTTTTTGCTTTGGTTAAAGATCCACAAGCTGTGGCTAATGCTTCATTGAGGGCGATAAATTCGCTAATCGGTGGTACTTTGACATGCTCCGGCTTTCTTAAATAGTCCATCTGGGCTTTATGACACATGATCAAATGTGTGGCGCAGCTGCCTCTCATCAGTGACAGAGTTGCACTGCTACCAGGATGTAACAATGAGCCCTGGCCTTCGATGAATATAACGTCGCTCTTGGCGGAATCCATTACCATGGTTTCAACCGCTCCACAGGCATGATCAACTTTAAACGCATCCAGTGGAATACCTTGTCCAGTAATAGTAATTCCGATTTGGCCAGTAGCAAGGAAGCTGGTATTGATACCTTGCTCTTTGACCCAGCTGAATATTTCTAATCCGGCGGTCATTTTGCCTATCGCCATGTCGGTGCCGACGAGAAGTACGCGTTTGTTATTCAGACCATCCGCTTTTGCGCTCGCTATTTGCGGTGTGAAGGCCGGTTGTCTGATGTCCCAGATCCATTGCCCCTCTTTTAAAGAGTGGCCAAACTGATCATTGAGCTTGTCATGCAATCCATTGACGATGGACATTCCATGTTCAATTGCCTGAGATAAAGATTCATTCCATTCCTCGGGCACTCGACCACCAGAAGGAGCGGTTCCTAGCACTAATACCTGTGCACCTAATTCTAATGCTTGAGCAATGGAGCTAACCACGGGGTAATCGAAGGGCAATTCAGTGACTTCATTCACCTTTTTACCTGCAAAAGTAGTATCGATCACACAAGCGATGGGGTTTTGAATATAACGCATGACGCCAAAGCCCATTTTGCCGTAGTCGCTATCGAGGCTTTTATCCATGTATACGGCAATTTTCTTATCTTTTTGTAACATTTGCTTATCCGATAATTTGGGCGCCATGCCCAGGTAAGTCATTGGGTGTGATAACGCCATCAACCAGCTGCGCGCCTGAACAGGGATCAGGTTTAAGATTCAACTGGGAATCCAAATCAACATGGTCCAGCAGTGCCGTGATAGCTGCTGCCGCAGAGATTGACATAGAGGACTCACCCATGCACCCAATCATCGTTTTTAAACCAAAAGCTCGGGACACGGAAGTGATTCGAAGTGCTTCGGTGATTCCTCCACATTTCATGAGTTTCATGTTCACACCGTCCACAGTGTGAGCCCACTTAGGGATATCATCGGAGAAGCGACAGGATTCATCCAGATAAATAGGCAGCGGACGATTTTTAAATATTGCCGGGAGCTCTGATTCCTGCCCCTCTTTCAGAGGTTGTTCGACATAGTCGGTATTGCGCTGTGCGAGCCATTTCATCATGAAAATAGCTTGTTCGGTGTCCCAGCCACCGTTAGCGTCGACTCGCAGTTTTACATCATATCCTTTAGTACTTTCTACCACTTGTTGATACATGGCCTGATCCGCTTCGATGCCTTCTGGAGAGCCCAGTTTTATTTTTAACGACTTGATACCTGTGCCGTCCAATAGTAGCGGTACACGTTCAGCTACGACCTCAGGGGGATTAATACCAATGGTCACTGACGTTGGAACGGAAGGTTTACTCAGCCCTAGCATTCGATAGAGCGGGAGACTCGACTTCTTCGCTAGCCAATCCCAAAGTGCAATATCTAACGCTGCTTGAGCGCAGGCAGGAAGCTGTTGTTCCCGGCCAAGGTCGTAAATTTGGTAGACCGAAAGATTTGCAAACTCAGGTTGAAAAAAACGAGATAATGCCAGTTGTGCCTCCTCGGCGGTTCTCACTCCTTCGGTTTTTCCCGGTGAAAGTTCTCCCCAACCAGTGATACCCTGATGCGTAATGGAGACGAACAGGTTATCTGACCCCGTGCTGACACCTCGGCTGATTGCCAAAGGAAATCGCTTGGTTAATCTGAGCGTTTGAAAGCCAATTTCCACTGGAAAATCCTCTTAATCTAGGTTGTTTGGTGGCGTTGAGTCTACCGAAATCTACAGCTAACTTGCTTGCACTGATGTAACGGCAACAAGTTTAACGATGTCATCAACACTGCATCCCCGGGATAGATCGTTGACGGGGCTGGCAAGTCCTTGGAGTATCGGGCCGATTGCTTCGACACCGCCTAAACGTTGAGCAATTTTGTAGCCTATATTTCCGGATTGCAAGTCTGGAAATATAAAAACATTTGCTGGTGCCGATGCTTCAATTTCCGGTGCCTTGCTTTTCAATACTTCGGGTAGTATTGCCGCGTCAAATTGTACTTCTACCATCAGCTTCATGTCAGGGTTCGTTGACTTAATGAGTCTGCCGGCCTCTTTTACTTTGTCAACACTTGGATGGGATGCGCTGCCTGCTGTGGAAAATGATAGGAGTGCCACGGTGGGTGTGATGCCTAATAGGTTGTGCGCACTGTGTGCTGATTGCATTGCAATTTGGGCAAGTTGTTCAGCATCTGGCTCAATCACGAGCCCACAGTCAGCGAAAACTGCGGCCCCCTGTATCGCTTGGTGAGGTAAGTTGTGTTGCATCAGGAAAAAGCTGGAAACCATTGAACTATTGTTGTTCATTCCAATTACTTGTAACGCTGCTCTGACAACATCTGAGGTAGTATTCGCGGCCCCCGCTACACAGCCATCAGCGTCGCCTGATTTGACCATGCAAACAGCATGCGTTAAGGGAGAAAGTATGAGCTCCGAGGCGGTTGCTTTGGTCATGCCTTTGTGCTTTCTAACTTCCACCAGCGTATCGATATATTTTGCGGTGTTGGGGCCCCGTTCCAGATCGATGATGTCAATGTGCTGGAGGTTGATGTCGTTGTCTTCTGCGAGCCGAATGATTTGATCAGAATTTCCGGTGAGCAATGGCTGAGCGATACCACGATCCTTGATCAATTGCGCCGCCTGCAAAATACGAATGTCTCCTGTTTCTGGTAATACGATTTTCTTGTTATTTCCAGCGGCCTGCTGAATAATGGATTCGATGGTGTTCATAGAGATTTAAGGATTGGGAACGTTTTCTATTTAGGGATCCATCTTAATGCTCTACCTCAAACAGGTAGGGGCATGAATAGATTGGCTCTTGTTCACATTATCAAAAAACACATGAGCCAGATTTAAGAGTATATCTGATGAGTGGGAGGAAAAAATACTGCTTGGAAACTGGAGTTCGATCGTACTAACGGTTTTGCCTGTGCGGTATCCCGTTGAAGAGTAGCAGTATGCTACCAAAGATAGATGATAATCGATTAAGAATGCAGCGTTCT
Organism: Gammaproteobacteria bacterium; assembly: GCA_012103395.1. GTDB lineage: Bacteria > Pseudomonadota > Gammaproteobacteria > Arenicellales > Poriferihabitantaceae > WLWV01. The sequence goes on from WLWV01000061.1 coordinate 3,965, forward strand.
CGATACTGTTAACAGCTTGTGCGACTGTCTTTGGTCCCAAATGTTTCTCGTAAAGAAAGCTAGCGAAAGAAAGATTGAATAAAAAGAAAAAGCCGCACTCAATATTCGAGTGCGGCTGTACAGTGCTTACAACTCTTATGGGTTTAGTTATACGTAATCTTTGTATTTAGAGAGATGGCGTACAGGCTTGGATAATGCATCACGTCGAAATGGGTCGCCAAGTTCACGAGTACACATGATTTCGATGACTGTGGTTTTTCCTTCGTTCATTTGCATATCGATGGCCTTCTTGAGCGCTGGCCCAACGTCTTCCAGTTTGTCCACAACGATGCCTTCGGTTCCCATGGATTTACCAATTTCAGCAAAGCTTGTGCTATCAAGCTCACCGGCAACGAAGCGACGCCCGTAGAAATCAACTTGGTTTTTCTTCTCAGCACCCCATTGACGATTATGGAATACCACGCCAGTAACAGGAATATTATGTCTGACAGAAGTCATAATTTCAGACATGCTCATTGCCCAGGCACCGTCACCGGAATAGGCAACCGCAGGTCGATCAGGTGCTGCACATTTTGCGCCGATCATTGTTGGTAACGCATAACCACAGTTACCAAAGCTCATAGGTGCTAGGAAGCTACGATTTCGATTGAAGCGTAGGTAGCTATTCGCGATCGCATTGATGTTACCGATATCGGTGGAAACCATGACATCAGCAGGCATCGCTTTTTCAAGTTCACGAAGAACCTGTCGCGGGTGCAACCAGTTACCTTCTTCTTCCGCTTGTTCCTTAATCATGTCTAGGCTGAAATCATCCTTTTCGTGGATCCATTCAGTGAGTTCTTTCTCCCAGGACGCTTTTTCCTGCGCGATGGTTGCCGCACGTTCTTCGGTGTTAGCGTCAGATGCCAATGATTTTCCATCAAGTCTTGCAAGCAATGCGCGTGCCGAAGCACCGGCGTCACCGCAAATGCCAACCGAAATCTTTTTAACCAGACCTAGCATTTTGTGATCTGCATCGATTTGGATGATCTTTGCATCTTTTGGCCAGTAGTCGATGCCATATTGTGGCAGAGTGCCGAAGGGGCCTAATCGAGAGCCTAAGGCGACGATAACGTCCGCTTTACTCATCAGACTCATTGCCGCTTTTGAGCCTTGATATCCGAGAGGGCCTGTCCAAAGTGGATGGTCTGCAGGGAATGAGTCATTATGTAGATAACCGTTGGCGACCGGTGCATTCAAGCGCTCTGCCAAGGCGATACAATCATCGATGGCATCAGCCATGACCACGCCACCGCCAGAAAGAATAACAGGGAATTTAGCATCGACCAGCATTTGAGCTGCTTCGTCCAATGTTCTTTCACCACCAGGGCCACGATCTAGTCGCATTGGCTGAGGAATTTCTACGTCGATGTCCCCGTAAAAGTAATCTCGGGGAATGTTCAATTGGGTGGGACCCATTTCAGACATTGCACGATCAAAACATCTACCTGTGAACTCTGCCATACGATTGGCGTTGTTTACATGTCCTTGATACTTAACAAATTCTTGGAACATCGGAAGCTGGTTGGCTTCTTGGAAGCCACCAAGACCCATGCCCATGGTTCCGGTTTCTGGCGTGATGATAACCACAGGGGAGTGAGCCCAAAAAGCAGCGGCAATAGCGGTAACGCAGTTTGAAATGCCAGGGCCATTTTGGCCAATACAAACACCGTGTCGACCACTTACTCGAGCATATCCATCGGCCATGTGGCCTGCACCTTGCTCGTGAACCACTGGAATAAGACGGATACCAGCAGGGGCGAAGATATCCATCGCGTCCATAAAGGCGGATCCCATGATGCCGAAAATCTCGGTCACATTATTCGCAACCAACGTTTCGACGAATGCTTCACTTGGAGTCATTCTAGTCATTATTTTTCCTCAAAATCAAATTTAGAAATGCAAACCTTAAAGTGAGAAGCTAAATCTCATTTTAAGCATAAAAAACGCAACGATTATAACAGTAGAGCACTCATATATATAAGCTATTCTGCTGATTTACCCGCAAGACATGAGCTGTTCGAAGCCTGGGTGCTCTATACTCACACACCCAGGGGGAACTAACGTATGTGGCTTATGGTTAGTAATCGGTGAATCAAGAGAGCGCCGCAATCGGATCGACATAGTCATATCCCAGATCTTCCGCTACTTCGCGGTAAGTAATTTTGCCGGCGTGTACGTTTAGGCCATTGCGTAAGTGTTCGTCATCCAACAGCGCTTGTTTTGCACCTTTGTTCGCTAATTGAACGGCAAAAGGCAAAGTGACGTTGTTCAATGCATAAGTGGAAGTGCGAGGTACGCCGCCTGGCATATTTGCTACACAGTAGTGAACCACATCGTCAACAAGATAAGTTGGATCGGCGTGGGTGGTTGCTTTCGATGTTTCACAGCAGCCGCCTTGGTCGATAGCGACGTCAACGATAACAGAACCTTTTTTCATTGCTTTGACCATGTCAGCTGTGACTAGCTTCGGTGCTTCAGCCCCAGGAATTAGTACGCCGCCGATGACTAGATCAGCCTCAAGCACATGGCGTTCCAACGCATCCACAGTTGAGAACACCGAATTAGTGCTACGACCAAACTGATTCCAATGCCTTTCGATAGAATTAGCATTGTTGTCCAACACCCATACATCAGCACCCATGCCAACCGCGATATGCGCTGCGTGGGTGCCCACGACGCCAGCGCCAAGAACAACGACCTTCGCTGGGTCAACTCCGGGTACACCGCCAAGTAACATGCCTAAACCACCGTTTGGCTGTTCTAGGCAATGGGCACCAGCATGGATCGACATTCGTCCAGCCACTTTTGACATGGGGGCCAATAAAGGTAATCCACCATAAGGTGAGGTTACCGTTTCGTAAGCGATACAGGTCGCGCCACTAGCGACCAAGTCTTTTGTTTGTTCTGGATCTGGCGCAAGGTGAAGATAAGTATAGAGAAGTTGTCCTTCACGCAACATAGCGCGTTCGCCAGCCTGCGGTTCTTTTACTTTCACGATCATGTCTGCCTTGGCAAAAATCTCTTCAGCAGTATCGATGATAGTAGCACCAAGGGCTTGGTACTCACTATCGGTAGCTCCAATACCGGCTCCAGCATTGGTTTCAACCATCACACTATGACCATGTTTGATCATTTCACGAACGCTGGAAGGCGACATGCCAACACGGTATTCGTGGTTTTTAATCTCTTTAGGTACACCTACTAGCATTTGTGTGTCTCCACTTTATCAGGTACTGTAAATTGTGGCAGGTGCAAAAACCTAGCCTGAAATTCGTGGTCGGAAAGTAGTGATTCCTAGCAACCAAGACTAGTACCAGACTAATGCGACCGGCAGGGCCAGTTCTTTTACGAAGAGTTAGCATTTCAGCAGAGGTAGTGGTGACAGTGGGATAGTTAGTGTGAACCCACCGAGTGAGAGGTTTGCGAGGGTTAGCGAATTTCTGTCTTGTAGCTAAATCGATCAGCTCGACCTCGGGTAACCCTGTACTCGATAATTCGGTCATTGTTCGCATGGGTCGTCCGTAATAGCATGACCAATGGTTCGCCAATCTTTATCCCGAGGATGTTGGCAGTTTCTTTATCTGCAATATCCGCAGTGAGCGTTTCTTCGGCCCTTATAATTCTCACGTCAAATTTCTCTTCGACAATGGCATACAACAAATCTGGCAGATGTAATTCCTTGTCTTCTAGCCCTTCGACAACATCTGCTCTCCACCAACACTTCTCTATTAATACCGGTAACTCTTCCTCATCATAGCCAATTCGTTCGATGTAAATTAGGGGAGTTCCTGGGTTGACTTTCAGATGCCTGCAAATCTCGGAAGGGCCCTCCAATCGAGTTCGATAAGGTGTTTCTTTATGTATTCGGGTCGATTCGCCGGATGCAGTGCCATAGCTGAAAAATCTAAATAGACTATTGTCGAAATCGATGCGAGACACATAAGTTCCTTTTCCCTGGTGGCGGAACAGTAGTTTTTCTTTTTCGAGAATATCGATGGCTTTTCGAACCGTACCAACGCTGACATTCAGCTCTTGTGAAAGCCGAGACTCTGAGGGAATTAAATCTCCTGGGACGAGTTTTCCAAGCTCAATGTGTTCCCTAATGAATTCTTCGACTACCTTGTACAAAGGTCTTTGCATGATGGTTTTATCAGTTCTGTCTTGGGGGAGAAGGTTAATTAGTGAGATGACTAGTAGCGAAATAGAGTGGTGATTCGATCTTTGATTATGGTAGAGCTTGATCAACGTGAAGCTTTAGACAATCTATTAAACAATCTATCTGTATCGACTGGAAACTGGTTCACTGTGAGTGCATTCTCGAATATGATTCACCACTGTTAATACCAGCGATTTTCGATGAGACTCAAGGACCAGCTTTTTTTTGGCGTACTGACACTTCCTCATATCATGCTCTTTTCTGTGCTCATCAAGCTTTGGCTTGTTTCAGGCCAGCCGCTGATCGCTACTTTTACACCTCATGATGACCTGTTGTTTGTTATCTTGGCACAAAACATTCTTGATGGAAACTGGTTAGGTGAATTCACCGATAGGGTCTTAATTAAAGGGGTTTTCTATCCACTGTTCATTGCCTTTTCGAATCTGATCCAGGTTCCATTGCTAACGGCTCAACATATTTTTTATGCCCTTGGCTGCGTCGTATTGGTTAAAGCGATATCCCCCATTGTACGCAACAAATGGTGGTTGCTGGTCATTTTCCTGTTTTTGCTTTTTAATGCATTTACTTACAACTACAGCAGCAATGGCCGAGTTTTACGACTTGGTGTATATCCTGCGCTGGTGATGTTTTTCTATGGGTGTCTGATTGCCATCATCGTTCGGCTGAGAGATCGCGACCTCAAAAGTAAATTGAAGGGGTTGATGGTTTGGTGTTTGGGACTTGGTTTTTCACTTTCGGCGCTTTGGTTGACAAGAGAAGAAGGTGTTTGGTTGCTTCCTGTTTTATTGATGTTTGCTGGTGCCGTTGTTTTGATAATAGCTTTTGGAGCATTACCAAAAATGCCACAGGTAAAGATATTGGCCATGATTTTTTTTCTTCCTATGGCAATATTGAGTGCGTCGTTATTGACGGTTTCGTTTGTGAATTATCAACACTATGGGGTGTTCCTTACGAATGAAATTAAGTCGAGTGAATTTCGCCATGCTTATAGTGGGTTACTAAGGGTCAAATCTGATAGCTGGCTGGCGCACTTTCCGTTTAGAAAAGATTCTCGTGAACGGATTTACAAAGTAAGCCCCTCGTTCAAAAAACTGGAGCCCTACATCGAAGGTGAAATGGGGCGAAATTGGCAAGGTGGTCATCCAGACATCAATGGTGGGTTGTTTATGTGGCTATTGAGGGACGCGGTTGTGGAAATCGGACACTACAAAAACAGTGATGCGATCTCAACTCTTGCCTTTTATCAGACCATGGGTGATGAGATTCATCAGGCCTGTGATAGTGGAAAACTGGAATGTGAGACGTTGCTTCACCCCCTAACTCCCCCTTGGCGATCGGAGTATACGGAGCTACTCATTCCAACATTTACCAAAGTGCTAGTGGATATTGTGAAATTTAGGCATTTTTCTCCGCATCTTAAAACCTTTAGCCATACTGCTGGTTTTGATTTTGTGGTGCCGGCCTATCGATATGTAACCAATGATAGGCAACAGGTAGATCATCCAGTTCATTTATCCAAATTGCCGAAGTTCTATCGCAAATGGAACGAACTAAAGCGCCATGTATTGGCTATGGTGGGGGAGTCGATTTATCGCAAAATTCCCCAGGTACTATTTGTTGTGAGTCTGTTGGCGATGTTGTATCTTTTTGTGGGGCAACTTCGACGGCGTGATATGGATCCAATCGTTATCAGCGGTGTGTTGCTAGCATCTGGTTTGTTCAGTCACGTTGCCATTATTACGGTGGTAAACATTACGTCTTATGATGGTGCTTTCCGTCTGGGGCACACAGACTATCCCATCGTCTTAATGTTCTGCGTTTGTGGCGTGGTCGCAATCTGGAATGAGGTGTTACGAAGAAGGCGTGATAGTTAACGTACCTTTTACCTAAACGACTTATTGCTCATTGATACCGTTTAGTTTGATATACGATGTATACATCGACGTTTCTGTTGTATTCAATATTTCTGTATTTATAAACGAGTTGTCAACGACCCAAACGATGACGAACCGCGATCATTGTTATGAACGCAAACGTTACTGTTTATTTGTTTTGCATCAGCTTTTCGGGGCGTTTCTTCTCAGGTTGGTCGTAAAAAGCCGCTCTGATTAAATTACTCACGCTACGATACCGCTTTCTGGCACACTTTCTGACACCGTCTACGGGTTTATTTCTCGGTTTCTCTCGATTGACATGGCGCTCAAATAGTTTGTAAGATTGCTTTGCTCAAGTCGGCAGGCAGTGAGCTTAAATCAGGTGTGTGTCATTGCAAAGGTTATGTTCTATAGAGTAAGAGCCCGTCGGTAATCGGGTGGCTTGTTAACAGAGTTGAGCAACCAAAAAATTATGCGAAGACCGTTGAATCAACGGTCTTCGCATATTGATGTTACGCCTGATACTAATTTGAGAGTCTGCTGATTGAAGGGCAACCTGGATGGCAAATTAAACCGTCTAGACGTCCGCTTTTTTAATTATCTCATCCTTTTCTTGAGGCAACGCCAATTTGTTCAGAATTTACGTCTAATTTTATTTTCTGGGTATCTGAGCCAACTTAATGTGGCTGCTGTTGGTATTGAATGACATAATCTTATGACCACCAATGTTGCGTAATCATGTCGCAAGCCAAGTGACCGAAGATTTGCGCACGAGAGAACGGGTTATCTAATATGACTAAGTTTGACCATAAACAGCTAAGAAACGCATTTGGTACCTTCATGACTGGGGTGACTGTGGTGACGACCTGGGAATCCAGCGGCATTCCCAGAGGATTCACTGCAAACTCATTTACCTCAGTGTCGCTTGATCCCGCGTTATTACTAATTTGCATTGATAAAGGGGCCGAAAGTATCGATGTTTTTACCCAAGGCGAGGGTTTTGCCGTGAACATACTCGCTGAAGATCAAATTGATACTTCCGGGTTGTTTGCATCTAAACGAGCCGACAAATACGACCTAGTCAAATGGAAATACAGTGACACGGGAAATCCGCTGCTAGACGGGGTTTGTGCCTGGTTTGACTGTAAACGCAATCAGGTTGTGGATGCCGGTGATCACGTTATCTTAATTGGTGAGGTACAGTCATTTCACCACACTGACGAAACAGGCCTTGGCTACGCCAGAGGCGGTTATGTGAATCTAACGCTAGAGCAAACGGCGTTGCAGGCTGCTGAAGGTGGAAGTGATGTTGTCGTGGGTGCTATCGTGACTCATGAGAATCGAATTTTGTTTGTGGAGGATGAGGATACTGGCATGCTTCGCTTACCGGCCAGTGGGTTGGACGAGTCCTCTGGCTCATTGAAGAAACTGCATGCGGTACTAAATAGTCTAGGGATTGGTGTGTCTATTACATCCGTGTATTCGGTATTCGAGAACGAACGTGATGCGCAGCAGTTCATCTATTACCGTGCGAAGGCCGTCTCTGATGATATCGATGGCCGTTTCTGGTCGTTAGATGCGATTCCCTGGGAGCGCATTAGCTCTGAACCCGTCAAAGTGATGCTAAAGCGGTATTGCAAGGAAGCTTCCAGTCAATTGTTCGGCGTTTACTTTGGCAGCGAGCGCGATGGGGATGTAACGACGTTAGCCACCAACGATAGCGAATCTGATAATGGGTAGTCGATCCCAGTATTTCGCGGGAACCTGCTTTAGATTGACTAACGATCCGAAAACGAAGCCCTTGGTCGATGGGGTTGGTTTGAATCAGGATATATGGCTACCCTAGATTGATGTCTTACAGCGTGATTACAGTGTATTAACTTATGATTTTCTCGGACATGGAAATAGTCACAATCCTCCCGGAGAACGCACAATCGTTGACTATCTCACACAATTAGACACACTGTTGGAACAGATTGGTGTTGAACAATTTTCATTGGCTGGTTTTTCAATGGGGGCGCTCATTAGTCAGGCCTTTGCCTCGGTCAATAGTACGCGACTCAATCATCTAATTTTACTTCACAGTGTCTATAAACGTACTGATCAGCAATGCGAAGGGGTTCGAGAAAGATACAGAATCACCCGTGACTTGGGTGCTATGTCCACCGTAGAGTTGGCCATCCAGCGATGGTTTTCAGCAGATTACATTTATAGAAATCCTGATCAGATGAATGAGATCAGAGATATTTTTTCTCGCCACGAAGACGATGGGTATCTGAAGGCCTATGGTTTTTTCGCCAATGCCGAACCTGTCATGAAGGATTACCCTGTCAATAAAGTAGTATGTCCCTCCTTGGTCATGACAGGTGCAGATGATGTGGGCTCAACTCCCGGAATGTCCGAAGCACTTGCAAGGGATTTGCCGATATCAGAACTCATCATCAATCCAGGACACAAACACGGTGCACCCTATGAGTATGCAAGCCAGATGGCTACTCAGCTGAGCGATTTTCTGGGGCGTCATGATCGGACTCTGAAAAGTTGAGCCTGAAACTGGTTATGAGAGATCAATTGTAAGAGTGGCAGATTGCTAGAGACCGCTTAGAAGAAGCATGAGTTAAATTCCATGGTTGTCCAAAACTAAAGAGAAAAAGAATGAAAAAATATCAACAATATATTGATGGTCAATGGTGTGATTCATCGGACGGTACGGTTATTACTACTATTGATCCCTCTAACGAAATGCCTTGGGCTGAGGTCCAGGGGGCCACAGAAGAAGACGTTGATCGTGCTGTTGCTGCGGCAAAAAAGGCATTATATGAAGGACCCTGGAGTACCATGACAGCGACGCAAAGGGGGCGGCTGCTAAGGCGTCTTGGAGATCTAATCGCTGAAAAAGCACATCATTTGGGCGGAGTGGAGACCACGGATAGTGGAAAGTTGGCGAAGGAAACCCGTGCTCAAACGGGTTATGTTTCTGACTATTATCACTATTTCGCGGGGCTGGCCGACAAAATAGAAGGGGCCACGTTACCCATTGATAAACCGGATATGCATGTGTTCACTACCCGGGAGCCAATCGGTGTTGTGGCGGCGGTGGTGCCTTGGAATGCTCAAATGTTTCTGACCGCGACGAAGCTCGGACCCGCGCTTGCTGCGGGAAATACGGTGGTGTTAAAGGCATCTGAAGATGCACCGGCGCCGATGTTTGAATTCGCCAAAATTGTTGAAGAAGCAGGATTTCCTGCGGGCGTAGTCAATGTGATTACGGGTTATGGCGAGCCTTGTGGGCGTGCGCTGACCCAACATCCTGATGTTGCTAGGGTAGCATTTACGGGTGGGCCTGAAACCGCTGCTCGGGTGATCGAAAACACCAGTCGAAACTTTGCGGTGGTGTCATTAGAGCTGGGCGGTAAATCTCCTATTTTGGTTTTTAACGATGCAGATATCGATGGCGCTGTAAACGCCATTATTGCCGGCAATTTTGGGGCGTCAGGACAAAGCTGTGTTGCAGGGTCTCGCGTTATTCTTCAAGAAGGTATCTACGATCAAGTCATCGAAAAGCTTACCGAGCGGGCGAGTAAAATCCAAATAGGAGACCCCTTGGATAATGATACCCAGATGGGGCCCCTTGCGACGAAAGCACAAATTGATCGTATTGTGGCTGCGGTGGCCAAATCCCAAGAGCAGGGTGCGATATTGCATCATGGTGGGAAACGACCAGATCAATTTGATAAAGGCTACTATTATGAGCCCACCATTTTGGGGTGTCCCGATCAAAATGTGGAAACGGTGGAAAATGAAATGTTTGGCCCAGTACTCAGTGCGCTCAAATTTTCCGATGAAGCGGAAGGAGTGGCTATGGCGAACAATACAAAATTTGGTTTGGGCGCCGGTGTTTTTACTGAGAACCTGGCGCGGGCCCATAGAGTCAGCGCGGCAATCCGGTCTGGTATTGTGTGGGTGAACACCTATCGCGTCATTTCGCCCATTGCTCCCTTTGGTGGCTTTGGGCACAGCGGTTATGGCCGCGAAGCCGGTATCGATGCCCTGCTTGATTACACTCGTACAAAAACAACCTGGATCAATACTTCCAGTGTGCCGATGGCGGATCCATTCACTATGAGGTAGACACAGATAGATGCATTGAGGAAACGAGCCTTACTCAGCTGGTTTAATTCGCGGCTTGTGATTCTTGTTCAGGGCGTCTCTCTATAGGTTTTGTGTTCATTCAATCAACAGTGCTTCGATGCATGGGATCGAAGCAAGTTGTAAGAATCCATTGATCTGATCTGTATTGATGGGACAAACTAAATTGCTATCTCGTTATTTCGAAACTTGTGATTTAATTGACTTAAGGGAGGGCGTTAGCGGTAGTGTAATCTGAGGTCTGTAATTTAGCTTTCTATTGCAGCTTCGCTATTGGCTTTGGCGGAGTGAACGTAGAGAGCGAAGCCAAAGCCGGTTTTTCAGGCTTTAGTATTGAATGTTGAGC
>WLWV01000062.1 GCA_012103395.1 Gammaproteobacteria bacterium
AAAGAAATAAATTACAGACCTCAGGGTACACTACCCATCCCACCGCTTTTCGACGCACGATTCCATCCATAGATGAAAATTTCAAAAGGCACAGTAGTGTCTATTGCCTATTTGATAAAAGACGATAAGGAAAATATCGTTGAATATCGAGATGTTCCGTTAAGCTATTTTCACGGTGGCAAACATGAACTATTTGACCAAATAGAAACAGCGCTAGAGGGAAAAAAGGAAGATGATGAGGTAACGGTTAACTTACCTTGGCAGCAGGCATTCGGCCCTCACGACCCGAGTTTAACCTTTACAGATGATATTGAAAACGCGCCTCCAGAAATGCGTCAGCTTGGCGCTGAAATGGACGCTGAAAGCGGGTCCGGTGAAGTCTTGCATTTTGTGGTGACACAAATTGAAAACGGGAAAATTACCATCGACGCGAACCATGTTCTCGCGGGTAAAGATATCTCTTTCCTAATTATAGTAAAAGAAGTCAGAGAAGCCACAGCTCAAGAGAAACTAACACTGGTAGCTGCACAAGAATAATTTACCGTCAGTGCAATCGGTCTAAAAGTGGGCATAGCGAGCGTTCGTCGGATCTCAGCGTAGGCAGAGTAAAAATACTGCGGTGCTTATCAGCCTAGCGATTGAACTATGATGTCGCGCGGGGAGTGATCTTTCTCGATATGAGTCAGAATTCTACGGGTGCTGAACCCAGTAGCAAGTGAGTAAAAGCTTCCCACTGGGTTCAAAGCTGAATCACAAAAAATTGCGGACTTGTGTAATCCTATTTAGCGAAAGTCGGAGGTGTCAGCACGAATTAATGATTAGGAAAGGTCTTTGCGGGGTAGCCGAGTAACAAGGCTCGATGTGTCATAGCGATTTCCACCCTGTGCTTGGACATCAGCGTAAAAAGAATCCACCAAGTGGGCTACTGGGAGCTCAGACCCATTCACTTTGGCTTCGTCGAAACAAAGCCCTAGATCCTTTCTCATCCAATCCACCGCGAAACCAAACTCAAATTGATTCGCCACCATGGTTTCCGAACGATTGACCATTTGCCAGGACTGTGCCGCCCCTTTAGAGATGACATCAAAGACCAAATTGGCGTCCAACCCGGCGTTTGCGGCGAAAGCAACACCCTCGGAAAGGCCTTGTACCAAGCCGGCGATACAAATCTGATTGACCATCTTTGTAAGCTGTCCTGCGCCTGAATCCCCCATTAACTTGGCCGCTTGAGAATAGCAATCGATATAGGCCTCAGTTTGGTCGAAAACCGATTGGTCCCCCCCGATCATAACCGTCAGAATCCCATTTTCGGCTCCGGCCTGACCGCCAGAAACTGGTGCATCGAGAAAATCGAAACCGGACTCCCTTGCGACCGCATAAAGCTCGCGAGCAACGTTGGCGGACGCAGTGGTGTGGTCAACAAACACGCTACCTTTTTTCATACTCTGAAACGCGCCACCATTCGCGATGGTTATGTTACGGAGATCGTCGTCATTTCCAACACAGGCAAACACAAAGTCAACATCCAACGCAGCTTGTGATGGAGTGTCAGCGTAACGACCACCAAACTCCTCCACCCACTTCACTGCCTTGGACGTGGTACGATTGTAAACACATACGTCGTGCCCATTCTTTGCAAGATGCCCCGCCATGGGATATCCCATAACGCCGAGTCCGAGGAAAGCGATTTTGATATTGTTCATTTTGTGTGTAGAGATTTAATTGGTCCCGCAATATACCAATGTGATATGTTGTTCACAACGTCTAAGAATAAGGGGCTAACGACGGCGGCCCACAGCAAGGTGATAGTGGGACACAATCAGAAGACGGGTTTCCAGCCTGTGATGAGCAAATTACTAATGTGGAACAAAAACAAGGAAACCGGGATTGAAAATACTTTTACGGTAACCAAATCCTATATTTCGGCATTAGCTGAACCAACCCTGTCGATGGATTGCTTATCGACAGAAACCGAATTGCTATCGCATATCATGGCTATGGATTCGACTAAAAACCGATTAGCGTTACTGGAGATGCTGGAGTATGAAAAACTACTTGAAGCAGTAAGTAAAATTCCAGTAGAAGACGCAGTTGCCGTCGAGATGTTACAGTTATTTAGCGACGAACAATGGCCGGAGCTACTGTTTGAATTCCAAGGCTCTTTCCGAAAAACATCGATGGAATTCGACACGGTAAGGCTACACGAAAAAAAAGATAAGCGTGCCTTCTACGTCCCTTCAGTACCTTCTCCCGCTGACTGGATAGTGTTCAACCAAACAGATTGTGTTATGGTGAGAAAAATCACAGCCGAGGAATCCCTAGTAATTGATGCCATACAGGAGGGAAAAAATATCGGGCACATTAGTAAGCTGATGGTGCTTGAGGTAGACGACCAAAAATTGACAAAGCTTATTGCTGGTTGGTTGGATGAAGGCCTAATAATTGACGTGGGAGTGCCAATGCCAGACGACTCGACTTACGACTAATTGGTAAAAATTCTTTTCGAAACAACTAGCCATTGGGTATGACAATAAGGTGTTTACTGAACACGTTTCATCATGATAATAGCGAGTGCTAAAAACCCCACTATAGGAAGTGTCGCTCCAAACAAGGGACTCAACCCAGAGGCTAGGACCACATAACCAAACCCCTTATTCGCAACGTAAAACCCCAAGCCCAGCATAATCCCTATGAACAAGTTTCGACCCATGGTGCCGGATCGCAAGCTAACAAAAACAAAAGGGATAGCGAGAATGACCATGACTGCGGTAGAAATAGGTAGCATCAGTTTATTCCAAAAAGCGAGTTCATAGGCATCGGTTTTTTGCTGATTGGCTTTCAGGTGACTAATGTATCGATTCAATTGCCAGAATGAGAGCTGATCAGGTTTGATGAGAAAAACCGAAAGTATCTGAGGCGTTACTCGGGATTCCCATGCGGCGGCGCCCGCTTCGAGTACAGTGGTTTTACCGTCCAGTTCTACAACGGTTTGTTTGACATTTCGTAAAACCCAAGATCCGTCTTGAAAAGAGCCTTCGTCCGCAGATACCATGGTTCTAAGCTTGTTGTTTGGGTCAAATTCGAAAACCTTAACAACAAGCAACGTCAAATCCGGTAGAACTTCCCCAATATTCACGTAGGTTGCCGTATCACGCATCCACAGTCCGAAGTTGGTGTGCTGCTTAATATCTTGCTGCATGGCTTCGGCTTTGAGGCGCTGCGCCTTGGTTTCGCTATAAGGGGCAACAAGTTCTCCGATACAAATTGCGGTAAGGACAAAAACTCCGCCCATCTTCAGTGCCGCAGAAACAAACTGCATCATGGACACGCCACTTGCGCGCATAACGATCAACTCAGAGTCATTTGCCAACATAGAAAGCCCGATGATGGTGCCGAGCAAGGCGGCCATTGGAAATATTTCGTAAATCATTCTTGGAATAGTGAATCCAACAAAGGCCAAGGCTTGAGCCAAATTATAGTTACCCTTACCAAGATTCCCAAGCTGGTCAAGGAAGCTGACAAAAGTAAAAAGCCCTAGTAACACCAACATGCTGATCAAGGTGTACTGTAAGATGATTTTCCCGAGATAGCGGTCGAGTATTGTCATGGGTTGGAAAGCCCCGGAATCAATGGCCTATTAGCGCAGCGTCGTCGAAACATGTATATCGCCAAGGCAAGAAAGAAAAGATGTATAACCCAAAGAGCAATATGGGGGTTTGCTGACCCTTTTCTAATTAGTGCGACTCCCAATCCGAGAATATTCGAATAGGTAAAGTAGATAAGCAAAGCGGAAAACATACCGGGAAAGCGAGCGCTTCGATAGGTGATCGTAGAAAAGGACAAAGCGAATATGAGCAATATTGGGAGCATGACTACCTTGCTAATCCGCCAGTGTAGTTCTCCAATCGCCGTGTGGTGTTCTTCTTCAAGCAGTGTGAGTGTGGAGCGGGCCTTAACCGGCAAGACAAAATTATTTTTAGCGCGTTGCCGTAGCCTCACAGCATAGGTTTCAAAGTCCATGACAACATATTTCGATGAGCCTGCTTTTCCCCGGTATTGAGTGCCATTTTTCAAGACCAGAAAATCATCATTAGTTTTTATATCAACGGTCTTATAACCACTCTTGGCAACGACCAATCCTTCTTCGTCATTGCCGTTATAAACAAAAATGTTCTGAAATGTATCGGAGTCACGATCATAGTCTTCGACGAAACAAACCCCAGTTCCTCCCCTAGTCTCAGTAAAAACGCCCGGAGTGATGCCGGTGGCGTCAGTACGGGTGCGAAATTCGTATTCCATAGAACGGCCGACTTCAGCGGATAACGGTGAAAGGTATAAAGCGAACAATGCGACGATTGAACCAATGATGGCGAAAAGAACCATAGCAGGCTTAACAAACTCTGCCATTCCAATTCCGCAGGCATTTATAATTGTAAGTTCGTTATCACGTATCCATCGACCCATCACTAACAAAGTAGAAATATACAAAACCAAGGGGATGAGAATGTCAAGATACGTAATCATCTTGAGTACTAGGAGCAAAAATACGCTGTTTATCGGGATGTCTCCTTCAGCGGCCTCTCTCAAAAATCCGACCAATCGGGTAACCAGAAAGATGGAAAACAATATCGCGGTAACAGCGGTACAGGTTTGCAGTACTTCTTTGATGAATGAACGGTGAATGATGAGGAGTGACATAGTCCGTGAGTTTATGTATTTCCTAGTATTATGGGGGGCGTAAAGCCAATTTAAGGTGGTTGTGTCGCAATGGATTCGACGATGTCGAGGGCGATTGCAGAATTTAACTAGATACCCAACCCCAAAGCCTTGATATAATCCCGACTTGGGGTTCATGGACTCAAGTTGATCACAATACGCGAGTGAGCGTGATCGATACCAGCTGAGGTAAGGTATTGAGTATAGACAGCATTGATCAAATTTAACAGTGCAACCTGAGAAGATGAACCAAAGATCGTCAATAGAAAATTGGAGTAACCGTGGACTTTTCAGTAAAAACCAATGACGTCGTAAAATTGGCTTCACCTTGTCTGGTGTTAGGTGTCTATCAGGGTGAAAAAGCGACGCTAACACCGCTTGGAGAAAGGGTCGATTCGGCAGGCGGTCATCAATTTACGCGCTTCTTGAAGCGAGGCGATTTTAGTGCTGACGCAGGCGTTATCCAAATGTTCTATGACATTGACGGCATAAAAGCAGATAGGGTGATGCTCGTTGGTTTGGGTCGACAAAGTAATCATGATCCAATTTGCCAGCGAAACGTGATATCCAAAGTCACCAGCGTTTTGTCTGCAGCTTCGATTAATGCAGCGGATTTGGCAATATTTGATGGACTACCCGAAACAATGAGCGCGTATAGTGCAGCGAGAAATACCATTGAATCAGTCGGCGAATCACTATATCAATACACAGCGACTCGAAGCGATAAAAAGAAACCCTCTCCTCTCAAGAAGATATCATTGGTTGTCGCAAAAGAGCAGAGTAAAGAAACGCGTCGCGCGGTAACTCAAGGCAGAGCAATTGCTCATGGCGTACATACTGCACGAACTCTGGCAGACCTGCCAGGTAATATCTGCACGCCAACATACTTAGCTAAGCAGGCAAAAGACCTACAAAAAACCCATAGCATTAAAACAAAGATTGTTGAAGAAGCAGAAATGAAGCGTCTGAAAATGGGGTCGTTTTTATCAGTTTCGCGCGGTAGCCGTGAGCCCGCCAAACTAATCGTGATGGAATACAGTGGTGGCAAGAAAGGGCAAAAACCAGTGGTTTTGGTGGGGAAGGGTCTAACATTTGATGCCGGTGGTATTTCACTTAAGCCTGCAGGTGGTATGGATGAAATGAAGTACGACATGTGCGGAGGGGCGAGTGTATTTGGCGCATTGGTTGCCGCCTCAGAAATGGACCTGAAACTAAATGTAGTGGGAATCGTACCCGCCAGTGAGAATATGCCAGATGGGGCAGCCAACAAGCCTGGAGACGTCGTGACCAGTATGTTAGGCAAGACCATCGAAATATTAAACACGGATGCAGAAGGTCGACTCATTCTCTGTGATGCGCTTACTTACGCAGAGCGTTTCAAACCTGCGGCAGTGGTCGATATCGCTACGCTCACCGGTGCCTGTGTTGTGGCCTTAGGCGAGCACGCAAGCGGCCTTTTCAGTAATTGTGACAGTCTAGCCGAAGAAATCGAAAAGGCGGGTCAGGTTGCAGGAGATCGCGCATGGCGATTGCCGGTATGGGATGACTACAGTAAACAGTTAAAGAGTAATTTTGCTGATCTGGCCAATATCGGCGGAAAAGGCGCTGGTGCAGTAACAGCAGCCTGCTTTTTAAAACATTTTGCTAACAACTTCGATTGGGCTCACTTGGATGTCGCTGGAACGGCCTGGAAATCGGGAGGCGCGAAAGGTGCTACCGGAAGGCCGGTTCCACTATTAGTTGAGTTTTTGATTAATCGGGCCCGTTGATTTCCCTTTTGGATTTGTCAACAATGCTTGGTGGTCGAGATAAAGATGGAGCAGGTTGATTTTTACTTGCTTGGTCCAGTTGACGAGACCACCAGGCTAACGACTGCATGTCGTATTGCAAACAAGGCCTATGAGCGGAGAATGCGAATCTACTTGCAAACGGCTGATCGTGAGCAAAGCGAACTGTTGGATAAGTTGTTATGGACTTTTTCGCAGGAAAGTTTTGTTCCGCATACCTTGCGGAATTCGTTGACGGATTGGAAACAGTATCCAGTGCAAATAGGCGTCGGAGACAGTGGGGTTGCTGGCTTGGATTTGTTGATCTCGTTGCAGGCGGCGGTACCGGCAGATGCTGAAAAATACAAGAGAGTGGCTGATCTGGTCATGGACAATACCGAACAAAAACAATTGGGACGAGCGCGGTTTCGATACTATCGCGAAAAGGGGGTTGAACCCAAAACACATCAGCTATAACCACTAGACCAAGGTTCGAAACCAGTGCCAGACTCACGATAACATCGAATCCCGGCGCAAAGACGAAACCGACGCAATTTTTCCGCGCCTATCGGCGCATCAAATGATATTAGGCTCCAGACTATGGCATTGGAAACATCCTATAACCCGCATGAAATAGAAACCCGTTGGTACCAGTATTGGGAAGAAAAAGATCATTTTTCGCCCGAAAAAGTGGACCCCGAAACGCCAACCTATTGCATCATGATTCCTCCTCCCAATGTCACGGGCAGTTTACATATGGGACATGCGTTTCAGGACACTATCATGGATGCCTTAACGCGTTACCATCGGATGAAAGGCATGCCAACGCTTTGGCAACCGGGGATGGATCATGCTGGCATTGCCACACAAATGGTCGTTGAGCGGCTAATTAACGCTGAAGGTGAAACTCGACATGACTATGGCCGAGAGAAGTTCGTCGAGAGAGTTTGGCAGTGGAAAGAAGAGTCTGGAGGCATGATTACCCAGCAACTACGCCGTATGGGAGCGTCGCCAGATTGGGCCAATGAACGGTTTACCATGGATGAGGGTTTGAGCGATGCGGTGAATGAGGTTTTTGTACAGCTCTATGATGACGGTATTATTTATCGGGGAAAACGGTTAGTAAACTGGGATCCAGTTTTGCACACTGCATTGTCGGACTTGGAAGTTCTATCTGAAGAAGAGCAGGGGCATCTGTGGCATTTACGTTACCCCATCGTCGATTCAGATCAGGTCCTTACCGTGGCGACGACGCGTCCGGAAACAATGCTTGGAGATAGCGCGGTTGCGGTGCATCCTTCGGATGAAAGATATCAACACTTGGTTGGAAAATACGTTCATCTGCCTTTAACAAATCGAAAAATCCCCATTATTGCTGATGGCTATGTGGATCCAGAATTTGGATCTGGTTGTGTGAAGATCACCCCCGCTCACGATTTCAACGACTATCAGGTGTGGGTCCGACATCGACAAAGTGAGGTCATGATTGCCCAGCCTCACGGTGGTCTAATAAATCTGTTTACCCATGATGCTTCCATTCGATCAAACATCAACAACGAAGAAATGTCTGAAGGTGAATTGATCCCAAATCAATACGTCGGACTGGATCGCATTGAAGCTCGTAAGCGAATCGTTAAGGATTTCGAGGACATTGGCCTACTTGAGAAAGTGGAAGACCATAAGTTGATGATTCCCAGAGGAGACCGAACCAATGCCATTGTGGAACCCTACTTAACGGACCAATGGTATGTAGATTTGACGCGAGAGGTGCAGGACGATGGAAGGCCCGGCGGCAAAGCCGTCATAACGGATCCTTCCATTAATGTGGTTAAGAATGGGAGCATTCAATTTGTTCCTGAGAACTGGAGTAAGACCTACTATCAGTGGCTGGAGAACATTGAAGATTGGTGTATATCTCGCCAAATATGGTGGGGCCACCGAATTCCTGCTTGGTATGATGGGGAAGGAAACATTTATGTGGGAAAAACCATAGAGGCGATTCGAGAAAAGTACTCTCTGGATAAAGCAGTGCTATTACGACAGGATGAAGATGTTTTGGATACTTGGTTTAGCTCTGCGCTGTGGCCATTTTCCACCCTTGGTTGGCCGGAAAAAACGGATCGACTCCAAGCCTTTTATCCGACCAGTGTACTGGTTACTGGGTTTGACATTATCTTCTTCTGGGTTGCCCGTATGATCATGATGGGAACCCGGTTTATGGGCGAGGTGCCCTTTAAGGAGGTTTATATCCATGGTTTAGTCCGTGATGCTCATGGACAAAAAATGTCCAAGTCAAAAGGGAATGTGCTCGATCCCATCGACATCATCGATGGAATCGAGCTGGAAGCCTTAGTGGAAAAGCGTGTCAAGGGAATGATGCAACCGCATTTAGCGGAAAAAATTGCCAAGCAGACGCGAAACGATTTTCCAGACGGAATTGCAAGTTTTGGCACTGATGCGTTGCGCTTCACATTCGCAGCACTGGCTTCCAATGGTCGAGACGTGAATTTTGATTTGGGTCGGACAGCGGGATACCAAAATTTCTGCAACAAAATTTGGAATGCGGCAAGATTTGTTTTATTGCAAAGTGAAGGCAAGGATTGTGGGCAATCAGAATGCGGACTCACTTTGTCATTAGCGGATCGTTGGATTATCTCAAAACTGCAAAGAACAGAGAAGAAAATCGAGCAGTATGTCGAAAGTTATCGTTTTGACTTGGTCGCTAAAGAGATTTACGAATTCATTTGGGACAACTATTGTTCGTGGTATTTGGAATTATGTAAACCGATACTCAATAATGACCAAGTCGCTGAGCAGGCTCAGATAGGTACGCGCCAAACTTTGGTGCGTGTTTTTGAGGCAGCTATGCGGTTGATTCACCCGATTATGCCATTTATTAGTGAGGAGATATGGCAGCAAATTGCGCCACATGCGGGTCGTACTGGCGATACCATCATGACGCAACCCTATCCAGAGGGTGAAGAACAGAAAATCGATGAAGTAGCGGAAAAGCAAATGATCTGGTTGATGGATGCAATTCAATGTGTGCGACAGATTAAAGGCGAGATGAATATCTCTCCGGCAAAAAAAGTGCCTGTGCTTTTGTCTGATATGACTGAAGAGCAGCAAACGATTTGGACAGAAAATGCCGCCACGTTCGCTTTTTTGGCCAAGGCTCAAAGCGTTCAAGTGATCGATGCGGATGAAGCGCCTGAGTCGGCCATGAAACTTGCTGGACAAGCGAAGATTCTTATTCCCCTTTCGGACTTAATCGACAAGAAATCAGAGCTTGCCAGGCTACAAAAGGAAATGGAGAATGCGAAAAAGGAGGTTGGACGCTTAAGGGGAAAGCTTGGCAATGAAAAGTTTGTGGCCAATGCCCCTAGTGACATTGTGGAAAAGGAAAAAGAAAAATTGACTCGGGCTGAATCCGCGATGGTTGACATCGAAGAGCAGGTTAAGCGAATAGAGAAACTGTGATCGTGGGTGTCAATTCAGAATCCATTCTAGTTGTTTCAATAGCATCAGTATTTAAGCTATCACCGTGGCTTAGAGCGGACATGATAGGTACTAAAAATAAATGAACGATGTACTTATAATCGCAGAAGTTGGGTCAGTCCATGATGGTAGCTTTGGCAATGCGCTAAAACTTGCTGACTTGGCCAAGGAGCTGGGGGCAGATGTGGTGAAATACCAAACCCATATTGCTGAAGCAGAAACATTGAGTGATGCGCCATCTCCGAATTATTTCTCTGCTGAAAGTAGATTCGATTACTTTAATCGAACTGGGTTTACCTTGTCACAGTGGCAGCAAATCAAACATCATTGTGATGACATTGGTGTTGAGTTCGCTTCATCCCCATTTTCAGAACTAGCGGTGGACTGGCTAGAAGAAATTGGCGTTGATCGCTACAAAATCCCTTCTGGAGAAGTAACTAACTTACCGTTACTCAATAAACTGAAAATGTTGGGGAAACCAATATTACTTTCTTCTGGAATGAGTAACTGGACAGAGTTGGATGCCGCGGTGAACGAATTGAGTGAAACTAATCTGACAGTTTTTCAGTGCACATCTATGTATCCCTGTCCGGCCAAGAGAGTGGGCTTGAATGTGCTGGATGAAATGCTGGATCGTTATCAATGCCCCATTGGATTTTCAGACCACACCCGAACCAACTACGCAGTATTTGCCGCAGTCAGTAAGGGGGCCCGTTGCATCGAAAAACACTTAACCTTTAGCAATGCGATGTATGGCAGTGATGCACCGTTAGCCTCTGAGCCGGAAGACTTTCGTGACATGGTGAAGGGTGTTCGGGAAATTTCTGACATGATGTCGTCTCCGGTGGACAAGGACAATCTGGAAGACTTCATCGATATGAAGTTAATTTTTCAAAAGAGTATTGTTGCTGGGAAAACGTTAAAGGTGGGTGAAACCGTGACTCAAGATATGTTGTGCTACAAAAAACCAGGGTCTGGGATTTCCGCTGCTGATTTCAGAAAGATCATTGGTCGAACAATTGTCAGAGAAGTGCCAGAAGGGCAGTTGTTTAGTGAAGCTGATATTGGGATTGAGTGAGAAAAGCGAGACAAATTTTGATGAGAAAAATATGTGTAGTGGTTGGTTCAAGGGCAAACTACAGTAGTATAAAGTCTGCCATGAGCGCGATTCAACGCCGTAAGGATTTGTCGCTTCAGGTTGTTGCCATGGCGTCTGCATTGTTAGATAGGTATGGCTCCGTTGTAGATCTGATTCGAAAAGACGGCTTTCCTATAGACGAGGAAGTCCATATGTTAGTTGAAGGAGAAACCCCTTTAACCATGGCCAAGTCAACGGGATTGGGACTCATCGAGTTGACTACTGCATTTAATCGCCTTCAGCCTGATGTGGTGATCACGGTTGGAGACCGTTTCGAAACGATGTCCACTACCCTTGCGGCGACCTACATGAATATCGCATTAGCGCACACCATGGGAGGAGAGGTGACGGGTACCATTGACGAGAGTATTCGTCATGCGATAACTAAATTTGCGCATATCCATTTCCCTGCAAGCCAAGACGCCAAAGAACGTATTATTAAATTAGGTGAGCAACCAGAGACGGTGCATCTTGTTGGTTGCCCTCGAATCGATCTCGTTGCCGATATTTTGCATAAACTAGAAGACATTGATTTAACTCATCTATTTGAAGACGGGGTTGGAAACAAATTGGACATAAATCGTCCGTTTGTGCTGCTTTCTCAACATCCCGTGACCACCGAATACGGATTAGATGAGGAACAGATTTATCAGTCTCTGCGAGCTATTAAGGAAATGGGTCTTCCCGCCATTGTATTATGGCCAAACGGAGATGCAGGTTCCGATGGAATTTCCCGGGGTATCAGAAAGTTCCGTGAACACGAGGACACTGGTCAGTTTCACTACTTCAAAAACTTACCCACCGATGTCTATATTTCATTGATGAAAAGAACAACGTGTCTGATCGGCAATTCGAGCAGTGCTATCCGCGACGGTGCGTTTATTGGAACCCCAACGGTAAACATTGGTAGCCGGCAAAACATGCGAGAACGGGGAAAGAACGTGATTGATGTGGCGAACAATCAGCAAGAAATCTTACAGGGCATTAGGCAACAAATGGAGCATGGACATTATGCGAGTGACGATTTGTATGGGGACGGAAAGGCCGGAGTAAGAATTGCCGAGGTATTGGCGACGTGCGAATGGCAGATTCAAAAAACCATCGCATATTGAGCGCATGTTAAACCGTTGGGAAAAGGATGATCCCATCACTTAAGATGGGTATTGTTTGATGCAAGAGGGGGCTTTCGTCATTGTTGTTCCAAACTCCATGGCATTTCGCGCCTTGGTGGAAAGTAATGTTTTATCGATACTCAAGCGTGAAGGTAGGCAACGTATCGTGGTTATCAGCAGCGCGAATGAGTCACGGTCCAGATTACCAGTGGATGTGGAATGGCGCAGTTTGGAGCAACCTTGTGAATTGCCGCCCCAGCAGTCATGGCTGCGAAGGATTGCCAGAGCGGTAAGCGTTAGAGTAAGTAAGTTTGGGATGGATTATGGAAATCTGTCTTTTCGATTCAATCATTTGTGCGGATTCAAAGCGCATAAATTCAAGCAACAGTTAGGCAAAGAACGACAAAAAAGAGAAGTGGTGGCTGGTAACTATGTCGCGTCGAAATTCGGTTGGCCGTTTCCTAGTAGTCGGTGGCTGTACCGTTTTATTTATGGTCTTTACTATGCGA
This sequence comes from Gammaproteobacteria bacterium, assembly GCA_012103395.1. Classification (GTDB taxonomy): domain Bacteria; phylum Pseudomonadota; class Gammaproteobacteria; order Arenicellales; family Poriferihabitantaceae; genus WLWV01. The sequence continues at coordinate 12,740 of WLWV01000062.1, forward strand.
AATGGCAGATCCCTGATCGAGCGATTGAACAATTCTTTCATGAGACCCCCATCGACATGATTGTCTTGTGGTACGTGCAAAGTCTGATTTACCGCGACTATTCGATTTGTATAAGAAAACACAATCTGCAAGCAGTGGGGGTAATTGGAAGCTGGGACCGCCCTACCACCAAGGGTCCGATTTGCCCGGGCTGTGATCGCTATATAGTAAATAGCGAGATAATGAAACGTGAGTTGATGACGTATCATGAAGTGCTGGCAAAACGCATTGATATTGTCGGCTGGCCCCAGATGGATGTTTACAAAAATCCCCTAACTTTTCAGGGGCGTGCTGAATTTCTCGATTCAATCGGCGTAAAACCAGATCACAAATTGCTACTTTTCGCCGGCAATAGCGAACGTTTGGGTGCCCACGAACCTGGAATAGTGACTTTCTTGGAGCGACGGATGAATGAGGGTGAGTATGGTGAAAATGTGAGTTTGCTTGTTCGCGCCCATCCTAATGATCATCGTTGGAAGACACGATTCGTTGATCTCATCGGAAGGCCAAATGTGACGGTTATGCCAGGCGGAATGGGGAATATAGCACTACTGGCGAGTACCTTGTTCCACGCCGACATTGTGATAGCGACCCAGGGTTCTGTGAGTCTCGATGCAGTGGCCTTCGATAAATGCGTGATTAACATTGCCTTTGATGGAAACCTTGAAAAATCATACGCGGACAGTGTGTCCCGCTGGTATGAAATGGACCACTATCGACCAGTGGTAGAAAGTGGGGGTGTGAAAATAATTCGTGACTTTGATGAGTTGGATCAATCGATCCCAACGTATTTGAAAAATCCATCGAAAGATAAAGATGCTCGGGAAAAATTGCGTTGTTTGGAGCTGGAGCCGTTTGATGGAAGGTCATCTTATCGGCAGGCAATGGCGATGATGGGGAGACAGCTTTGATGAAAATTTTAGGTCTCATTCCCGCTCGAGGGGGATCCAAAGGCATTCCGCGAAAGAATCTGTATCCGGTCCTGAATAAACCATTGATTGCCTATACCATCGAACCCGCACTTAGAAGCTGCCTCCTTTCCCATGTTGTTGTTTCAACGGATGATCGTGACATCGCCGAGGAGTCTAAAAAACGAGGGGCGCAAATTCCGTTTATCCGACCGATTGGGTTTGCACAAGACCAAAGTAGCGCGCTTGAGGTTGTCACCCATGCCATCGATTTCTATCGCCACATTAATGTGGAGTTCGACTTGATTGTTTACCTGCAACCAACTTCACCACTTAGAAGCGTTGAGGCCATTGATGGCAGTATCGCAAAGATGTGTGAGTACGATGCCGATTCACTAGTCAGTGTGATGGATGTACCGCATCAGTTCAGTGTTGATTCTCAGATGATCGAAGAAGGTAACTATGTTCACCCTGTCGGTGGGGACATTGGCCGTCTTCGGCGGCAGGAAAAAACACACTATGTGGCGAGAAATGGTCCAGCGATACTGATTACGAGCCCCGCCACTGTGGAGAATTATCAATCTTTGTATGGTGAGAGAACGCTGTCGTACAAAATGAGCAGAATGGAGTCCATGGACATCGATGGACTTGAAGATATTTGGTATGTAGAACAGGCGTTATTGCGGAAAGACAGGCCTTTGTCGAATTAGGTGTAGAAGTTCAGACTTGAGCTGACAGTTACCCGTTTATCAGTAGCTGTCTGTCAGATAGAGTTTAGTTTACAAACTTTTCTTTCCAGATCGCTTTACCGTCGATGAGTGTTTCCATCGGC
>WLWV01000063.1 GCA_012103395.1 Gammaproteobacteria bacterium
GCCGATGGAAACACTCATCGACGGTAAAGCGATCTGGAAAGAAAAGTTTGTAAACTAAACTCTATCTGACAGACAGCTACTGATAAACGGGTAACTGTCAGCTCAAGTCTGAACTTCTACAGATTAGGATCTGCTTTTTCTCTTCCATTGGTTGAGAGAAAAATAGTTTGGCTTGTTGATGTAATGTATCGACAACTTCGTAGCTTACACCGTGGTTTTTAATGTATAGAAAACCCACATCTCGACAAGCGCTGCGAATTGTTTCAACCGTTGAAGTACTATGGATTCCCTCACGTAGTGACTCGATATCGATAACCGGGACTTCGGTGAAGTCTAGACGTCTAGATGCTGGAATAGTCATAATTTGCTTGCCACTACTTGATTTAGCACCGAATTATCGAACGTGTAAGCACATCGTTCAGCGATGGAGAATTTACTTGACACATTTAAATCGTACCCGAGATGAATTAGAAATTGCTATCAATATGCTGGAAACCAGTGGGGAGGAAGCTATGCGCTATTTCGGGGATTAAAACCAATTTTAAAAACACTGTGATTCCAAGCACTATCCTCAAACCACCGAATACCCCCCATCCACCGTTAAAACTGCCCCGGTGATAAACCCAGCCAACGGCGAAGAAAGAAATAAAACCGCCCCAGCCAAATCTTCAGGCTTCCCCCATCGCTTCAGCGGCGTCCGTGCCATTAACGCCTGACTCCGCTCTTCATTTTCCTGTAATGCCTTAGTCAGCGGCGTATCAATCCACCCCGGCGCAATCGCATTCACCCGTATCCCGTCATCCGCATAAGCAATCGCCAGCGATTTAGTCATCTGCACCACGCCACCTTTCGACGCCGCATAACCCGGCACTAAACTACCACCAAAAAACGACAGCATCGAAGCCGTATTAACAATAGTGCCCCGGCTAGCCGCCAGCTTCTTCCTGGCAATAGAACAGGTGCGCATCGAGCCATTCAGATTAATATCTACCACATCAGCAAACACATCCGCCTCTAGCTCATCGCCACGACGGATAATCCCCGCACAATTTACAAGATGGTCCAGTCTATCCATGCCATCAATAACCGCCCTGACCGTATCGGAATCACGCACATCCAGCACTAACCCAGTCACATCGGGATTCGTCGCACGAGCCGCATCCACCTCGGCCTCAGAGACTCCAGTCACCGTCACAGCAGCGCCTTCAGCCACAAAAGCCGCCGCAATCCCGGCACCAATTCCACTGGTGCCCCCAGACACTAAAACCTGCTTATCAGCAAAACAACCCACTGGCCAAAACGACATATATAACTCCCCGTATTTATGGATTAACGAATAAACGTGATCCACGTAATCCGCACCTAATCCCACCGCCTCCTAATGGCGACGACAATTTTCTATCTTGGTAAACACATCCTCATAGCCCAGCCCTTTACCATCATCTGGAACCCTGCCGGGCACCACAATTTCACTGAGCGCGTCGGCAGGGAAGGGCAGATGATAGGGCATTCCTAGGTTTATCTTCGTCCTCTAACGGCATGACATTCTCTGATAATCTAACTTATTCAGTCATAAAAGGCTGTGGCAATAGCCGCCCTGTCGTATCAAAACACATCGTCTGCGCTACACCATTTACCGACAAACTGGACTAATTTAAGCTGAAGCCGCACAACTGAGCATGAAGCCGTTCTGAACGTTATTTGTTCAAAGCATCCCTAAGATGTGTTTCTTCCTGAATCAAAGAAAGCCGATGGCGCTCCCCCCGAAACGCCGGGAGTAGGCATTGTTAAGCGCCGCTTTTTCTTTTTCAGGAATACTAAACTGATAGAATTTTCTATAGATCATTAGAAGCGCTTGACTGGTTTCTTCGGTTCCCCATTTCTCTATCCATCTACAAGCAAGTCTCAGCCAACATGCTTGACTGGCATCATCAAGCCCCCACACTTGGCGAGCGACTCGGTTGAGTATGAAATCATCATTTTCTTCTGAATCTCTGGCATCCAATTCGGTTAATGCCGATTGAGCCAACGCAATCCACAACGGATCATCTAGCCATGTCTTTTCCAGGAGTTTCGTGTTTTCCAATAATCTTGCCAGAACCATGGCTCTTTCTGGATGACTATGATGTCTGTCCAGCCATCGGCAGGCAAAAGCGGCGATTTCATTTTGTGGTATTTTGTTCCCGTACCTTGGGACAAGTCGTAATAGCGTACTTAGTATGTGAGACTCATTACCGGTCCCTTCTATATCTTTAGCTAACTGTAACGCTCGACAACATAGCCTATATCGATCATCTTCACTAAGAATGTCGTTCATCAACAGTTTCTTCAAAACGAAGTCGGCGTCAAGGGCGTTGCTAAACTGTTCAAGCCAAGCCAAGGCTAGCTTACATAGTTCAGCTTCATCGCTGTCTAAACGATCCCGTGGCCAGCCAAGGAGAGGGGGAAGGACAAACCCAGCCTCCTCTTTTAATGGATACTTCTGTAACCAAGCCATTGCCAGTTCACGTAGTTGGGTTTCGTCGTTGTCTAACCGATCCTGTGACCAGCCAAGAAGAGGGGCAAGGACAAATTGAATTTCCTCTTCCAGTGGATATTTTTGTAACCACGCCATTGAAAGCCTACGTAACTCAGCCTCATCGCTGTCTAACCGATCCTGTGACCAGCCAAGGAGGGGGGCAAGGACAAATCCAGTTTCCTCTTCCAGTGGGTATTCTTGTAACCAGTCCATTGCCAGTTTACGTAGTTCAGCTTCATCTCCGTCTAACCGATCCTGTGACCAGCTAAGGAGGGAGTGAAGTACAAACTGAGCTTTCTCTTCCAGTGTGCGCTTTTGTAACCAAACTATTGCCAGCTTACGTAATTCAGCTTCATCGCTGTTTAATCGACCCTGTGGCCAGCTAAGGAGGGGGCAAGGACAAATTGAATTACCTCTTCCAGTGGATATTTTTGTAACCACGCCATTGAAAGCTTACGTAACTCAGCCTCATCGCTGTCTACCCGATTCTGTGACCAGCCAAGGAGGGGGGCAAGGACAAATCCAGTTTCCTCTTCCAGTGGATATTTTTGTAACCACGCCATTGAAAGCTTACGTAACTCAGCCTCATCGCTGTCTAACCGACCCTGTGACCAGCCAAGGAGGGGGGCAAGTACAAATCCAGTTTCCTCTTCCAGTGGGTAGTCTTGTAACCAGTCCATTGCCAGTTTACGTAGTTCAGCTTCATCTCCGTCTAACCGGTCCTGTGACCAGCCAAGGAGTGGGTAAAGGACAAACCGAGTTTCCTCCTTCAGTGGATACTTTTGTGACCAAGCCATTGCCAGTTTACGTAGTTCAGCTTCATCGCTGTCTAACCGACCCTGTGACCAGCCAAGGAGTGGGTAAAGGACAAACTGAGTTTCCTCTTCCAGTGGATGTTTTTGTAACCACTCCATCGCCAGTTTACGCAATTCGTTTTCTCGATCACCCAGTTCAGCTTGAGACCAGCCTAATAGTGGTCCCAAGACAAATCCCGCATCTAATGTCACAAGATTTTTATTGAGCCAACCAAAGGAAGCATCACGTAGTCGATAGGCCTCTTGCTCTGGCAATTGCTTTAGTCCCTGAAACAACAAATGTCGAGCTGCTGGATGGTCAGCGTATTTTGTTAGCCAGGGAGTAATGAGCTGGGGCCATACTTCTAGCGCGGTATTGCTGAGCGGTGGGCAATTGAATACGGCACCTAAAGCGTATGCTGAGACATCGGGATCGGCTGCGATTAGGTTCTTAGATAAAGAGCGTGCTTCTTGGGTTAGCCATTGGGAGGCTCTAGCGAGAATAGGTTGACTCGCTCCTTCTCCTAAACCAGCCAATCGACTCAAACAGGTGGCATATCGCCCCAATGGGCGACCATGGCTGGCACTGGCAAACAGCGTCGGCAACGTATCCGGGTATTGCGTCAAGGTGCTTTGAAGAATTTCATCCGTCACAGCATCGTGTGGGGTGCGTAAATCATGCGCTTCCTCTTCCAGCCAACCTCCTCGCTGTAAGGTATTAATGATTTGTGTCGGCGAAATCTGAGAAGAACTGGTCAGAGAGTTTAGTGTTGTCGCGACGACTGCGATCAGTTCATCTCTCGATATTGGGCAAGCAATAAGGGCCGCCGTTGTGGCGCAAAGAGCGGGAGAGAGTGACGGCAGCTCCCAAGGCGAGACTGGCGCATTAGGCAATAGCTTATCTTCATGCAAGCGTTTGGATATCCAGCCACATAGGTCGCCGGGGCGTGGCAAGTCATCATGTCCCAGATGACCTTCAATTACTTGATGTTCAAGTTCCCGTGCAATGAGCATGGCGATAATGGGGCGGGGACCACAAAGCGTTCGAACTTTGGTCTCCCCTAAAACTTGTATCGCGCGAGGACAAATGACGGCTTCAATTTGCCGATTGATTCGTTGACGTTGTTCCGCAGAGGGTTTCATTTCCACGATGGAAAAGAGCTTCTGTTCCACGAGTTGGGACAAAATTTGACTCGCGGCCAGAGGTCGGGCGTTCGCGATAAGCGTTAGGCGCAAACCACGTCTTTTTGCTTCCGGTAGCAAAGTATGAGTCCAATAACGTGCATCGAAATCACGGAATTGGTCAATGTAATCGGCTGTTACTAATGTGTTTCCAGAGTAACGCAGTAGCTCTTCAGTGAGGGCTCGTAAGTTGACGACTTCTTCCGTTGGGCGTAGGTGAAGAACACGATACCCATTTTGGTGTGCTTGTTCTGCTATCTCAAACACTAAGCGAGTTTTCCCAACACCTCCATCACCAACAACTACCAAGTTTTCGCCGTCTGAGAGGCGCTTCAAAACCTTGTCGGGATGAAACAATTCTTGACTCTCTGGCTCAATAAAAGGAAGTTTTTCGTTCAGCAAATAAGCGTGGAAGCTCGTTCCTGACTGAATCAGACGCTCTAGGTAAGTCCCGTGATCTTCGAGGTCATTAAAGCCAATACCCAACCAGTCGTCGGTGAGCCTCCCCTGGGTTCTAAACCAGTGAGTTAGGTCATTCCAGTCCCAGACTCGTATCTGCTCATGCCGAAAACGGGGGCGTTGGCCTTCCGGAAGTTTGGAAAAAAAACGGCGAATTTTTTCCTGCAATTCCTCCCTTTCATTCGCACTGGAAAAGCGAGCACTGATGCAATAAATATAGCCTTGGGCGTTTTTCCATGGCTGATAGGCACCTTGCCATCCCGCTTCCGCTTGCTCTTCTAGCTTATTTCGTACCTTTGTCCAGCCTTGGGTGATGTTTTGTCGCAGGTTTTGTGATGTGGCGTCATGGTGCTTACATTCAACGATTAAGGGAAAATTGACATCAGCAAACTGCCCAATTGCCTCAGCATTATCATCAACCCAGGCGTCAATGCTGCCATCCCTACCGAGAGTGGGGGCGACAAAAGCATGGTCAAAAAATTGGCTTTTAAGCGCATCCCCAACTAATTGCTGGAACATGTCTTCGGCTTTTTGATACTGAGAAACCCGAAAGCCTGTCCATTGCTCTGGGTTAAACTCATTACCAAAATTATGAAGATTGCTCATTTTGCTTTCATATAACGATCGACTGCTCTGTGTCTAACAAGCCAAGTGGCTGACCAACTAAGGGCGTCTCCCATTTGACAATGGCCATTTGAGGGGAGTTCGGATGAACCCATTTTATGCCACGGCTAATCTATAACAGCCGACCTACACCACGGCTTACTCGGCGACATTCACACGAATCTGTTCTTCTCAACCGAGCGGAGTTGTTACTTTTTCATTGCTCTATTTCAAGAAACCCCAATAAGCTTCCTATAAATCAATAGCCTAGATAGAGAAGGGTAAACGCGATGCAAAATGTAGTGTGGTTTACGCGAAACTGGGGAGTCAGGTCCACTATCCGCCATTGCAGGGCCATACCGGATAATGGACTGACTTATTTTTGATTCTTATTTTAGACGTTTATATTTTATCCGCTTTGGCTTGATGCTGTCTCCATTGCGGCGTTTGTAGTCTTCTTCATAGTCACTGTAATTTCCTTCGAACCAAACGACTTCAGATTCACCTTCAAAGGCCAGAATATGGGTGGCGATACGGTCGAGAAACCATCGATCATGGGAGATAACCACGGCGCAACCGGGGAAATCGAGAATCGCTTCTTCCAATGCCCGGAGGGTTTCAACGTCGAGGTCGTTCGTGGGTTCATCGAGCATTAAGAGATTTCCACCGCTGGCGAGTACCTTGGCTAAATGAACTCGATTACGTTCACCCCCAGAGAGGTTGCCGATTTGTTTTTGCTGGTCAGTGCCTTTAAAGTTGAACCTTCCCACATAACGTCTTGACTGAACTTGATGGCCATTGACCATCATCAGGTCTAGACCACCGGAAATTTCTTCAAATACCGTGTTCTTGTCTTCAAGGCTGTCTCGGGACTGATCGACATAAGCAATCTGTACGGAGTCCCCCACTCTGAATGTGCCTGAAGTCGGTTCTTCTTTGCGATTCATTAAGCGGAACAAGGTTGTTTTACCCGCGCCGTTTGGACCGATGATGCCGACGATTCCACCCTTGGGCAAGCTGAAGCTCAGGTCTTCGTATAGCACGTTGTCACCATATGCCATGGATATCTTGTTTGCTTCGATCACAAGATCACCGAGCCTTGGGCCAGGTGGAATGTAGATTTCATTGGTTTCGGCCCGTTGTTGGTATTCCACTGAACTGAGTTCTTCGAAGCGTTTCAGTCGAGATTTACTTTTTGCGTGCCTGCCTTTTTGGTTTGATCTTACCCATTCGAGCTCCTGCTTCATGCTTTTTACGCGTGCGTGTTCGGTTTTTTGCTCCAATGCCAGTCGCTGTTCTTTTTGCTCAAGCCAAGAGGAGTAGTTTCCCTGCCAAGGAATACCTTCTCCTCGGTCCAGCTCCAAAATCCACCCAGCAACGTTATCCAGAAAGTAACGATCGTGGGTAACGGCGACCACGGTTCCTTCAAATTCGTGGAGATAGCGTTCAAGCCAAGCGATTGACTCTGCATCTAAATGGTTAGTCGGTTCATCAAGAATTAGCATGTCGGGTGCAGAAAGTAGCAATCGGCATAATGCGACTCGCCGTTTTTCACCGCCGGAGAGATTGACGATTTTTGCATCCCAAGGCGGCAGCCTCAACGCATCAGCAGCGATTTCTAACTTGTGATCGATATTGTGAGCGTCTGAAGCTTGGATGATGGACTCCAGCTTCGCTTGCTCCGTCGCAAGGGCGTCGAAGTCAGCATCTGGCTCCCCATAGGCCGCATAAACCGCATCAAGCTTTTCCTGGGCTTCTTTGATGGCAGATAAGCCATCTTCGACGTTACCTCGGACATCTTTGCTTTCATCAAGCTCTGGTTCCTGGGCAAGATAACCAATTTGAATCCCGGTTTGGGGCCTAGCCTCGCCGATAATGTCTGTGTCAATTCCAGCCATGATACGAAGTAGGGTGGATTTGCCCGAGCCGTTATAACCGAGCACACCAATCTTTGCGCCGGGGAAGAAGTTGAGATAAATGTCTTTGAGAATCTGTTTGTTAGGTGGAACAACTTTGCCCACCCCATTCATTGTGAAAACGTATTGTGCCATTTCGTGGTATTAAGAGATTGTTGTTGCTAATACAAAGTAGTCAGTGAGCGCCACAGACCGGCGGATGTACTGATGCGGTTGTCAGGGTTTTATTCTGATGACCGCAGATTAAGAGTTGCATTCATATTTTGGGCGTTGTTGGAACCGATATCACTGGAAGGTCATGATTTGTTATCGAGGCTGTTTAAGTATATCAAGGGCCGCCTGATGAAGCGATTTGTTCCCGCAGGCAAGCACCTTATCTTTGGATGCTAACGTTAAAGGCTTGCCCTCCCAGTCAGTAATGATTCCACCAGCGCCCTCTACAACTGTGGACAGCGCCATGTAGTCGTAAGGCTTAAGGTCTGCTTCGCAAACGATATCGGTGAGACCGGAAGAAAGTAAACCATACACATAACAGTCACCACCAAAAACCCGAAATTGGCATTGTTTTGAGAGTCGGTCGTATTGAGCGAAAGTGCTCTCATTAAACATATCCAACGTCGTCGCATAAATCGACGCCTTATCCAGTGTGGGTGTGGATCGAGTACGGCATATTTTCCCATTATGAGTCGTGGGTTTACCCGTAACACCAATCCATCGCTCATCCAGCATCCCATGGTCGATGACGCCTAGGACGGGGATACCGTCCCTTAGCAGCGAAATAAGTGTTCCAAATGTGGGGCTGCCAGTAGCAAACGACTTTGTGCCGTCAATGGGATCGATAATCCACTGCCATTGCTCGTCATTCATCTCGCTACCGGTTTCTTCACCAATAAAACTGTGGTTTGGGTGGTTATTAAGAATAATCGACTTTATGACATTCTCTGTTTCTTCGTCGGCAATAGTAACCGGTGACTTGTCCTGTTTACTTGTGATCTCTATGCTTGCACGAAACCAGTGCTGGGTGACTTTTCGAGCTTGATCAGCGCATTGAATCGCTGTTTGTAGATAGGCGTCGGAAATAGGGTGCATGAAAAATGATAGAGAAAATAAATGGGTGGCTGATCAGGGGTATTGTATCTGATGAAGATTCCACGCAGGGAAATCTCTGAATCAGTCTCAAGCAGTATATTTTCCACATCAAAGCAGCTGATAACTGATCAAGTTTTGTGGCGATCAGCGACCTAGGTTGGTTTTGTCAGGCTTGAGGGCAGAATGCACTCGTCCTTGAGCCTAAGGTGCGCAGGTTGGGCGCTTAAACTCGCCTGAGGAGACCTCATTAGCTTCACGTCCTCATGAATTTTCTCAAGTGATGCGCGTAGGCCTCTAACTGAAAGCCGGTATCATGGGTGTGTATTGGGAATTCCCATTTCTAGGATATCTTTATGTTTTGTGATATTTCGTGTCGCTTTTTGGCAATTGTATGGGAGATAAATATCCTCTAATAGCGCGAAGTTTACGACTGTTTTCACTGAGTGTATTGGGGTAAAATGCGCCCCAATTTTCGCTTTTCGATTTAGCACCTGGAGGAACTCCACCAAATGAAAATACTGGTACCAGTAAAGCGCGTCATCGACGCAAACATCAGAGTCAGAGTGAAATCTGATCACACTGGTGTTGAGATGAACAATGTCAAAATGGCGATGAATCCATTTTGTGAAATTGCGGTTGAGGAAGCATTGAGAATCAAGGAAGCAGGTAATGCTGATGAAGTGATTCTGGTGAGTGTGGGTCCAACGAAATGTCAGGAAACCATTCGTACTGGCCTTGCTATGGGCGCTGATCGCGCTGTCCATGTTGAGACCGACGATACGCTTGAGCCTTTGGCCGTTGCCAAAATGCTCAAAGCGATTGCTAAGAAGGAAGAAACTGATTTAGTGATTCTCGGTAAACAGTCGATTGATGATGACAACAATCAAACGGGCCAGATCCTTGCTGCGATTATGGGACGCCCTTTAGGCAGCTATATTTCTGAAATCGAAAAAAACGACGCCGGCTTCATGATTACCCGTGAAATCGATGCCGGCCTTGAAAAATTACAGATTACCAGTCCAGCGGTGGTCACAACAGACCTTCGACTGAACGAACCTCGTTATGCCTCTCTGCCAAATATCATGAAAGCAAAGAAGAAACCTATTGAAAAGCTGACCCCGGCGGACCTAGGCGTATCGACTGAACAGCGAGTCCAAACCATCGAAGTGAATGATCCCCCTGAGCGGGATGCGGGAGTGATGGTTTCAAGTGCAGCCGAGTTGGTTGAAAAATTAAGAAACGAAGCAAAAGTTATTTAGAGGGTCATTCGATGAGTATTTTAGTTATTGCAGAACACGATAATTCGCAATTGTCACCCGCTACCCTGAACACAGTAACTGCTGCTAGCAAAGTGGGCGGGGATGTACATGTGTTGGTTGCTGGAGAAGGTTGTGGCGACGTGACCGCTGCCGCTGCAAAAATCGCCGGGGTAAGTTCGGTACTTTCCTGTGACTCAATTAGTTACACAACGGGCATCACTGAAAATGTGGCTAACCTGATTAAATCCCAGTCCGCTAACTACAGCCATATCATGGCTGCGGCATCCACGGCTGGTAAGGCGTTGATTCCTTATGCGGCGGCATTGTGTGACGTTCAGCCGATTTCCGATATCAGCGATGTGATTGACGCTGATACCTTTGTGAGACCCATCTACGCGGGTAATGCATTAGCAACGGTCAAGTCTTCAGATGCATTGAAGATGTTAACCGTTCGTACAACGGCGTTTGAGATGGCTGAGGAAGACGGTGGTAATGCATCAGTGACCAACATTGACGACACGGGTGCAAGCGACTGGGTTCAGTTTGTCGAGCAATCGTTAAGTAAGAGCGAACGCCCTGAACTGACATCAGCAAGAATCGTTGTTTCTGGTGGCCGGGGCATGCAAAATGGCGAAAACTTTGCCATGCTCGAAAAACTGGCTGATCAATTTGGTGGCGCTGTTGGTGCATCTAGAGCGGCTGTTGATGCGGGCTTTGTTCCTAATGACTATCAGGTTGGCCAGACTGGTAAAGTGGTCGCGCCTGATATGTACATGGCGGTGGGTATTTCGGGTGCGATTCAGCACTTAGCGGGTATGAAAGATTCGAAAGTCATTGTTGCTATCAATAATGATGAAGAAGCACCAATTTTTCAGGTTGCTGATTATTCTTGGAATGAAGATTTATTCGTTGCTGTCCCAGCCCTTCAGGGAGAGCTCGAAAAGTAAAAGCCGGTATCGGCCCACCTCTGTGTACATGCAGAGGTGGGCCTTTTTTGTTGTGGGCCTATTTTATGTCTATTTCATTGGCCACACAGCGTGGTGATGGTTGTTCCAGTATGCCGTAGCTGGTAGTGGTGTGAGCATAAGCCGCAACTGTACTGAAAACTCCAGCGTTAGATTGATATTCCTGCCGTTTTTACTTCCAAATATTCGAGGAGCCCTTCTTCGCCGCCCTCTCTACCATAACCGCTGGTTTTCATCCCGCCAAAGGGAACCCCGGCTGCTGTGGGGTTGATATCGTTGATGCCGATAATGCCAAACTTCAGTTGCTCTATCATCTTGTAGGCGTTTGAAAGATTTTGCGTATAGACATAAGCAGCTAACCCATAGTCAGTGTCATTGGCAAGTTCGATAAGGTCGTCTTCGTCGTCATAGGTAATGATTGCTGATGGGTCCAATTTCTTATTCTTAGGCTGTTTTTCTAGGCCGAAACGGTGTGCCAGTTGCCATCTGTACCGAGATGCTCTTCACCATTTTTTCGATAAAAGGTCGATTCGTCAGCATCAATCATAACCTGTAGCATTTTGGGCATTCCCATTCCCTCGCTATTAACAAGGTCGATCAGGGTCTTCGCTCCCAATTCATCGATTAGCTCAAACGGTCCTTTTTTCCATCCAAACCCCCACCTCATCGCACGATCAACATTCACGATATCAATGGAGATATCCGGAACGAGATCAGCGGTATAGCAAAGTGTGGTCGCCATAATGTCCTGCATAAAACGACCGTTTGGTTCGTCGTTTGAAAAAAGGGCGTTGATGCTTTGCTCAGAATCACTCAAGGTATGAGGCTTGGCGTCCCTCCAGTGATGATGAGTGATATCAAATACCTCCATGGTTTTACTGCCATCGTCATGACGAGTCAGCTTGTAGAAGCCGCCGCCGGTTTTTCTACCCAATTGGCCTTGATCATGTAGTTTTTGAACGTTATCAGTGAGTGCGGTAAATTTTCGGCCGTAGTCATCTGCGGGTAGGTTGATATCAAGGTTTTTCCCCACGTTGTACATCACGTCTAGGCCAATAAGATCGATCAACCCGTATAAACCCGTTGCAGGGAATCCCACTGGAGTGGACATTAATGCATCCACTGTTTCAATGGTTAGTCCATCATTCTTCATGGCTTTCTCAGCGAGATTCATACCCGTTAGCATCCAGAAGCAGCCAATACGGTTGCCAATGAAGTTAACGGTGTCTTTGGCATAGACAACGCCCTTTTTTAATGTTGTTCCGAGAAAGTGCCCTAGGGTTTCGATAACCTCTGGACGGGTATTCTCCCCGGGAACTAATTCCACGAGTTTCATGATATGAACGGGGTTAAAGAAATGAGTGACGGCGATATCCTGTTGCATGCGCTCTGGCATTCCCTGATAAATATCCTTTAACGGAATCCCTGATGTATTCGTGGTGAGAATGGAACCATCTTTTCTGATGGGCTCTATTTTTCCAAACATGGAACGTTTGATATCAACATTCTCAATGATCGCTTCACAGATCCAGTCTGCGTCAGCGATCGCGGCTAGATCATTTTCAAAAGATCCAGTTTTAATATTAGCAAGCAGCGCTTCATCTTTAACAATGGGGGAGCGTCCAGCCGTCAGATTTTGTTTGGCTTTGTCACAGGCTGCCTGGTCCATATCAAGTAATAGCACTTCGCACCCTGCATTGGCGCAAACACCTGCGATTCCGGTGCCCATGGTGCCGGAACCGAGTACAGCCACTGTTCTGATTTCTTTCATAATTGGAATAAAATGATTAAAAGTTTTTCGATTTGTTGCTATGAAGATAGGCAGCTCATCTGTCTGAACTGCTTAATCTAAAACGGAATTTGAGAAAACCTATACTTTTCCTTGTTTAACCCAATCCCGTAGTTTGAATTTTTGAATCTTGCCCGTCGATGTTTTTGGCAATTCCATGATGACAACCTGTTTTGGGCGTTTAAATCCAGCCATGCTCTCTTTACAAAAAGCAATGATTTCTTCTTCGCTGGATGTTTCTCCTGCTTTTAATTCGACGAAAGCGCAGGGGGTCTCTCCCCATTTTTCGTCTGGTTTGGCGACCACTGCGGCGGCTGATACTTTGGGAAACTTGTACAACACCGACTCAACTTCGATAGAGGAAATATTTTCTCCGCCTGAAATAATAATATCTTTTAAACGATCCTTGATCTCAATGTATCCGTCACCATGGATCACGGCCAGATCACCACTGTGGAACCAGCCGTTCTTGAAGCCCTCTTCCGTGGCTTGGGGACTTTTGTAATAACCCTTCATGATCGTGTTTCCTTTGAAGACTATTTCCCCGATGGTTTCACCGTCTCTGGAGACTGGCTTACCATCATCAAGACTGATTACATCCACGGATTCCATCATCTGTAACCTTACGCCTTGGCGAGCTTTGATTTCTGCTTGTTCTTCAATAGTGAGTGCCGACCATTCGGTTTTCCAGTCACAGTACACAACGTGTCCATAGGTTTCTGTCAGCCCGTAGACATGGATAACATTAAACCCAAGTTCCTCGGTTTTTTCCAGCACCTTGCTCGGGGGAGGTGCTCCAGCGGTCATGACCTGGACGGTGTGGTCGGGTTTGTATTGCATTTCAACCGGTGCATTGGCAAGCATCGACAGGATGATCGGAGCAGCGCCGAAATGGGTGATTTGATGGGCTTTGATGGCATCAAAAATAACTTCGGCGCTGATGACACGATTGCAGATCAACGTTCCAGCCATGACGGCCATGGTCCAAACATGCCCCCATCCATTACAGTGGAACATGGGTACGGTGTAAAGATAGCGGGGGTGTTTAGTGATTTGCCATGCTGCGATAGTGCCCATGGTCATGAGATAGGAGCCACGATGGTGGTAGACAACTCCTTTGGGCTGACCGCTGGTGCCAGAGGTGTAGTTGAGTGCGATGGCGTCCCATTCTGAGTCCGGAGGGCCCCAGACTGAATTCTCATCTCCTGTTTCGAGCAGCGCTTCATAATTCATCACCCCTAATGTCTCCCCATTACCCGCCGGCGCCTCTGATTGCTCATCGACAATATCAATGACGATGGGTGGATTCGAGAGTTGGCTAAGCGCTGCTTTCGCAGCGGCAGAGAAGTGTGTATCAGTGATTAGTACTTTTGCATCGCTGTGTTCAAGAATATAGGCGATTGTTTCAGCTTCCAAACGAGTGTTGATGGAGTTAATAACGCCACCACACATCGGAATCCCATAATGTCCTTCAACCAGCTCTGGGGTATTAGCCGCTAGTAAGGAAACAGTCGTGCCTCTGCCAACCCCGAGTTTGGATAGCGCCGAGGCCAGCCGATTACATCTTTTCGACACTTGTTGCCAATTGTATTGTCGGTTGCCATACACCACGCCTGGGTGATCAGCATAGGTTTCGCTTGCTCTGGACAAAAATGAAACGGGACTCAACTCTACGTAATTCAGTCCACTAATTGCGCTCAACGCGTCGTAATTTTCTTTCATGCTCTTGGGTGTATTAACTGCTTGAAATGGAGCTACGGATAAACAAGTAGGTTATCACAACTTGCCCTTTTTCGGGTAGTGTACCCTGAGGTCTGTAATTTATTTCTTTAGCGATGTTCGTTTGGCTTAGGCGAAGTGAGCGTAGCGAACGAAGCCAAAGCCGGTTTTTCTGGATTAGGTGTTGAATGTTGAGCCATC
>WLWV01000284.1 GCA_012103395.1 Gammaproteobacteria bacterium
TTACCTCGTTGTGTTTTGATATTGTTTGGTAACTACATCAAAACGGGTAACTCTCATTAAATCAACCCTCGCTTCGCTCGGATTGATTTAATACGGTGTCAGATTTGGTCTAAACTTCTACAGCTGAAGCCTTTAAATTTCGCGCTTTTGAATCGGGTAAGTATCGAAAGTACAATTGCTGATAGGGTGGAAAACCGCTGCTTGCTGGCTCGTTTGTGCTGATAAATCGAGCGAACAGCGGTTCTTAGACGAGGTTTCTTTCGCTTATTCCAGTCCAGTTTCTTCGATCACTTTTTTCGCGACCCGAAAGCATTCTAGAGCTTGAGGTACGCCGCAGTAAATTCCTACAACGTGGATAATTGCTCTCAGTTGTTCTTTGGTTACGCCGTTTTTAATGGCGCCACGGCAATGAATTTCCCATTCGTGCATCTTTCCTAAGGCACCAATCATGGTTAAATTCATCATGGAACGCGTTTTTGCGTCAATGGCATCGTCGCCCCAACCAAACCCCCAGCACCACTCTGTCATCATTTCCTGAAACGGCCGCGTAAAATCATCGGCGGCGGCTAGATTTTTTTCGACATATTCAGCACCCAGAGTGCCTTTGCGTTGGGCAATGCCCACTTCAAACAGTTCTTTATCCAATGTTTTTCTCCCAAATTTCGTAGTGATTGGTGGTGACTCGTTCTTAACTCGTTTCGATTATCATGATGGGAATACTAGCGCGGTGTATGCGTTTACGGTGCATGCGCCAATGCGCCGGTAATCCTTATCAAATGGAGAAGCGATTTGGCAAGACTGCGCTATGTAATCCGTGGACCGAATGAGCACGGAGGGGAATTATAGTTCATGGTGCTGGCTGAAACTACAATGAGTATTTCCTGCTTTAGAGGATTCACCTGTTGCCTCGGGTGTCGATTTTCATTCTACTGTTACGCTTTTGGCGAGGTTGCGGGGTTGGTCGATGTCTCTGTCCATAGCAATAGCGCAATGGTAAGCAAATAGCTGTAAGGGAATGCCCATGATGATTGGATGCAGTATGGGATGAGTGTTCGGTGTGTACATTACGTCGTCAGCGAGGGAATGTATATCCTCGTTCTGGGCATTGGTCAATGCGATGACCGGCCCTTTTCGAGCCCGAATTTCCTGCAGTGACGAGATTGATTTTCCCAATAAGTCATTGTCGGGTAATATGATGATGGTCGGTGTTTGGGGAGAAATCAAGGCCAACGGGCCGTGCTTGAGTTCTGATGCTGGATAGGCTTCGGCGTGAATATATGAAATTTCCTTGAGCTTTTGTGCGCCTTCCAGTGCGATTGGATACGCGTTGGTTCTTCCGATGAAAAATGCACTATTGATATGGTGGTATTTTTTGGCTAATTGTTTGATTTGTTGATTTTGTTCCAGCGCCACTTTGATTTTTTCTGGTAATGCTTCCAGCGCATTAACCAGTTGTTCTCCTTGTTGTGGTGATAGGTCTCTCACACGACCCAAATGCAATGCAAGAAGTGCGAAGCAGGTTAGCATACTGGTATAGGCTTTGGTTGAGGCAACGGAGACTTCGGTTCCTGCGTGCATGTATATGCCGCCGTCAACTTCCCTTGCGATGGTGCTGCCAACCACGTTGTTCACGCCTAGAACATGGCTTCCTTTGCGTTTTATCTCTCGTAATGCGGCTAGCGTGTCAAAGGTTTCTCCAGATTGGCTGACTACTATGTATAATGTGTCGGGTTCGATGACCGGATTTCGATAACGAAATTCAGCAGCGGGTTCAGCTTTTGAAGGAAGTCGAGCAAGTGTTTCTATCATGTCAGCGCCACTGATACCGGCATAGTAGGCGGAGCCGCAACCCAGAATGCAAACTCTGCGGACATTCATTAAATCCCGAGGGCTCATATTGAGCCCGCCAAGATGGGCGGTGTTGAATCGATGGTCGAGACGGCCACTTAGTGTTCGTCTGATTGATTCTGGTTGCTCATGAATCTCCTTGAACATGTAATTATCGTAGTTGCCAAGTTCGTAATTCAATTGAGAGCTATCCACCATGACCGACTGTTTGCTCATGGATATCGCATCAAGGGTGGTCACTTCGAATCCTTTGGCGTTGATGGATGCGATTTCTCCATCATCTAGGTGGACCACTTCTCGGGTGTAACGGGAGAGAGCCGCGGAATCTGATGCTACGAACATTTCATCCTTGCCGATTCCAATAATCACCGGACTACCGCTGCGGGCGGCGATGAGTGTCTCTGGCGCGTCGGCATTCATTACCACCAACCCATAAGTGCCTTGTAGCTGTTTGAGGGCAAGTCTCACAACGTCTAAAAACGCCATTTTGGGATTGGAGATGATCGAATGGGAGATGAGATGGGCGATGGTTTCGCTGTCCGTTTCAGATGTATAAACACAGCCTTGTGCCTCAAGCTTTCGTTTTAGTTCGGTTGCGTTTTCTATAATGCCATTGTGGATGATAGAAATGCGGCCTTGAGTGTCTGTATGGGGATGAGCATTTTGGTCGTTGGGTTCGCCATGAGTTGCCCAGCGAGTGTGCCCAATTCCTATTTTTCCGCTTATCTTATTGGGCAGCCTGTTTTCAAGCTGTGCCAATTTTCCCGCAGCCCGATAAGTTTTCAGTTTTCCTCTCGATACTAGCGCTATTCCGGAGGAGTCATAGCCTCGATATTCGAGTTGTCGAAGGCTTGCTGTAAGAATGGGAGCTGCATTCTGGTTTCCTGTGTAGGCGATGATTCCGCACATGTTTGTTCCTCTGTTTATAAAGGTGTAATGGCAATTTGAAGTAGTGGGTCAGAAAATATTCTCAAAGCTATGCTGGTATTTGTGGGCAAGGTAATACTTGATTCGCTTTCTCGCTGATTCTTTTTTGGCATGTCATTGGGAGTAGAACTGTAGAAGTAGGGCCGGTAGGGTAGGGTGAGACGTTGTGCTTTTTCCTCTGAACTGATTGTTTATCCATAAATCAGTCTTCGTAGTTGTCTGATGCTGAGCGAGGGGGCTGGAAACCGAGATGAGATAAGTTCCTGTTCGATGATGCTAAAAATGTCAACATTTTTATAGCCTGAATCCTGTAACTGCTGGTGTCGACGCTGAACGAACAACTCAATGGGTTCGTTGAAATAGGCTAGTACTTCATCCAACAACCTATGTGCCTGGTTTGGCGTCAATTGAGTGGTATGAGTCAAATGATTGATCAATTCTTGGTGAGTCTGATTCGAGTTCATGGGCAAATTTTACATAATAAATCACTTTTTAGTAATTTATGACTGAATTCGGGCAAACTATTTATGTTTCTTGCTAATTTAGGGCTAAAAGTGATTTCCTCTAAGTCTGTGAGCGGTAGGTAGTGTACCCTGAGGTCTGTAATTTATTTCTTTAGCGATGTTCGTTTGGCTTAGGCGAAGTGAGCGTAGCGAACGAAGCCAAAGCCAATAGCGAAGCTGCAATAGAAAGCTAAATTACAGACC
>WLWV01000285.1 GCA_012103395.1 Gammaproteobacteria bacterium
TGATGGCTCAACATTCAATACTAAAGCCTGAAAAACCGGCTTTGGCTTCGTTCGCTACGCTCACTTCGCCTAAGCCAAACGAACATCGCTAAAGAAATAAATTACAGACCTCAGGGTACACTACCCATCCACTATTTCTACGTTTGTTTTGTGGGTGATACGTGGTGTGCTTGGTGATATAAATTGTATGCCAATGACTTTTCCATCTTCAGGCCCTAGTATCTGGAAAATGCCGCCACCACCCGATTTACCCCCAAGAGGAAGCATATAAACGTTTGGACCGTGGCGCTGTCTAATTTGGTCAAAGGCGAGTGCCAGGTCTTTCCCATGAACAGCGCCATGAAATGCATACGCAGTATGGTAGACAATCGGGTTGTTCTCCCCGTCAACGGGTAATTCCTGAACCGGGTGGAGTTTCATGTAAGATTTTACTCAGTGTTTAAGGCAAATTTCCCATCGTTGATTCAAGTCAGTGGAAAATATTGCATTAGATAATACACGAATTCCAATGACGGCCTTAGCGAACTCTCGTGCTACGGAAGAGTGTTTGGCGATATAATTCTTCAGTGATAAACGCGTTAGAAAGTTATTCATGATTTCCCAATATTCAAAAAGTCATCATCATCTAAATGTGGAGCTTGGTTTGAAAGCATCAGCTTTGAGACATGTCTTGAATAGCAAATAGTAATGTCCATTACCACTAAAAGTATCTTTCATGCTGACTTTCAGGCTAAACCCTTTTGGTGGGAAGCATATGAGCCTAGCGATCATGAACCCCAAGAACAGCCTCGGGACGTACCCGTTGCGATTATTGGCGGTAGTTATGCCGGCTTGGCCGCTGCGCTTGAGTTGCAACAACATGGTATTACGGCCTGTGTAATAGAAAAAGAGAATCCAGGTTATGGTGCTTCTACGCGCTCGGGCGGAATACTCGGAGGATGCGGATCTGTTAAGGCGCCGCTCTTATCATTCGGTGAATCAAATCGTGAATTTTCGGAACTGATTTCGGCGGCCCGCAAGGGGTTGGATTTGGTTGAGGGTTTTATCGACCGAGAGGGAATAAAGTGTGAGTGGCAAAAGCATGGCATGTTTAGCGCTGCTTGTGCGACACGTCATTTCCAGCGAGCTAAGGAAAAAGCGGAATTGATGAGCCAGTACGGGGAGATCAACTCGACGCCAATTAGTGCGGAAAATCAGCAAAGCTATATTGGCAGTGAGTACTACCGAGGAGGGGTATTGTTTTCAAATGCCGGACATTTACACCCTGCTTTGTATTACGAGGGGTTGCTAAAAGCGTGTAAGAGGCGGGGGATTTCGATTTGTTCTCAAACGGAAGTGATCAATTTAAATCGGCATCGAGGGGGTTGGAAGCTGTCAACCTCACAGGGAGAGCTTACAGCACAAAACGTCATCGTTGCGACCAATGGTTATACTGGAAATGTAACTCCCGCATTTAAGCGCCGTGTTATTCCCCTTAAGGCGTACATGATAGCCACTGAAGTTCTGTCTGATGAAATGGCAGTCAACTTATGCCCCAAAAATAATGCGTTTGTTGAAAGTGCCAGAATCACTGCTTTTTTCCGTCTTACAGGGAGTAAAGGAAACCAACGTTTGGTTTTTGGAAGTCGAGTAAAATGGAGTGACGTTAACTCCAAGGAGATGGCACCGTTATTGCATCGGTTACTACTCAAGCGTTATCCGCAACTGGGCGACGTTCAAATTACCCACGCATGGGATGGTAATGTTGCGCTAACGCTGGATGAACAATTGCACAACGGAAAAATGGACGGAATCCACTATGCCCTAGGGTGTAATGGCGCTGGTGTCGCCAATATGACGTTCCTTGGTACGACAGTTGCACAAAAAATTGTCGCCCAATCCGAACAGTGTAGCCCTTTCGATACACACTTTATATCGAGCCGATTTTATCGAGGAGATGAACGTTGGTTTATTCCGGTTATTGGTCGGTATTTGCAGTTGCGTGATTGGCTGGACCGATGCTTGGATCGACCTTGAGGGCGTATATGGCGGATACTCATTGATTTCCTATGAGTGATTTGAAGCGGCAATGAGGTTCTTATCCACTTTTCTCCCACGTCGAGCTCAATATATGATTGTCTTTGGGATTGCGTTGAAGACGTTTGAGAGCCTAGTTGTTATTATCTTAAGTTGTTACTAATCTACGGGCTATCTATGCTGTCCGAAGGCATATCCTCCATTAACTTACCATGACTTCAGCTTTGAAAATCGAAATATTATGCACCGGTGACGAGATTCTCTCGGGTAAAACCGTCAACACTAATTACAGTTACATGGCCAAGAAGCTCCAAGAGAACGGCTTTGATGTGAACTGGGGTACGGTGGTTGGTGATGACCGTGACAGCCTTATCCTCGCGTTTCATCAAGCGTCCGAAAGAGCGGATGTGGTCATTGTGAACGGAGGTCTTGGGCCCACCGTGGACGATCTTTCCCAGGAAACGGCAGCGCAGGCTGCGGGTGTGGCACTCGAACTCCGGCAAGAATGGCTTTCTCACATTAGAGGCTGGTACGAGTCCCGAGGACGAACAATGCCATCGAATAATGATAAGCAAGCGATGCTACCTGCGGGTGCGGAATTGATCGATAACCCGGTTGGTACTGCTTGCGGTTTTGTGATCACGATAAGTCGGGCTCGATTTATGTTTACTCCCGGCGTGCCGATGGAAATGCGTCGCATGATGGATGACCAGATACTGAGCCGATTGATCAGGATGCGTGGCACGAATGTGGTAACCCGGTTGAAGCGTTTCCATACGTTTGGTATTGGTGAGTCCCGGGCGGACATGTTACTGGATGGGATAGAAGCGATTGTGCCGAATGGTCTCGTGAAATTAGGCTTTCAATCCCATTTTCCACAGCTTGAAATTAAGCTGACGACCCAGGGACAGGATAGAGAAGCACTGGTTTCCAGGCTGATGCCCGTTGAAAAAGCAATGAGAGCCCGATTGGGGCATTATATTGTGGCTGAGGACGAGGGCTCGCTAGAAAGTGAGATTTTGAGTGGTTTGTCACGCATTGATGGCTCTATTTCGGTTATCGAAACATTAACCGCGGGATCGGTGATTGGTCGTTTGGTAGGAGCCGCCGATGCAGAGGGTCGTATTAAGTGGGGAGTTGTGGCATCCGATCAAAAGGAAGCCTGCCATCTTTTGGACTTGGACTTGGACGCGGATCAAATCGACAAGCCGATTGATTTAGCGCAAGAGCTTGCAACAGCGTTGAGAATCAAAAGTGGCGCTACCCATGGTATGGCGGTATTAGTGGATTGGGAATCGAATGAACATCGAAAACCCTGCGCTACCGTATTTATTGGTATTAGCTGTAGAAGTTTAGACCAAATCTGACACCGTATTAAATCAATCCGAGCGAAGCGAGGGTTGATTTAATGAGAGTTACCCGTTTTGATGTAGTTACCAAACAATATCAAAACACAACGAGGTAA
>WLWV01000286.1 GCA_012103395.1 Gammaproteobacteria bacterium
CTTGTCAGTGCCATCCTCGTCGAGATTGACGATGAATGGAGCAATGCCGACAAGCGATATATCGTGTGGAACGACGATAATGACTCAACCTAAATCAAAGTTACAGACGTAGGGTTGCACAATCCTATTAGGTGCATTCTACCCTAATCAGAAAGCGGATAAGAAGCGCTGCCGACACAAGTAGTTTGTCTGAAGTAAAACCGAGGAGGATATCGGCTCTGTTTCTTAGCTTTAGGTAAGGAGTAGTGTATGTAAAATCAACGCGTATTGTGTGATGCTAAAAATGATGGTGAGCTGTCTAGAATGATGCACACTTTGCTGTGGCCCTTTTTTCAGCATGGGGGCGGTGATTACAATACGGGGTTCAAGCAAGGCATTGGGTTACGGCGTGTTTCCATCCTTGCAAATTTTTTATCCTTTCTTCGTCTCCCATACAAGGTTCAAAAGTAATGTCGGACCGGTATTTACTTTTCAGCGTCTCTAGGGAATCAAATAGCCCTATGGACAGACCTGCTAGGAAAAACACACCTAGCGCAGTGGTTTCTGTGATCTTTGGTCGGGTTACCTCGACATCAAGTAGGTTGGAGAGAAACTGCAATAGATGATTGTTAACTGTCATTCCTCCATCTACTCGTAAGTTGGTCAGAAGTGTGCCGCTATCATTGGACATTGCTTCGATCAGGTCGTGGGTTTGATAGCAAACGGACTCTATGGCAGCACGAAAGAGATGGGCCGGGGTAGTGTCCCGCGTTAAACCATTAATCAGACCTCTGGCATTGGGTGTCCAATAGGGGGCACCCAGACCCGTGAAAGCGGGAACGATGTAAACACCTTCATTGGTTTGCTGTGAATCCAAGTGAGATTCGATTTCATTGGTGTGTTGGATGAGACCTAACTGATCCCGTAACCATTGAATCGTGCTACCAGCATTGAAAATTGAGCCCTCCAATGCATAAGTGGGTTTAGAGTCTAGCTGATAGCCGATCGTTGTTAATAGGTTATGAGTCGACTCAATCGGTTCTTTGCCGGTATTGAGTATCATAAAACATCCTGTTCCATAGGTGCTTTTAGCCATCCCAGGATCAAAACAGGATTGCCCAAACAACGCGGCCTGCTGGTCTCCTGCAACGCCGCAAATCGGTATTTCTAGGTTTAAAACTGACTCATGTATGTGGCCATAGTCAGCAGCGCTATTTCTCACTTCAGGGAGTAAACTTGCCGGGATGTCAAAGTAACTGAGCAATTGTGGATTCCATTTTTGTTCACGAATGTCGAATAGCAATGTGCGGCTTGCGTTTGTTGCATCGGTTAGATGTTGGGCACCTTTAGTGAATCGCCAGATCAAAAAGGTATCTACAGTACCGAAGGCCAGCTCTCCCGCTTCGGCCTGCTCCCTTGCGCCTTCGACATTGTCTAATATCCAAGATATCTTTGTGGCGGAAAAGTACGGATCAAAACGGAGCCCTGTTGTCTTGATAGCGCTATCGAGGGATGGCTTAGTCTTTTGCGCCTCTTGATGTTTCGTGCATTGTTCGCTGGTTCGGCGATCCTGCCAAACGATGGCATTATAAACGGGTTTGCCGGTCCTCCTGTTCCACACTAAAGTTGTTTCTCGCTGATTTGCTATACCGGCTGCGATCACGTTCCCGAGGGATTTCGATTGAGATAGGACTTCGGCGCAGGCACGTATGGTGGTTTGCCAGATATCTTCAGGGTTATGCTCTACCCAGCCATTGGCGGGGTAATGCTGTTCAAATGAATATTGCGCCATTGCCACTGATTCTCCAGACGCATTAAACACGATGGCCCGGGAACTGGTGGTTCCTTGGTCAATGGAGAGAATCAGTGGAGTATTATGCATTAGAATATTCTTTTCAGCGAATAGATGATTTCCGTAAATTCAATAAAGTCGCGTTGACACGTTATTTTTCCAAATGAGTTGTATCAAGAAGTGACGGCAACAAGCGCGTCTGCGAATGCATTTAGCTGCTCGTCATTGCGTAGACCGGCAATATTTATTCGACCTCCAGCAACGGCATAAACAGCATGTTCGTGCATTAAGGCATCCGTCTGCTCTTGATTCAAGACGAGCAGTGAGAACATCCCACGATGGTGTTCAATAAAGTCCCATTTTTCGCTGTCTGTTTTCTCCCTAAGCACATCACTCGCTTGTTTACGCAACGACAAAATACGATTACGCATTGCAGTAAGCTCAGTTTCCCACGTTGACTTTAGATCAGGGCTGTTCATAATGAGATTAACCACGGCAGCACCATGGTCCGGTGGCATCGAGTAGGAGCTACGAGCTGCGGTCAGGATGTTAGACCGAGCGAGATCAACCTCCTCGGATGTTTTTCCCACCATTAATGCACATCCGACCCGCTCTCGGTATAGTCCAAAGTTCTTGGAACACGATGCTGCAACCACCATTGATTCAACTTTTTCCATCAACGTGCGAACACCATAGGCGTCTTGACTCAGTGAATTTCCAAAACCTTGATAAGCGAGATCCACATAGGGGAAGAATCCATTCTTTGCGGCGAGGTTCCCGACTTCATCCCAAGCTTCTTCACTTAGCTCCGCGCCAGTAGGGTTATGGCAACAACCATGCAGTAACACGATATCGTTAGTGCCCAGTTGGCTGATTTTTGACAGCATCTCATCTTCGTTAACTGTCTTAGTTTCCCGATTTAAGTAAGGATAGCTATCGACTTTAAAACCAGCTTGTCGAAAAACAGGGTAGTGATTCCCCCATGTAGGATCACTAACCCAGATAGTTCGGTCACTGGCGGCGCGAAAAAGCATGTCAGACAGTAGTCGTAACGCACCACATCCGCCAGGCGTTTGTACCGCTCTTATTCTCTCTTTCCCATTATGGTCGCCAAAAATAAGATCAATCATGGTTTGGTTGAAATTTTCGTCTCCTGCTAGACCAACATATGCCTTTGTGGTTTGGGCGTCATGTATTCTCGTCTCTGCTAAGCGGACTGATTCCATGATAGGCGTGTTTCCATTGTTGTCTTTGAATACACCAATGCCAACATCGATTTTATTAGAGCGAGGATCATTCTTATAAAGCCCAATCAGTTTAATAATTGGATCTTCAGGGGTTGGTGCTAGTTTTTCAAACATGATTCTTGTGTTAGCAGAGTTGATGATAGTGGATTACGTTGCTTTAAACATCTTTCCGAAGAAAGTATGTTATGGCATACGTTGTACTAAATTTGCTGTTTGGTTTACGCCTTAAGCTTATACGCAGTACTAAAAAGATAAGCAATTTGACCATCTTATAGTCTAGAAACTTATAGTCTAGAAATTATTGGTAGTGTACCCTGAGGTCTGTAATTTATTTCTTTAGCGATGTTCGTTTGGCTTAGGCGAAGTGAGCGTAGCGAACGAAGCCAAAGCCGGTTTTTCTGGATTAGGTGTTGAATGTTGAGCCA
>WLWV01000064.1 GCA_012103395.1 Gammaproteobacteria bacterium
GGCTTGTCAGTGCCATTCTCGTTGAGATTGACGATGAATGGAGCAATGCCGACAAGCGATATATCGTGTGGAACGACAATAATGACTCAAACTAAACCGAAGTTACAGACGTAGGGTTGCACAATCTGCCATGCCTGGCGCTAAGTGGTTCTCTGGAGCTAGGCTCAACTATGCAGAAAACTGCTTACGCTATCGAGATGATCGATTGGCGATGATTTTTCGTTCCGAGGGTGGTGTTCAACGAGAAGTCACTTATCGTGAGCTCTATCAAATGGTGGTTCGATGCCAGCATCTATTGCAGTCTTTGGGTGTCAAGGAAGGTGATCGCGTCGCGGGGTATATGGCAAATTGCCCAGAGACCATTGTAGCCCTGTTGGCCACGGCCAGTATTGGCGCTATTTGGTCTTCCTGTTCCCCTGATTTTGGGGTGAAGGGGGTGTTTGAGAGATTTGATCAGATTCAGCCTAAAGTGATGTTTGCCATAGACGGTTACCGCTATGCGGGCAGTAAGATTGATGTGTTGGAATCGGTGTATTCTGTGTCTGCTCGAATTTCGAGTATTGAAAAAGTGATCGTCGTGCCATTCCTTTCTCCTGACCCAGATCTAACTTCGTATTTCGGTCTGCAAGAAAACGGTATGGATAAAGTGATGCGCTATGACGAATTCAATACGGATCGTAGCGAAATGACGTTTGCACAATTACCCTTTGATCATCCACTCTACATTCTTTATTCATCAGGGACCACGGGAGAGCCCAAATGCATTGTTCACAGTGCGGGTGGTTCACTGTTGCAGCATCTCAAGGAACATCAACTCCATACTGACGTGCATAGGGAGGACCGATTATTCTATTTCAGTACTTGTGGTTGGATGATGTGGAATTGGCTGGTTACTGGCCTTGCCAGCGGTTGTACTTTGATTTTGTATGATGGGTCACCTTTTCACCCAAAGCGAAAATCACTCTGGGTATTGGCTTCAGAATTGAAGATATCTGTCTTTGGTACCAGTGCAAGATACATCGCAACCTGCAAAAAGGCGAGAGTACGGCCAAATCAGGACGAGGAATGCGACTTGTCATCGCTTCGGGCGATTCTGTCGACAGGTTCTCCCTTAGCAGCAGAAAGTTTTGATTACGTTTATGAACACATTAAGTCAGATGTGATGCTTTCTTCCATCTCTGGTGGTACAGACATCGTATCGTGTTTCGTTCTTGGTTGTCCGGTTAGGCCTGTGCATCGAGGACAGATCCAAACTCGTGGATTGGGTTTGGCGGTGGATGTGTATGTCGATGGTGAAGCCGCGATTGGCCAGCGGGGTGAGTTAGTTTGTACTAAACCATTTCCGTGTATGCCCATCGGTTTTTGGGGTGAAGTGGATGATACCCGATATCATGAAGCTTACTTCTCGCGATTTGAAAATGTGTGGGCACAGGGTGACTATGCTGAGCGTACAGCACAAGATGGACTTGTTATTTATGGTCGATCAGATGCGGTGTTAAATCCGGGCGGGGTGCGAATCGGAACCGCAGAGATTTATCGCCAAGTGGAAAAAGTTGACGAAGTGCTAGAAAGCTTATGCATTGGACAAATATGGAAAGACGACGTGAGGATAGTGTTGTTTGTTATGCTACGGCCAGGGAAGGAGCTTAATGATGAACTGATATCAAAAATTCGTACAACGATTCAAAACAACACCACCCGGCGGCATATACCGAAAAAAATTATCGCGGTGCCTGATATCCCTCGAACTTTGAGCGGCAAGATTGTGGAGCTAGCCGTCCGTAATATCGTCCATGGAGACGAAGTAAAAAATACGGACGCTTTGGCTAACCCTGAATCCCTGGCGTATTTTACAGATTTAGATGAGTTGAAGAATTGATGTTGTTTTTCGACGTTTGTCACGCACTAAATGCTAGGACAGTCGCGGTAAACTAGGCTGCAATTCTAGTAGCGGTGTTTTTTGGACCGTCGCTTTTAATATTATCGAGTGATACTTATGACTAATAATGAAGTGGTAGTGGTAAGCGGCGTCAGAACGGCGGTGGGCGATTTTGGCGGTAGTTTGAAAAATCACACCCCATCACAACTTTCGGCTGCGGTGGTACGTGAGGCTGTGTCCAGAGCGGGTATTGATGCTGAGTCTGTAGGGCATTGTGTGATTGGTAACGTGATTCACACCGAGGCGCGAGATATGTACATCTCTCGCGTGGCTGCACTCGAAGGCGGTTTGCATCCCCACACTCCGGCGCTGACAGTTAATCGCTTATGCGGAAGTGGGTTACAGGCCATTGTAAGTGCGGCGCAGCAAATAGAACTTGGAATTTGCCATACCGCTGTTGCTGGTGGTGTTGAGGTGATGAGCCGCGGTGGCTATTTGGCAACAGGAGCCCGATTCGGAAATCGGCTGGGTGACGGACAATTGATTGACATGATGGTATCAGCATTACATTGCCCAATGGAAAAGTACCACATGGGGGTGACCGCAGAAAATATCGCCGAAAAATGGGGTGTGACTCGGGAGGAGCAAGATGAGTTCGCACTCTTGAGCCATCAACGTGCGCAAAAAGCGATTGAAAATGGTTACTTTAAAGATCAAATTTTGCCTGTCGAACTGAAATCAAGAAAAGGAAGCAGTTTTTTTGAGCAGGATGAACACGTGCGGTTTAATGGGCGCTTAGAAGACATGACTCGGCTTCGCCCAGTGTTTAAAGAAGATGGAACTGTTACGCCAGGAAACGCCTCGGGAATTAATGATGGGGCGGCTGCTATGGTACTGATGGAGAGACGGAAGTGTGAGGACTCTGGAATCATACCGAGGGCCAAATTAGTGAAATATGCGTTTGCCGGTGTCGAGCCGAAATACATGGGGATCGGACCAGTTCCTGCGGTGAGAAACCTACTTGAGGGGAGTGATTTATCTGTCGGTGACATTGATGTTTGGGAAGTGAACGAAGCTTTTGCTGCCCAAGCGATTGCCGTCTCCCGGGATCTTGAGCTTCCAGCAGAAAAAGTAAACCCAAATGGTAGCGGCATTTCATTGGGACATCCTGTGGGCGCAACTGGGGTTATCATTAGTGAGAAGGCCCTTTCAGAATTGGAAAGAACCCATGGGCAGTTTGCAGTAGCAACCATGTGCATTGGCGGTGGACAGGGCATCGCAGCCCTGTTTGAGCGACTCTAGGATGGCCGCGCCACTAACAGGGATTAGGGTCCTTGATCTGACACGGGTGCTAGCAGGGCCATGGTGCACGCAAATGCTGGGTGATTTGGGTGCGGAAGTCATTAAGGTGGAGAACCCAGAACGCGGTGACGATACTCGGCAGTGGGGACCTCCCTGGTTAAAAGATGAGAATGGCGATGAGACTAAGGAATCTGCCTATTTCCTTAGTGCAAATCGTAATAAGTCCTCAATTAAACTCAATCTCAAGTCACCAGAGGGATTGGAAGTCCTTAAGCAACTGGTCCGTGAGTCGGATGTATTCATCGAGAATTTTAAGGTCGGCGGCTTGGCCAAAATGGGCTTGGATTACGATACGCTTAAACTGCTTAACCCCGGTTTGATTTATCTTTCTATTACTGGTTTTGGACAGACGGGGCCCATGGCAAGTCAACCTAGCTATGATTACCTTATTCAGGGACTTGGTGGGTTGATGAGTATTACCGGAAAGCCTGATGATGAACCGGGTGGTGGTTCACAAAGAGTGGGGGTTGCTATCTCAGATTTAACCACCGGAATGTACGCGGCGGTTGGCATTTTGTCTGCCCTGCACCACCGTCATGCTAGCGGAGAAGGCCAATACATTGATCTTGCGCTCCTTGACACCCAAGTGGGTTGGTTGGCGAATCAGGCCACCAACTATCTGATCGGTGGAAAAATCCCCCAACGAACAGGCAATTGGCACCCGAATCTTGCACCTTATCAACCATTTCCCACCAGTGACGGTGAAGTTATTATTGCTGTTGGTAATGATAGGCAGTTTGGGTTTTTGTGCGAGTTTATCGGTATGTCGCACTTATCTACGGATCCAAGATATCAGACTAATCCAGACAGAAATAGGAATCGCGAAGACCTCTCAAAAATGATTGCAGCGCAGATCATTAAACAGCCAAGCGACTATTGGCTAAATGGGCTACCAAAAGCTGGCGTTCCCTGTTCTGCCATCAATACCATTGACAAGACGTTTGCCAATGAACAGGTCCAGGCCCGTGGAATGAAGATCGAATTACCTCATCCACTTTCTGGTACAGTTGCAGGGGTGGGCAATCCACTTAAATTCTCTGAAACTCCGGTGGAGTATCACAAAGCCCCACCGCTTCACGGTGAAGACACCCACCGAATTTTGTCCAAAGTGCTGGGACTGTCAGAGGACGAAATTACTCATCTTGAAGATGTCAAAGCCGTTTGATTTACTGAATCTTCTGTTCATCACATCTTCTGATCATAATGATAACAAGATTGTGAACGGAATTGAAAACTTCACGTCTGAAAAACTAGATAGCCACAAAGAGAAATAATTTGATATTTGGTAAAAAACCCTCATCCGTTGATGAAAGTCGTGGTGACACACTGGTTGATTCTTCAACCTCTGCGCCACAGCATCAGGATCGTGAGAACACTCGCATTTTGTCCATTTTGGCGTCAGACTATTTGAAGGAGAAAAAAAGCAAAAGGCGATGGGGGATTCTGTTTAAGTTGCTAGTATTGGGATATATCGGAGTCGCGCTTTTTTCCCATTTTGATATTTTCGGCCCAATGGATGCAGGTCGCCACACTGCGTTGGTTGAAGTAAATGGTGAGATTGGCCCCAATGGCGAGTCTGCCGATATGGTGAATTACGGATTGCAAAGCGCCTTTGAGTCTGAGTCTTCCATCGGTGTTATTATAAATATCAATAGCCTAGGTGGCTCTCCGGTACATTCTGCTCAGATAAATGAGGAAATATATCGTTTGAAGAGCCTTTATCCAAACAAGCCTGTTTATGTGACCGTTTCGGATATTTGTGCGTCCGGCGGGTACTATATTGCGGTGGCTGCTGATCAAATTTATGCACACCCTGCGAGCATCATTGGGTCTATTGGTGTGTTAATGGATGGCTTTGGTTTTGTTGAATCGATGAAAAAACTTGGCATTGAGCGTCGCCTTCTAACTGCGGGGGAAAACAAGGGATCATTGGATCCGTTCTCACCCGTTAACGACGAGCAGAGTGCCCATGCCCTGCAATTGCTGGATGAAGTCCACCAACAGTTTATTGAGGCTGTTAAAGTTGGCCGTGGAAACCGTGTAACTGACGCCCCAGAGATTTATAGCGGTTTGTTCTGGAGCGGTGAGAAAGCGAAAGAACTGGGTTTGATTGATGATTTTGGCACCGTAGAGCAAGTTGCCAGAGACGTGATAGGTGCTGAAGCGATACTGGATTACACCATAAAGCCCTCCGTGTTTGATAAGTTTGCGGAAGAAATGGGTGTTTCTATCGGACGTGGGCTATTCGGCGACGGCTTGAATTTACGCTAGACCCCAAAAGTGTGTTCATTGGGGGTCGTATATCGATAGCTTGTTTGTAATAAAAACATGCTGTCGTTTCTAGTGAACATTAAGGTATTAATGCGTGACCACGTGGGATAATCATATTTGGGGTACTAAATTGACCATGACTAAAACGGAACAAATCTTGCAACACCTCGTGTCCTTTCCCACGGTGAGTCGGGATAGCAACATGGCGTTGATCGAATACATTCAATCGTATCTCAATGATGTCAGTATCGATTCCACTCTAATTTTTAATGATGAAAAAACCAAGGCTAATCTGTACGCGTCCTTGGGACCGGAAAATTCTCCTGGCGTGATGTTATCGGGGCATACGGATGTGGTTCCCATTGATGGGCAAGACTGGACGGTAGAGCCGTTTTCGATGCTGGAAAAAGAGGGCCGGCTTTATGGCCGGGGGACCACGGACATGAAAGGATTCATTGCCTCTGTGTTGGCGATGATCCCTGATGCAGCGGCTCTGGACTTAAAGAAATCCATTCACCTAGCCTTTTCTTATGATGAAGAAATTGGTTGTGTTGGTGTTCGTAGCATGGTCGAGATGTTGGAATCTGCGCCTACTAAGCCCGCTTTTTGTATTGTCGGCGAACCAACGGAGATGAAGGCGGCGGTTGCCCATAAAGGCAAGACAGCAGCGCTGTGCGTGTGTCGCGGGGTCGAAGCTCATTCGGCGCTAACCACCAAAGGACTGAATGCGATTTATCTTGCGTCAGATGTGATCAACGTGATTCGAGATGTTCAGGAAGACCTGAAATCAAGATCTTCTGATCATCATTACGACGTGCCATACACGACTTTGCACGTTGGTACTATTGCAGGTGGTACCGCGCTAAATATCATCCCTCGAGAGTGTTCATTTAAGTTCGAGATCCGAAATCTGAAAGCAGACGACCCAGATGAAATTTTGAGTGAAATTCGCCAACGATCTCAGTTGATCGTGGATAAATACAGTGAAGATTTCCCTGCAATGGAGATTGCCATTGATATTTTTAACCAGTACCCAGCGTTGGATACTTCGCCAGAAGAGGAAGTGGTTCGTCTTGTGCAATCGTTGATTGACTCCGAAGCGATTCTAAAGCTCGGATTTGGTACGGAAGGAGGTTTGTTTCAACACCGTTTAGGAATCCCGACTGTTATTTGTGGGCCCGGTTCCATGGAGCAGGGGCATAAGCCCGATGAGTTTGTGTCTCGATCCCAACTTGAGAAATGCGATCAATTTTTACAAAAGCTGATCAGGCAAATGGTTTAGCAACTTGTTGTATCGTGGGAATCCACTATGACGCTGGCCTATGATGGGGTGATCAATCATGCCGTTGAAAGCATTGGCCGGGTGTCTGATGGTTAGCTTCCTACTCCCAGCCATCTTGGTGTGCCGTTTCGATATCACGTCTAAAGGGACGCAATTTGAGGGTGTCTTGTGAATAAGAAATTGAGAGATCAGGTTTTTCCCGAACCTGAAATACCGGATTTTCGTGACGTTCTGAACGTCGGCAGTCAGATGGGTCAAACATGGGGAATCGGCCATTCCGAGTTTTTAGCTCAACATCAATGTGCCAGTGAGTCTGAATACAAACAACGAATGGCGGCTCAAGGTACGGTGATGAAACATGCCCATATGGGGTTTCGTGATAAGGCCAAGAGTAAGCGGGCATTCGCTGAGATTTACGACAAGACACAAATAAAAGGGGTGAATGTTGATCGCTACGGGCTGTGCTTGGATTGGTCTATGGGATTTCCACAATCAATGCGGAATCAGCAGTTGAAGGGGACTGGGCTGATTCTAAATTCAGTGGAGGAATTTGTTGAGGTCGCTAATTCTGCCCCAGTGGCATCTCACTTTGGTGACTTTGTGTTAGGGTTTCCTGGTGCTTTGGAAAACACTCAGTTTGCATTGTCAGCAGGATCTACCGTTATTGGTAATCTGGGTCAGTATTTTACGTTTCGCTTGCCTGGGTGGATAGATGATGTCGAAACGACCCGATCGACCTTAACCGCGATTGCACTCATGGCTGCTCAACCGGCAGATGTCTTAGTCCATTCGAATCTAGATGATGGATTTGCTGCGGTGTTTAACGATTTATCCTGTGCATTAGGCGCGGCAATGATCGAAAAATACTTAATAGAAGACTTAATGGGAGGGAATGTCACTCATTGTTTTGGCCACCACTACAGTAATCCGTTGTCTCGTTTTGCTTTTCAAAAAGCGCTAAGTAGAATTAGCAATCATCCCGGTAGTATGATTTATGGAAATACCGTCAGCTATCGAGGGAATGATGCCGAAAACTATGCCAGCCTCGCGGGCTATTTGCTTGTGGATATTGTGGGACAACTTACCACGCCGAGCGGACATGCCATTAACCCCGTCCCAGTCACGGAAAATCAGCGCATTCCAGATATCGCCGAAATTATTGACGCACAACTGGCGGGTAGTAAACTCATAGAGGCGGGTCACCATTTATCGCCATTTTTCGACATGGAAGAAGTGGATAATCAAGTTGATGTTCTTTTGGAAGGTGGAAGTACTTTTTTTAAACGATTGTTGTCGGGGTTTGAGGAAGGAGGAATTGATACTAGGAATCCATTTGAAATGTTTCTCGCTATTCGCCGCATTGGTGGTAAGAAGCTGGAGCGTTGGTACGGCCCGGGTGAGTGGAATGAAGCAGAGGGTCGTCGTAACTCGTTGGTGATCTCAGATGTGGTGACTGAACTCGATAAGCTGGTAGGGGAAACCCTTGAGATGCTACGTGATTATAATAGTGACCAACTTAAAGATTGTGGGGTAAAGCTGGTTATCGCAACCACTGATGTTCATGAACACAGTAAGTTATTGTTGGAGGGTGTTTTTCGTGGAATTGGCGTGACCCTTATTGACGGAGGAGTGTCAACGGACCCTGATGCACTGGCTCGTATTGCTGAGGATAATCTGGCCGATGCCATTGCGTTGACAACCTATAATGGCGTGGCTTTGACCTACTATGGCCAATTAAGGGATGAGTTGACCGAAAAAGGTATTTATATACCCATTTTGATGGGCGGGCAATTAAATGAAATACCGGATGAATCCGATTCTTCATTACCCGTGGACGTCGAAACGGTATTAGCGGAAAAAGGCGCAATCGTGTGCCGGAAAATTCACGATGCCATGGCGCCGCTAATCGAAATTGCGAAACAGAAAAAGATGTCTCTTTGATACCGAGAGAAAGGCTATGTTAAGAAAAAGTGTTGCCAGATTACAACACCTTGCTCTCAACCATTAAGCGCTATCCGCGCTAACAACGCTAAACAGAAGAATGAACCGAATCCACGAAAACAATATCGATGAAGCCCAGCCCAAGCGTATTGGGTTTCTTGGTTGTGGAAAGATTAGTGAGCCCATGGTGAGGTCATTAGCTCGGCAGTTTCCCAATTCAAAAATTTTGGTTTCCAAACGCTCAGCGCACATCTCTTCACGATTAAGTCATGAGTTTACAAATGTAACCACTGAGACTAATCAGGCTATCATCGATGGTTCAGATATCGTTTTTCTTAGTTTGCTTGCCGACATTGCAAGAGATGAACTGTTGAAGTTGAATTTTTGCCCTGAACAAGTGGTTATCAGTGTGATGGCAGGGATCACATTGGCCGAGGTGTCTGAATTGATCGCGCCGGCAATAAATCCTTGCGTCACGATCCCATTACCATTTATTGAAACCGGAAACTGTCCGCTTCCTGTTTTTCCTGCATCGAAAGCGCTAGAGATGTTATTCGGCGAGGAAAATGCAGTGATCACAGTTGATGAAGAATCCGCCATTGGTCCTCATTTCGCTGCCACCGCAATTTTATCTACAACCATGAGTATGCTGAATACTGTGAGTCAATGGCTGGCAGAAAACACTGGCGATGAAACAAAATCAGAAACCTATGTGGCTTCATTACTATCTGGATATCTAGGTGCGTTAGAGAAGGATGGGCAACAACGTTTTACCGAAGCAATGCAAGATTTGTCCACTAAGGGAGGGCTAAATACCCAATTGTTGCTACACAATAAAGAGGGAGGTGTGTTTAAGCACGTCAAGACCGGTTTGGATGACTTGGGAGAGCGACTTCGAGGAAGCTGATTTCTACTGATGATTAAAATCGGATAACTACTTCTACAAAAATGGTTTCGACATTTATGAAGTTAAAATATGCCATTCTTTATGTTGAGGATGTTGCCCGGTCCTTGGATTTTTACCAGCGAGCATTTGATTTTGACATAAAGTTCCTCCATGAAGGAGGCGACTACGGCGAATTAGATACGGGGCTAACGACGCTTTCTTTTTCTTCACTGGCACTCATGTCTGATTTGGGTAAGTCAGTGGCACCAGCGAATCCACGTTCACCGACATTCGAAATTGCATTGGAAACGTTGAATGTAGAAAACGCGGTGGCACAAGCTATTCGTGCGGGCGCTACTCTCGTTCAAAATGCGCGCGAAGAATCTTGGGGGCAGACGACAGCTTATGTTTCGGATCTGGACGGTTTTCTGATCGAGATCTGTTCTCCTGTGGTGCGGCTAGCTGAGGAAGTATAAGTTAATGGCGTTGAGCGTTAGCGCCAGTATGGACTGAGTCTGGGTATTAACATTATTATGAGCAATGACACTGTTCGTGGTGATGATGCCGCCCCATCGTGACAGATTTGATAACGAGTGCTCATATTGAATTAGTCTGTGTGCATACTTAAGTTGGTTGATATCACTTTTCCTTTGCCTGGATGATCTTTCAATTTTCCGACGGGGATTTGGCTCATGACGTACTGGTGAAAATGCTTGACTCCCGCTTCCATCGTTGACAGATTTCGTTGTTCGAAAATGCTGGATTGAAGCCCCTCTTGCATCCAATTAACGAAACTTTCATCCTCCTTTTCTGTGGCGATGTTTATCCGCCGACTTAAGTAACGGACGGCCTCAATCCCACGCCGCTCGTCGGGTAAAGCATAAGATGCCCCGCGATAAATGGTCTCTTTGGTTGAAATCGGCAAGGTCATGTAAAATTCCACACTCTCTGGATACAGCCCGAGTACCATATTTGGACTAATTCCAATATACAACCACAGCCTTTGGTTTTCGTCAGGGAGATGATCGAATCGAGGAAGTAAATTCTGGTATTGTTTGACACTCCATATCGATCCCGGCTTTTCGTTTAGATACGCCCGGGAAACCGAGATGCCTTCTACAATGCTATCGGTGTATTGGTTGCCATAAAGTTGCTGTAACGCTGGGTGGCCCACAGGGACATGGTAGCCTTCATTATCGATATCATGGATTACCTTCCAGTTATAAGGCCTTGATTCGCTGTATTGTGTTCCTGGAATCAATTCAAGTAACTCCATTTGATAGGGGTCCAGTAGCTCTGAGACAGGGGCCATCTTCTCAGCAAGGCTTTTCCCGCCGGCCGTAAATCGAACGAAAACAAAGCCGTGCCAGATTTCGAGATCGATGGGCACGAGTCCATTTTCTGATCGTTCAAGATTAGGGAAGGTGCTCTCCCCGGGGACCCCGATGAGTTGTCCATCAAGCTTGTAGCTCCATCCATGAAATGGACAGGTGATGACATGGGGACATTGGTCTTTGTCATCATCAAGTAGCTTGGCTCCCCGATGCCGGCAAACATTGTGAAATGCGCGAATGTTTCCCTGGTGGTCTTTTATGATTAGGGCTCTTTCGCCCATGGCATCGAAAGTCATGTATCCAGGGGTTTTTGTCAATTCGTTGATATGCCCAACCAATTGCCAGCTCTGCTTAAATAGAAACTGTTGTTCAAGTTCCAGAAATTCGGGATCGAAGTAGGTCCATGGAGATAGCAGATCACTGTGCAGTTTTTCTTCTTGGGGCCTGGACGCTTGAGTTTGGGGCGCTGGGGGCGAGGGATGCGTTTTGGTGGAAAAGTGAATAGGAAAAACCGCTGTTAGAAGATCCAAACAGATTTGCCTAGATACTGATCGATCAAAAGCCTCGGGTGTGAACAAGTAATCAAGCCAATAACTATCGATCAGCCCTCTTAAGCCTCGAGTAATAGCCTCAGGGGAAGGCTGGGTGTCTGGATAGTATTGACTCAACAATTGGATCTGATGATATAGGGCTTGATAAAAAGCGTCATCATGATCGCCGCAGATCTTCATGTACTCGTTACGGGCTCGACTTTCTCCAGAGAATGCCTGCCAAACGGCAATCTTGTTCTGGTCGCACAGTGTTTCGCTAAAGCTAAGCTCGATGAATTTTGTAACAATCTCCTCTGGCGAGTCATTGGAGGTAAAAACAGCTTCGATGAAGGAGTTATATTCAGCATCAAGGTGCTCCAGTGTTCCGAATAGCAGTTGCTCCTTGCTTTTGAAATAAAACCCCACGATACCCGCTGAGAGACTGGCTTTTTTGGTCACCTTTGAAATGGTGGTGTTCGATAAACCGAACTCGCTGATGGTGCTAATTGTTGCTTCAATCAGCTGCTGGCGACGATAGTCTTTTTGACCTTTTGGAAGGGGCGTGGTGCCTTTTGACATAAGTGGAAAAAATTGAATGAGCGTCAGTTGCTCGATTGTGGTGATTTTTGAATAAGCATATAATATATTGAACGCTTATTCAATTTTTTTGATTTTTTCTTGAAAAGCACAAGCAATGTATTGGATTTGAATGGCGCTAGCCGCTTGGGGCTCGCCATCTAAGTCGATACTTAACGAATTCTCTTTTTGTGCTTATAACTATACTGGTTTAAAAATGTCACATTATCCATTGGTGGTCATCGGTGCCGGCGCGGCGGGACTCGGTGCTTCTGAATTAGCAACTAAAAATGGCGTGCAACACGTTGTACTTGAGGCATCTCATCGCATCGGAGGTCGAGGACTGACCGAAATGTTAGAAGAGCAGTATCCTGTTGATTTAGGCTGCCATTGGATGCATTCAGCCAGTGTGAACCCCTATGTGAAATGGGCGGATCAATTTGGTTTTTTTTACGAAACTAATAAGACTGCGACCGCCGCTGATGCGAAAATTATAAGTGAGAAAGGTGAAGACGGTCAGGCTGCAGGAAAAAGCAAACTCATGCATTTCGATGGTCAGTGGCTAACCAAATCGGATGAGATAGACTACGCGTTGCATTTATCTCGATTTGACCAGCGTGTTGATGA
The DNA here is from genome assembly GCA_012103395.1 of Gammaproteobacteria bacterium. Taxonomy (GTDB): domain Bacteria; phylum Pseudomonadota; class Gammaproteobacteria; order Arenicellales; family Poriferihabitantaceae; genus WLWV01. The sequence continues at coordinate 12,689 of WLWV01000064.1, forward strand.
GCTAGCGAAAGAGGGAAAGGATTGCGCTTTGTGGGATGCGATGGATCAGGATAGCCGATGGACTCAATATCAGGCTTATTGGTTGTCGTTATTACATTCTAATGATCCAGACGAGGTTTCTATTCTGGATCAGTCCAATTACTTAGAAACAGAGGAAGATTACCCACTTCGTGAAGGTTATGGTGCGCTGATTAGCGAACAGGGGCGGAGGTGTCCGGTTGAGCTGAATATTGCTGTGCTCGCCATCAAATGGGGCGGGCCATTGGTCCAGATTGAAACCAATAAGGGGGTGATAACAGCAGATAAAATTGTTCTAACGATTTCGACGGGAATTTTAGCAGCGAATGACATTGAATTTACGCCTGCGCTGCCTCTATATAAACTTGAGGCGATTCATGCACTACCCATGGGTAATTACAATAATTTGTTTTTCTCTTTCGAAGGGATCGACCCGGAAGTGTCAAGTCAGGTTCAATACAGTGATGCAAAAATAGCCGGGTCGATTATGATGCAGCCTTTTGGTAAGCCCTATGCTTTTACGAGTGTGGCGGGCCGATTTGCTTGGTGGCTAGAAAAGCAAGGCCCTCAGGCGTCGGAGCAATATTTTCGGGAGTTGTTAATCAATGTGTATGGTTCAGGAATCAATAAGCGAATTAGGCAATACAAAGGAAGCGCATGGGGTTACGACTCCTGGGTCAAAGGAGCCTATTCCTCAGCGAAACCGGGGTTCGGGCATATTAGAGAAGTGTTAGCGCAGAGTATAGATGAACGATTGTTTTTTGCAGGAGAGGCGACTTCATTGGATGCTTTGAACACCGCTCACGGTGCTTACTTAAGCGGTAAGCGCGCTTTCTGTGAAATCTATGGTCAGGCCTAGAGGTGAGAAAATCAGTTTAGGTCAGAGAGGGATACGCTAAATCTGGCACAGGTGGGTTTGTAGGAATATTGTTTTGATTCGTTCTACCCAAGACGACATGCAACTTTTCGTTGCTTGCTTAACTGCTCCTCGTTACTTTAGAAATGGGTTGGATCAGATTAGAGTTGTGCAAAGTTTCCAAGAAGTATTCAGGGCTGGATTGAATTAAAGCCTGGTCGTTTTTCGGTTAGGAGAAACATCAACGATAGTGCTCTTTTATCTCCAATCTTACAATCCACATTCTGTCATCCTAAAATAGTGGAGCAAGTAGCTGAAGTTCAAAGTAGCTCCAGCAAAAGGCATGCGGTGCTCTGCCTAACGGCTAGCACGTATTTGCAATTTCTCGAGGCGTAAAGCCTGCCCTTTATTCTGCGCTTCAACATCTGGGAGTATAGAAAGGGAAGGCCATAGACCGCTGACTAAGCTGTGTTGATACTCCACAGGTAGACCCGCGGTTTTCATGGAATCAGCGGCAGCGGTGTTATCGAATTCTAGTGCGTGCCAGCTCGCAGTGACGCCGATTTCACCGGGTTCTAATATCATGTACCAGCCATTTTTCCCTCCGTCGTTAGCTGGCATACCAATGGTAGTGTAATCTGAGGTCTGTAACTTTGATTTAGGTTGAGTCATTATCGTCGTTCCACACGATATATCGCTTGTCGGCATTGCTCCATTCATCGTCAATCTCAACGAGAATGGCACTGACAAGCCTGAGTAAAGATGCCTCA
>WLWV01000065.1 GCA_012103395.1 Gammaproteobacteria bacterium
AGAGTTACCTCGTTGTGTTTTGATATTGTTTGGTAACTACATCAAAACGGGTAACTCTCATTAAATCAACCCTCGCTTCGCTCGGATTGATTTAATACGGTGTCAGATTTGGTCTAAACTTCTACACTTTTATAATTACGCTCACCTGCAGGTTGGTTAGCGCCGATACCGAATCACTGGACGTCTGATCAAGGCGAATTTTGACTTCCACAACCCGTGCATCAAGACTGGCAGTGGGATCCAGTGTGATTACTCGGTTGCGGCCAACTAGCAAACCGATCTTTGCTACCTCGCCGCTTAAGTCAGTACTAAGGCCATCTGCTTGTACTGTGACTTGTTGTCCCACTTTTACGTTTTCGATGTCGTTTTCATAGACTTCGGCTCTGACCCACATTTGTTGTGTTCTACCAATTCCCACGATGCCTTTAGCTGTGACATTCTCCCCAGACTGCGTATATACCTGCAAAATTTGCCCGTCAATTGGCGATCTGACCAAGCTTCTTTCAAGGTCGCCTTGTGCTTGCTCCACCGCCGACTGGGCGTCTGCGACTTGAGTTTGCAATACCACAGCGTCTACCTCTCGAATGTCTTGTAGATCGGTTAGCCTTGCGTTCTCTAGTTCTAGTTCAGGTTGTAATGTTTGTATGTCGAGACAGCTTTCTTCATGCTCAGACTCCGATACTGTGCCCTTGGTACGCAATGTTTTAAAGCGCTCGCACTGTTTCCTTGCGATGGAAATCTGTGCGCGAACTTGGCTAATTCTCGCCGCTTGTATTTTGATGAGCCCTTCTCGGGGGCCAGCGAGAAATTGGTCCAAACGTGCTTTTTGAACTCGTGATTGAGCTTCAGCGCGATTTAATGCAGCTTGGAGTCTGTCGTGGCTATTTAGTATGGCAATAATCTGTCCAGACTCAACGGTATCTCCCTCGCTTACATAAAGCACGGCAACAGTATTGCCTTGTGGCGAGACCGCACCACTGACGTTAAATATTCCGTCTTCAGGTTCGATGTAACCCAATGCCGCGATACCGGGTGGTGCGGCGTTCGCAGATAGGGTAAGAAAAGCAATGGAGATAATCAGACAACAATATAGTGCAGATCTGATGCGGTAGTGGGGATTGGAAAATAAATTCATGGAATCAATGTAAGAACAATCTGCTCAGGGGATAATGGGCGCCAGCCAAGCTCATTTCGAGCCTTAGTCGCATCGACTCTAACACAGCGGTCATATAAATAGTGAACTAGCTCCCGATTCAGCGGTGGCCGTTTCGCCACAATTTTAAACGTAATCTCCAGTAGCTGGGCAACGGCTCGAACCACAATTTCAGGCACTTCTTTAGGGGGCTTCAATGGCTTCCCCCGAGCGAGTATGGCAAACATGTCAATGGTGCGAAGTTCCCCTGCCGAAACGATGTATTTTTCGCCAGCTCGTCCTTTTTGTGCAGCGAGTAAAAGTGAATTGGCGACGTCTTCTACATGCACTATTCCGGTCAACCGTTGTCCCCCTGCCCATAGCTTTAATCTCCCAGAGAGATATCGAGAGATTACCGGTCCGAAATGTGGATCACCTCTTCCCATAATTCCTGATGGTAATATACTGATAACTTCCAACCCCTTTTGTAGATATGAGTCGACTAATTTCTGAGCGTAGAACTTGCTGCTGTCGTAAGTAGAAGAGAAACCACTTTGGTCACGCTGAAATTCTTCAGTAACAATCTCGCCCTTAGTATCGCCGAAAATTCCAATCGTACTGCAGTAAACAAATCTCTTCACGCCTGCTGCGAGAGAGGTTGCGAGTACGGTGCGAGTGCCTTCGACATTCACTCTCTCCATTTCAGCTTGATCGACCGCCCCAAGTGCAACATAGGCGGCGGTGTGAATGACTGTGTCTACGTTTTCCAAAGCATGCAAAATGGTTTTCGCATCAGTTATGTCTCCCTTGAACAGTTTGATCTTTAATCCATTAAGCCGATTTAGATCGCTGCTCTCACGCACGTATCCGTGGACGTCAATGCCTTTTTTCAACGCTATTCGTGCAACATGGGCACCTGTGAATCCGTTCGCTCCGGTTATCAATATTGTCATTCTAAAAGATAGCAACAATGGCAGTTTGGTGTGATACGATCCTAACGATTTCTCTTGTCTTTGGCTATGATTGTATTGTGGCTGACCGTATCATTCTAGAATGTGTGGGAAAACGATTGATTCGTCTGTGGTATAAACCGCCAATAAATGCGTACCATTTTTCGCTGATAGATCTAATAATTGGTAAAACGTTATGGTATGAATGCCGGCAAATGCTTGACATTAAGGGCGCTGAGGGTCGTTAGTTGGGCCAACGATCTGATTGGGGTTTTTTAAGAGTGAAAATGTAAAAATTTCAAAAGGAAATCGCTCAGGGATTGCAGAGGTCACAATACGTACTGAATTAGAAACTAGACACAAATATGCAAGTTGTTGAGAACTATATCCAAAGGGTTAAAGAAGAGGGTCTTTATCCCAATCATTACGTTGTTCACGAAAAGCGAGGCAACTATGTCAACGTTGAATGTGAGAATAGTGGTGATCGCTATCAAGCGACCAATTTTGGCAATAATGACATCCTCGGCTTCGCGCAACACCCAGCAATACGGGAAGCTTCCATCGATGCCATTGACCGTTATGGGGCAACCAATAGTTCATGCCATACTTTGTGCGGAAGAATCGATTTGCATCGGCAATTGGAGCAAGCCATTTCCCGATTCAAAGGATTACCGCATACCTATTTGTTCTTAAACGCGTGGATGGCTCTTCAAGCGGTGATGGATGGATTTTGTCATTTGGCAATACCGGTAGCCGATTTTAAGAACAATCGTGAAACTCTAATTCTGACAGATATCCAGAATCATGGATGTATCACTTCGGCGGTTGTTAATGCTGATAATCGTTCTGGAAAGATGCTGACCCATAGTCCCAAAGTGCGCACTAAAGCGTATCGGCATGCTGATATGGACAATTTGGCCAGCAAGCTTAAAAGATTCGCTAAACCAGATGATCGAATCATTGTCGTCACTGATGCCGTATTCTCTATGGACGGTGATGTTGTGCCTTTGCCGGGATTAATCAGTGTTATGGAGAATTACCCAGGTGCTGTGTTGATTTTGGATGAGGCGCATTCCAGCGGGGCTTTGGGGCGTACCGGACACGGTATTTGTCAACACTTCGATATCACACCGCAGCAAATTAGAGACCGTGGAATTGAACCTGTTGTTATGACGACGTTTTCTAAATTTGGTGCTTCCGCCGGGGCTGCGATTAGTTGTTTTAGTGAGGCCTTTACCAACTTACTTGATGCTTGTCCAACATCAATAGGTACGATCTCCCTTCCTCCTGTGGCTGCTGCTGCGGCACTTGCATCGATACGTCAACTTGAAAAGGACACTCACTTACCTGAAGTATTAAGGCAAAAAACGCGGTTTTTTAGGGGGCTGCTTCAGGAGAATAATTTCGAAGCATTAGGGATGACCAATGTTGTGCCTGTATTGGTTGATGAAAGTATAAGCCCCAAAGATTTTGCCGCTTATATGCTAAAACAACATGGTGTCTGGGTATCCCCAGTATGGTTTATCGCTAAACCACGCTTGAGGGTTGTTGTGAATGTGCTGCATACCGAAGATGAATTGCTCGCATTGGTGGAATCATTGGTTAAGACCCGAGAGCATCTCCAGGTTAGTGGGAATGGTGCTAATTGAAACAGTAATCATTCGTCGCTAAATTCATAGTGAGCATCCAAGTAAAAGCCGTTTGTACTAACAAAGACTGGGCGGACTTTTCGGATTTACCTGAACGCATCTATCGGGATGATCCAAATTGGGTGCCCGCGCTTCGTAGTGCGATTAGAAAACAGCTTGCGCCAGACAGTGAGTTTAGAAGCTATGGTGACGGACAGGCCTTTATTGCATTGCAAGGAGGGGAAGTGGTGGGCCGGATTGTTGCTGCCACCAATTTTCGTCTGAATAAAAAAGAAAATCGCAACGTAGGATTGTTTGGATATTTTGAATGTGTTGATCGGCAAGCTGTGAGTGATGCCTTGTTTAAGCATGCTGCTGCTTGGTTAGGCAAATATGATTGTGAAGTCTTACGCGGTCCCATTGATTTATCCACCCATATCAATTGCCTGTTTCTGGTTGATGGATTCGATTCTCCTCCTTGTTTCATGATGCCTTACAACCCTGCTTACTATATTGGGTTAGTAGAGAAAGCTGGATTCGTGAAAGTGAAAGATGCGTTGGCCTATGATTTTGACATGACAGCACTCTCTCCTGTATTTGAGAGAGCCTACCGTCGCGCGCTGTTGGCTGGAATAACATTCCGTCCTATTCGACTCAATGGTAAAGGTTTCGATGAAGATTGCCGAAGTATGTACGCTGTCTTCAATAATAGCTTTGTGGATAACTGGAGCGCCACGCCGCGCAGTGAATCGGAGTTTCTCGCTACCGCACGTGATTTGAAAAAAATTGCTGATCCAGATATTTTTCCAATTGCAGAACTGAATGGCGAAATGATTGGATTCTGGATGGGGTTGCCGGATGTTAACAGCGCCCTCAAGAAACTCCAGGGTCGTTTTACGCCATTGGGAGTCGCAAAATATTTATGGCATAGGAGAAGCGTTGATCGGGCTCGCGTATTAGCAGTGGGTGTTCTACCTGAATACCAAAATTCCAATTATGCATTAGGGCCAGCACTGGTTCACTTAGGGATGCAGGGTGGTTCCGGAAATAAAAAGAAATACCAAAGAGCCGAACTATCTTGGGTTTGGGAAGATAACCAATCATCCAGAAAGCTAACAGAAGCATCTGGCGCTAAACATTATAAAACCTATCGGATTTACGAACGTTCTCCGATCGGAATATCGGGTGGCGTGGGTTGAGGTGATTCACTTCCATCGCTGCGCAGATTTTCTTCAATACGTTGCTGCATTTCATCTTTAATCAGCGCCTTAGTCAGGCGTGAATCCTTGACCATCTTCGCAAAGATCTCTTTCTTAATCGTTAGCACGGCAACTTCTTTCTCCCCTCTGGCCGTTATCGTTGCAGCTCTCAAGGCGTTTTCTTGGAGTAATCCCATCTCACCGAAATAATCACCTCGTTTATTCAACTCCGTTAATTTCACGTGTTGTCCATTGGAATTCTTTTTTGTGACTTCCACCTTACCTTGGAGCAACAGAAAAAATTCGTCAGCGACATCTCCTTCGCGAATTAAAATATCCCCAGGATAGTATGTTCTGTGCTGTGCTTGGTTAGCAATATCCCTAAGCTGGTTATCACTTAAAGTAGGAAAAACTAAGGATAGTTGTTCTCCCACGGCGGTCCCTAGCCTTCCATCTTCCATGTGTAGAATTTCGTCAGCAACGTCGAGCACTCGGCGATTATGGGTGACGATTAATACCGCACATTTTAGTTGTTCAGCTAATGATTGAAATAAGGTGGTAACCTCTCTTCCGGTTGTACTATCTAGTGCTGCTGTGGGTTCGTCAGCTAACACCAGTCGGGGTTTGTGAACCAATGCTCTTGCGATTGCCACTCGTTGTTTTTGCCCCCCGGAAAGCGCTTTTGGGTAGTCATTTACCCTGTCTCCCAAGCCAACCATGTCTAGCATTTCTTCAGATCGTATGCGGGCTTTACGTGGCGAGAAATCCGCTTGAAGCTCGAGGCTTTGTTGTACGTTCTGTCGAATGCTCATGAAATCCAACAAATTGAAGTGTTGAAATACAAAACCGATTTTTCGTCTCATATCTCGCAGCTTGTTTTCGTTTGCGCCGTTCAATTCCTCACCTAATAGCTTCAAGCTGCCAGTTTGAACACTACGTAAACAACCGATTAGTGAAACCAAAGTGGTCTTCCCTGAGCCCGAGTAGCCGGTTAGAAATACATTGGTGCCTGCATAAATTGGGAAAGTGACGTCAAACAGAACCTGTTTACTCTGATTCGCATCCTGGTAGGAGTGGTTCAGCTTTTCAATCTCAACCAGCTTTTCAGTTAGGTTAGGCGTGCTCATGATTAGGAGAAAAGGTCAGCAGGATCAGCATCACTCAACTTTCGAATCGCAAGCAGCGCGGATACCAAACAGATCATACAAATAGAAACCATTACGGCGATACCGACTTCTGAAGACATGGTGAAGCGCAAGCTGGTAGCTATGGTTAAGTAATTATAAATGTACAACGAGACAGCCAATCCTGGTAAGAACCCAACAATGGCGAGAATAAGGGCTTCTTTAAGAACAATTATGCGCAACATGCCTTGGCTGAAGCCAATGGCTTTCATGGTTGCATAGTCTCGTAAGTATTTGGTCAACATTTGAAATAGTATTTGATACAAAATAACTACCCCAACCACAATAGCGCCGCCTAGGCCAAAGCGGAAGATCAGTCCAATGGGCGAATGAAATTCATAGTGATATCGCTCATTTTCCAACAATTCATGTTTTTCTATAACTACTATGTCTTTAGGTAGGTAATCGTTTAGAGCTTTGACGGTGGCCTCTGAGTCTGTACCCGGTTTTAATCTTATGAGGCCAATATTAACATCCTCACGATTGCGACCAAATAGTTCCATGAAAGTCATATCGCTGGTGAGCATGTGGGCGTTAGTTGATGTATTTGCGCCAAGTGAGAAGGATCCTTCTATCGAAATTTGATGTTGGCCATTGGATGTACGAATCTCGGTGATTAGCTTTTCGCCAGCAGCTACTTTTTCCAAGATGGGACGAAACTCCTTTCTAGATCGATCGTCAATTAGGAAAACCCTTGAATGGCTGAGTTTTTCCAGTGGTGGCTCAGATCCCACCAGATTGATAGCTTGATGTTTTCCAATGGGGAAACCAACAACCTGAATTTTGCGAAGGAACCCCTGATCCCCATTTGGGTTTTGCATGGTCGCCACTGAGAGATAAATTGGACTCACGGATTCGACTTCATCAAATGCTAGCACGCTATGCAAACCGCGATGATTAAATCGGGGAGGTCGAAGGACAGTAACGTATGACGAACTCAGTAGGAATAAGTCCCCATTCAAAGATGCAGGCAAGTCAGTAAGTGTATCTAGAAAGCCCGCTCGAAAACCGATCTGCATAAACAGTAAGACGGTAATAAACATAACTCCCAAAGCAGCAGCGAAGGTTTGGGTCTTTTGGTGTAATAGTTGTTGCAGCGCAATGGGAGTTTTACCAAACCTCATGCGTTTGTTTCTCCAAGAAATGATGAGTCGCGATCACACGACTAGAGTGTGGAACCGAGTTTGATGGTTGGGCTCAGACAATGTTCGACCAAGCTTAAGTACTTTGCCTATTGTAGACTAAACTGATGTTTCTGTGTGTTTGGCCTTGTTCGCTCAAGAATAGTAAAAACTGAGAAATGAATGAGTCGTTGCCTGGGTGATAGGCATAGACTTTGTAAAATTTGTAATGCTTGTTAAACCCTGTCAAACTATCTCTGTACATGCTTATCAAACAACGAACCATGACCTGAAAAGCCTGTGCATAAGTCAGGACGAATCAAGTAGAAAGTCAGAATCGATGAAATCATGGCACAGGAAGCACGTCCATAATGCAATCACGCCCGTAATGCAATGGGACAGGGTTGCTGCGAGTCTCGTAACGATGAGTTTGCTTGTTGCTAACTCAAATTGATCGGTTATGATTTATTCAGGGTCTCTTAATCACTTCTCAGCATATGCATTATAGCAAGCACCCCATGACCTCTAACAGGAATAGAAGAATATTTGTACCGGTGATTCTCAGGTCAGTGTTTTGTAAGACTTATTTCCCCACAATGATGTGGTCGCTTATTGCGATGCTCTATAGTGGGTTGCTTCCAACGTACGTACATAGTGCTCCTCTCGTCATTACGGAGACTAATGCAGCGCAGTCATTTATAAATGGCGACTATCGCTCGGCCTTAGAGGGTTTTAATGAACTACGAATAAAATACCCCTTAGACCTACGGATAAGACGTTATCAGGCGATTACCCTCGAAAAGTTAGGAGAAGATGACCGTGCAATTGAAATTCTGACAGAGTTATTGCTAATCACTCCCGACTCAGTATCGAGCCAATATTATCTTGGGACGATCTACTACAAATTACAAAAAGCTGAATTGGCTGAATCACATTTTAGTGAGGTCCTGTTGCTGGCTAATGATTCCAAATATGGCAGTCTCGCGCAGAGCTATCTTGATGCAATTGGTAGTCAGAAGTTTGAGTCGGCTAATCCCGGGGCGCCCAGAAGATGGAATTTCTATAGCTCAATTGGGTACACTGATGATGTGAGTTCAGATCCTTCGCTAACGTCAGAAGATACGTCTCGTCCTCGTATTAATTCCTACTTTTCAGCCAATTACTATTTTTTGCGGGAATCGAACTGGACGGGATTAATTAGTGGATCTGTTTACCAATCAAACCAACAAAGTAGTTCGGTTTCTACCGATAGGACGCTAAGACAATGGAGCACCAAGGCCAGCCTTCAGAACCAGACCACATTGATGGGCAAGCCGGTGATCCATATCGGTAATCTAGGTTATGACAGGGTGATGCTTGATGGGAGCAAGTATAGCGATAATTGGTTTCTGTACGGATCAACCCGTCTGAGGTTGCGCCCCAATCTATCGACTAGTGTCTATGTATCTAAAGGGAAAAGGCGGTTTTGGGTGATGGAAAACTTAAGCAGCAGCCTGTCTACTGCTGATAGAAACAAAACTTCACTGGGATTGAATCAAAGCATCTTCTTGAATGATCGGACGATCGAATTGGGCGGTGGGGTCTATTTTAAGGAAATCACATCACTTAACCCTAGCTCCAGCCACAAATCCAGGGGAGCCAAAATATTCTCTCGGTTTTCTTTACCCCAACAAGTGAGATTCGGACTGACCGTGGAATCATCGAAAGATACTTACCCTAGTTTCAATGGCGTCGAAAACCGAGCTGCCAATACAAAAACCCTTTCAACAACACTTTCTCGCAGATTTGGGAAGCATTTGTCTGTCGAGCTTTCTTACAAAATCAGTGAAGTTGGTTTTTCCGATGTGGTGGGTGATCGTGGGCGGGATACATGGGGGGTGCGTTTTTCTTATGTTTACTAATAGAGTTTTGATGTCGATGATGAGCTTACGTGCTGTTTTCCTAGTCCTACTTTTCCTATGCCAAAGTCTTCCTTTGATGGCGGCGGCAGAACCGGTTGGCGAAGCGAAGCTGGTGGTCGGAGAGGTGGTTGCCCAATCCGTTAACGGCGGGGATCGCAAGCTGGCAAAAAACAGCGCTGTTTATGAGGGTGACCTACTGGTAACGGGCCCCAAGGGCTTTGCGGTCGTTGTGCTAGTTGATAAAACCCGATTTACGCTCCGCCCTGAAACCAGTTTCAAAATAGAAGAAGTAAAAAATCAGGACGCTAATCAACGAGTTTTAAGTACCTTACTTAAGGGTGGGCTGAAGATTGTTACTGGGCAGATTGCGAAAACGCAACCCGAGAGTTTCAAAATAAATACAACCCTCGGTTCAATTGGTGTGAGGGGAACGAAATTTGATGTTTGGCTTTGCTTGGATGATCAAGACTGCTTATTGGAATACCGCCTCCTAGGAGATTCACTAAAAGATATTTTGGATGGCGGGCGATTGTTGTTCGTGCGTGTTAGTGAAGGTGTGACCACTTTGCTTGATTGTGATGGTGTGCCTGAAGTCGGAGCGAAAAGAATGGGCGTTAGCGACGGTACGATAGATGGCTGTTCAATTATTGACGTTCCTCCAGAGATGAGTGAGAAGTTTGTCAGAGATGCTGATGAAGAGTTGGATGAGCAGATGTCCACGCTTGAGGCGCCTTTGTTACAGCAGTTAGATTTTGGTGATGTGCTGTCGGTCTGCGATGGTGACCCGTTGTGCTTGCAGTGCGATGGCGATCCGGCGTGTATGCAATGCAATGGAGATGTAAGTTGTTATGACTGTCAGTCAGACCCGCTTTGTGCGCAATGCGCAGGAGACGCGACATGCATCGCTTGCAATGGAGATCCACTTTGTGTGCAGTGTCAAGGTGATAGTCTATGTATCTCCTGTAGTGCTGATGCAAGTTGCATTCAATGTAACGGGAATGCAACTTGCATTTCCTGTGGAAACGATCCAATTTGTTTGTGTAATGGAGATACAGACTGTTTATGCGGCATCGATTCATCATTACCTCAGTGCCTGATGGAAGATCTCGACCCTCCATCTAATAATGGTGGCGGCATGCTTGAGGACTATTGTGAAAGTATTTTGGGGGGGTGTGGCGAGTAAGCTGTCTTTTTCGCGATTTAAGAACAGACTAGGCTTATGAGGCATTTTGCGGTGCGCCACTTAACTTTAATTTCTGAATATCGATATGAGACTTTGTGGACGAGTTAGTACAGATAAGCTGTTTGGTGAGTAGGTAACAGTGAAAACAAGGATTGCCATATTGCTCCTAGCCGCAGCTCTTGTTGCTGTCCGATTTTGGGACCCGGCGGCCGTTGAGATAATGCGTTCTTCCCTGTTCGACTTCTACCAGCGACTGATGCCTCGGTCGGCGGAACGATTGCCGGTAACAATTATTGATATTGATGAAGCCAGCCTTAACGAATTTGGGCAATGGCCGTGGCCAAGATCATTACTTGCGGAACTTGTTGATCGTTTGGTTGAACAATATCCATCGGTGATTGGCGTGGATTTCATTTTCCCTGAGAATGACCGAGTCTCTCCTCGCAATCTGGCGAAAGCTTGGAGTCGAAATGGAGAGGTGAATGAAGACATCCTCAGGTTAATGAAGGAATTACCTGATCACGACCAAGTGTTTGCTAAGAGTATCAGCGGCGGTCCTGTCGTGCTTGGTAGAATGCTTCAGGGGGTAGGTAAAACCAGCGTTGATGTTGGGACGTTGCCGGTTCCCTACAATATCAATTTCTCATCCGGGCAAGCTTCTTCCTTCATTCCAGAAGCTTCGATGGTGGTGCCGAGTATTCGTGAGTTGGAAAGTGCCGCCCAAGGTATCGGGTTATTGAGTTTGTTGCCAGAACGGGATGGTATTGTACGCAGAATTCCGACGTTACATCGAGTTGGAGATCATGTCTTTCCTTCTTTGGGCATTGAAATGTTGAGATTGACGTTGCAGACAAAAGACATCAATGTTTTCTCTGACGATGCCGGTATTGATCACCTCGAAGTTGGCGGTATCAAAATTCCGTCAAGTGCGAATGGGCTAACTTGGGTGTACTTCAATGAACATGATAGTCGCAGATACCTTTCAGCCTCAGATGTGCTAAATGATCGTGTTGAACCGGGGGCGCTAGCGGGTCACCTGATACTGCTAGGTACGTCGGCCAGCGGTTTGTTGGATATTCGACCAACACCCATGGGCCAGCAAATAGCAGGTGTTGAGGTTTGGGCTCAATGGTTGGAGTCAGTGCTTTTTGGTCAGCCACTGGATCGGCCTAACTACATTAACGTCGCAGAGATATTGGCAACTGCTATCGTCTGTCTAATGGTTATCTGGTTGGTTTCTCGTGCTGCTGCTGCCATTAGTGTGGCCTTGATTAGCCTAGTATCTGCCATTCTTATTGGGTTATCGTGGTGGTTTTTTACCTCGCATTTGATCCTGTTTGATTTCTTCTATCCAATGCTCGCCGGTATCATTGTGTTTGTTGTCTTGACGATGAAAAAGTTTTGGAAGGAGGAAAAACAGAGAAAGTTGCTTCATAACACATTTTCGCTTTATCTCTCTCCGTTACTAGTGGAAGATCTGGTGGCTCATCCAGAGAATCTGCGTTTAGATGGTGAGAGCAGGATACTGACGTCCCTGTTTACGGATTTGGAAGGGTTTACAGCATTGTCTGAAAATCTTAACCCCGAAGCGCTTGTGGATGTACTTAATCGTTATCTTGATGGCATGTGTAAAATCGCGATGAACCACAATGGCACCATTGACAAAATCATTGGCGATGCGTTGCACATTATTTTTGGGGCTCCTAATACACTGGAAAATCATGCTCAAAGTGCGCTGGAATGCGCATTGGAAATGGATAAGTTTAGTCAAGCATATAACGAAGAGCTAAAAAAGCAGGGAAGGCAATTTGCGTTAACACGCATTGGTATTCATACGGGTAATGCAGTAGTGGGTAACTTTGGCGGTAACACTCGATTTGTCTACACTGCTTATGGCGACACGATTAATACTGCTGCTAGGCTGGAATCGGCGAATAAGCATCTGGGCACACGGATCTGTATCTCCCAGGAAACAGCTCGTCAATGTACGGAAAAAGTCACTCGTCCCGTTGGGCATGTTGTGGTCAAAGGCAAAACGAATACCATTGAAGTTTGTGAGCCGCTAGGAGTTGATTCCCCTTTTATGGAGTCGCTTGACGACTACATTGTTGCGTATCGTGCCATTGAGTCCGATGATGATTGTGCGGATAAACTCATCAAGGATCTTCTTGTCGCATACCCAGAGGACCCCTTAGTCAAATTGTACCATCGGCGAATTGTGGAAGATGGAACTGCTGGTGTCCGTCTTGTTGTTAGCTGATTTACAGTATGTGCTAGGATGAAATAAGAAACATACCGAAAATGATTTTGGTGAATGCTTTGTTGGCGTGTGTTATAAACTGGAGCAAAATGAGAATTTGTCAGACCCTGACTGGTTTTTGGAAAAAGAAACTTGAATAATGTGAAAAAACGATTCGTCGATCTTTGGAATCGATGCGCGAAAACATCGTTTCAGGAGCCTCAAAGCAGTGAGGTTGCGGAGGCTGTGTTTTATCAGCTGGAAGCATTGTATGGGCAGCCGTGGCGACGCTATCATTGTTTTAGCCATATCGAGTGGTGTTTGTATTACTTCGACGAGTGCCGTCAATATGCTGATAGCCCCGATGCGCTAGAGTTAGCTATTTGGTTTCATGACTGTATCTACACGATCGGTGCGAGTGATAATGAAGCGCTAAGCCGTGACTGGTTTCTTGACCATAGTGAAGGATATCTCGAAGAATCGATTCGAGAGTTTGTAGCAATGTACATTATGGATACGTACCATCGGGATAACCCTTCCAGCGAAGACGGGAAGTTGATGGTTGATATCGACCTTAGTAATCTTGGTGCGAAGTGGGATATCTATATCAAGGATAGCGAGGCAGTAATGGCGGAGCTGATGTTGTTAGAACCCGTGACTGAGCGATCGGTGAAGGAACAGGTTTTGGTGTTTTTACAAAATTTGCTTGATCGAAAATATATCTATCACTCACCCCATTATAGAACTTACTTTGAAACCATGGCGCAGACCAACATTGCTCGTTATTCCGCATCACTTAAAGCCAGTCTGTGATACTCCATTCCAAGAATATTTTCGAATGTTCCATTCAATTACTTTGATCAAAAAGTAGTCAGTCTCTTCGTTGCAAAATTTCACAGTGGAGCGGTTCTTAAACTTATCTATCTTTAGCAAATGCCTGGCTTTGCGCATCTTGCGTCATCTTTTACAACAGCTGTTTGAGATAAGGATAGGTAGACCTCTTGGAGTTTGTTCTTATCATTTAGGCAATACTTACGTAGGAAATCTCGGTGAATCTCAATAGGCTTAAACAGATGGAAGATGGTTTTTTGTCTCGTTACCCAGATGGGTTCAATCACCCAGAAATGGTTGCTATCGGCAAGAAACACAAGATGAACAAAATGGTGGAGTTTTCCCAGGAAGCATTTCAGAAGAAATACTTCGAACAACCTCATGTTGTTATTGAAAACCTGGTGAAGGTGATCAGTCGATCTTCCATGGTTTCAATGTTTGAAAAACCGAAGTTCAAAAGTTTTGTGAGCACGTTAAGTGTGTTGGAAACCGAGCTTTTAGTTGAAGGGTTACGGGAACGCTTGCACGGGGACGAACAACAGGGTTTTGAAATAATGCTTGATGTTATGAAAACCGGGAAGTTAGCTAAGTGGTCCCTAATCTCAATATGCCCTGCCTATTTTCAACCTCGGTCAGAAGTTTATGTCAAACCAACCACAGCTAAAGGAATCATTCGTGAGCTTCAGCTCGATGAACTGACCTATAAACCAATGCCTGATTGGAGTTTCTATCTGCGCTTTCGTCAACTGATCAACAAAATGAAAAAAGAAGTTGATCCAACTCTATCACCTAGTAATGCCGCGTTTACTGGATTTCTTATGATGGTAGTGTACCCTGAGGTCTGTAATTTATTTCTTTAGCGATGTTCGTTTGGCTTAGGCGAAGTGAGCGTAGCGAACGAAGCCAAAGCCGGTTTTTCAGGCTTTAGTATTGAATGTTGAGCCATCA
>WLWV01000287.1 GCA_012103395.1 Gammaproteobacteria bacterium
CTTGTCAGTGCCATTCTCGTTGAGATTGACGATGAATGGAGCAATGCCGACAAGCGATATATCGTGTGGAACGACGATAATGACTCAAACTAAACCGAAGTTACAGACGTAGGGTTGCACAATCTCAAACCGGTTAAAAGACGCTCTTTTATTTGTCAAACCGGCTCAAAGGTATTAGGCTTGTACTTTGGGAGCCTGAAATATCAGGGACTTGGCCGAATACTGAAACCACGGTCCACCGAGTCAAGTAGATGACAGACAGCCGATAGTCACTAAGACCCACAACTCACTTCGACGCCATGAAACTTAATGACATTCAAACCTGGGTAACAGTTCCACCAACAGGAATAGGGGGGGCGTTTTGGGTGATCGTGAAAGTCACCACAGACAATGGCATTGAAGGGATCGGTGAGTGTTATGGAATTCCAGTGTCCGGCGACATCGCTTGCGCCATGGTGGAAGATACCTTCGAGCGGTTTTTTGTGGGAGAAGACCCTCATAATGTAGAAACGCTCTTTCGGCGCGTGTACTCTGCGGGCTTCACTCAGCGCCCTGATGTTTCGATGATGGGCGTATTCAGCGGCATTGAAATAGCCATCTGGGACATTCTTGGAAAAGCCGCCGAGCAACCAGTGTACAACCTACTCGGTGGTCAATTTCACGACCGACTCAGAACATACACCTATCTTTATCCTAAAAGTTCGCAAACGGATGATGGGAAAGAGGCGAATATCGGTGATGTCTACCACGATGGTGACGCCGCAGCGGAGCGTGCGCTTGAGTACATAGAAGCTGGATTTACCGCTGTAAAGCAGGATCCAGCAGGACCGTACAGTTTTCAGGGAGGTAGAGAGCTGTCTTTGCATGAATTGTCCCGAAGTGAATACAGCGTAAAAAAAATCCGGGAGGCCGTTGGAGATCGCGCAGATATTTTGTTCGGCACCCACGGACAAATGACAACCTCTTCTGCTATTCGACTGGCGAAGCGCCTCGAGCCTTATGACCCACTCTGGTATGAAGAACCCTGTCCGCCGGATCAAATGGCCGCTATCGGAAAGGTTGCCTCAGCCACTTCCATTCCAGTGGCGACCGGAGAACGCCTGACCACAAAGATGGAGTTTCATCAAGCTCTTCAAAGCGGTGTTTCTATTCTGCAACCAGATATCGGCAGAAGCGGTGGTATCTGGGAAACAAAAAAAATCGCCGTTATCGCAGAACTATACAATGCACAGATCGCGCCACACATTTACTGTGGGCCCATCGCACACGCAGCAGCGACCCACGTTGCATTCAGCTCGCCCAATTTTCTTGTTCTAGAAACCATTCAGACCACATTCCACGACGCTATTTTGCACAAACCGCTGGAGTGGGAAGCGGGCTACATGCTTCCATCGAAAAGCCCTGGCCTTGGGATCGAGCTCAACGAAAAGATGCTGGAAGCTCACCCTTATTCCACTGGAGGTAGACTTCATCTGGAAATGTGTCAGGTGCCATTAGGCTCCAACAATCAGAAGATCATCGACGAATTAGCCTGATATCCACCGCCAATCAAGCACGGCTGATTTTTATTTTTACCGCATTATAAAAATAATCAGTTTGCCTATTCACTAGCATCACGGCGATAATCCAGTTTAGTCTGCGATAGAGCAAGACAAAGGCATTGCGCCCCGATTTAGGCCATTGAGATTAACGATCTCCGTTTATTTCACTAAGAAGCTCTGACACTCGTAACCAACGGCGCCACTGGCTGCGAAGTACACGATTAAATTTAAACTCGTTTTAACAGTTATTGAGGAAAAAGTATGAATGCTCCACTTTCCAATGCTGCGTTGCTTGAAAAAGACCACCAGCACTTGATTCACCCTCTTCACCACACTTCAGGCCATGCAAATGGACGTGTGTGGGTTAAGGGCGAAGGGTCTTATCTATTTGACGCCGATGGCAATCGCTTCATCGATGGGCTTTCCTGCCTGTGGAATGTAAGTGCTGGCCACGGCAGAGAAGAACTTGCTGATGCTGCAGCCAAACAAATGCGAGAGATGGCATTCTGCTCATCCTATGCGGGGGGATCCAACCGACCTGCCATTGAATTGGCTGAGAGACTGGCTCCGATCTGTTACTCCCAAATTAACAATTTCTATTTCACTTCCGGTGGTGGCGAAAGCACCGACAGCAACATTAAGCTCGCACGTTTCTACTGGAAAGCGAAAGGGAAACCAGAAAAAACAAAAGTCATCGCCCGAGTCTGGGGATACCACGGAGTCACGCTAGCAGCGATGTGTGCCACTGGAATTCAAAGCTATTGGCCCATGTTTGAGCCAAGAATTCCAGGCTTCAGTCACATACCCAGCCCTGACCCCTATCACTATCCTATGCCAGCAGATGGCAGTTCACAAGGTATTGCCGCAGCCAACGAGCTTGAAAAAGAGATACTAAAACAGGGCCCCGAGACCGTATCAATGTTCATCGCCGAGCCAGTTCAGGGCGCAGGCGGGGTTATTCCTGCACAAGACGACTACTTTAAACGTATCCGGGAAATTTGTGACCAATACGAAGTCTTGTTAGTAGCAGATGAAGTAATCACCGGTTTTGGCCGAACCGGAAAAATGTTCGCCCTAGATCATTATGGAGTTCAACCCGATCTTGTACAATTTGCAAAATCAATTACGTCAGGCTCCGTTCCATTGGGTGGCATCGGGATTAGCGATGAAATCGCTGAGACCGTCACTGCGAGTAAAACACCTTGGATGCATGCTTATACTTATAGCGGACACCCAACCACCTGTGCTGTGGCATTAGCAACTTTGGATATCATCGAAAAAGAAGATCTTCCGGGTCAGGCGGCCACCAACGGCGAGGCCATGCTACAAAAACTTCACGCTGCATTAGATGATCATCCCCATGTAGGCAATGTACGTGGACAAGGCATGATGCACGGTATTGAGATCGTAAAAGACAAAGGCACGAAAGAATGGTTTGAGCCTGGATTTGGACTAGGTGGCAAACTAACCAAAGCGTTGATGGCTCGTGGTTTATATACCCGAGTCAGAAGCGAAGTCATTTGCAACGCTCCCCACTGAATACAGACGTGGCGATTCTCGATGAAATGGTAGATATCTATAAAGACGCCATTGTAGAAGTGCTCGGTAGTTAGTTACGTTAAGTGTAGAAGTTTAGATGTAGAAGTTTAGACCAAATCTGACACCGTATTAAATCAATCCGAGCGAAGCGAGGGTTGATTTAATACGGTGTCAGATTTGGTCTAAACTTCTACACCTAAGCCTCATTTCCGGTAGTGTAATCTGAGGTCTGTAATTTAGCTTTCTATTGCAGCTTCGCTATTGGCTTTGGCGGAGTGAACGTAGAGAGCGAAGCCAAAGCCGGTTTTTCAGGCTTTAGTATTGAATGTTGAGCCA
>WLWV01000288.1 GCA_012103395.1 Gammaproteobacteria bacterium
GCCGATGGAAACACTCATCGACGGTAAAGCGATCTGGAAAGAAAAGTTTGTAAACTAAACTCTATCTGACAGACAGCTACTGATAAACGGGTAACTGTCAGCTCAAGTCTGAACTTCTACAACTTAGGTCTTCCATTAACTATATATACCGAATTGTCAGCAAGCGGTCCAGTCGTTTTAACCGTCTTGTACAGATGAAACCGAACTGTATTACATCGGCACTGATCTACACAGAATACGAACTCTCTGAGCACCCTAGATTGTTTTTGCTAGGGAGTTTCTCAAAGGGAAGAAAGAGTAACCCTTAGGTAGAAGGGCCCTGCGCTGAGGGAGATATCCAATTCGCCGCCGAAGAATAGCTCCCTGATCGATTCGCTTTATACTTCCGGCAATGATGCTTTGAGGATTATCTGCCCACCGAATGTGTTTTAGAGATACACTAACCATCCGTTTAATACTTATTATTAGGAGTCTGTGATGGAAGCATTAATTATTCAATTGATCAGTGGCGCCGTTGGCGGCAACGTAGCGGGCGCTGTTCTGAAAAACTTCAGTTTGGGTACAGTGGGCAACAGCATTGTCGGTATACTCGGTGGCGGTATTGGTGGACAGTTATTAAGCATGGTGGGCGCAGGTGGCTTGGACGGCATCCTCGGCAGTCTGGCCTCCGGTGGTGTTGGTGGGGCTGTTTTGATGGTGGTGGTTGGTTTCATTAAAAAGGCAATGGCGAAATAGTATTCGCTCCCCAAGACCAAGTCGAATCCGGGACAAACAAGGTGGTAACACGAATTGACACACCATGAGGCTTGTTTTCTGATCGCTTCCTGCTTCGGAAACTCCCCGTTTTTTGGAGTATTGTAAAAGCTGTTGGTTCTCGTTTTATCCACATTGAAACCGACATCCCAATGGAATTTTCTACCGACTGAAAAGGGATAGCTAAAAAGGTGGCAGCGGGATTTTTTCACTCCCATTGTCACCTTTTTTTCGCCTAATCGTAGCTATGACCATCGCTCTAGCCAAAATTTGAACCATAGTCACAATTTACCTTTCCCACGCGAGTTGAAACGAGATGTTGGTAAAATGCTGATCTACGCCGAATTCAAGATGTCAGGAAAACAATCAATATCCCCTCCTCGCCATTAGCATGAATAAACAGCTTGCGAAACCACTTTGGCTTACCGCGGCACCACTGATTTTTCTATTTCTGTGGTCTGGGGGATATGCGACGGCAAAGGTGGGTTTGGAATACACAGGGCCCATGGCGCTACTGGTCATTCGATTCGGTTTCGTGGTGATCATCATGCTGGCGGCGCTGCTATTCCTGCGGCCACCCATGCCAAAGCGTGGTAGCGATTGGGCGCATCTTGCCATCGTGGGTTTCTTGATGCAGACTGTCTATTTTGGGTTTTGCTACATCGCTTTCTCGGTAGGTGTTGGGGCAGGCACATTGGCACTATTGATGTCACTTCAACCCATATTGGTGGGCATTGGTCGAAAACGTTGGCTTGGGCTTGCATTTGGCCTCATCGGTACGGTTATTGTCATTACCGCTCGATCTTCCCTTGAGCCCCCTACTCTGATTGGGCTTTTTGCTGCGATGCTCGCTCTCGGTGGAATAACTGCCGCTTCATTATGGGAAAAACGCTTCGGCATCTCCCACCACCCCGTTTCCGCGAATTTAATTGGCTACTCCGCAGGCCTAATTGGCATCCTCCCGTTTGCATTCCTGCTTGAGTCTGAGTTAGGCAGTCTGAATATTTTCGCAGATACTCAATGGACTTGGCAGCTAATAGCAGCGGTTGCCTATCTCGTCATTGGTAACTCGGTGATTGCGGTAGGGTTGTTGTTAGCGATGATTCGGGTTGGGGAAGTGAGTCGCGTTTCAGCGTTGTTCTTCCTCGTTCCACCATTAGCGGCACTCATCGCTTGGGTGTTACTTGGTGAACTCATCCCGATGATTGCCTGGCCCGGTATTATCCTGGCAGCCATTGGTGTTTATATCGCAACTAGACCTTAGAAAACTATTGTCAAACGGTGGCAAGTGATTCTTCCTGTGACTCTTCAAATTGGGAGAAGCTGCGACCCTCATTCCTAAGACACAGTCACATCAAATCAGCATTTCAATATGAGATACCAAGAAGGGGAAATTCCACCCGAGTTGCTAGCGGCGAATAGCAGTAATGAGATGCTGCTATTCACTGCCATCATGGGATTTGTTATCGGCATCCTATTTGTCTACCTTGGCAGAACTGGGAAGCAGCTTTGGATGTGGACCTGGGGAGCGGGATTAGTGCTTTGTAGTCTCTATCTGTGGTTTGCGATTAAGAATGACATTCGAGTCGTGGACTATTTGTCTTAATTGAAAAAGGTCCACCCAACACCTTATCCTAGGTCGGGAATGACCTTCATTCATCTAACCATTCTCATCCCCCCTAGGGACCTATCACCCAATACCCAGTCCGAGTCCGAGTCGCATCGTGTCTGATTTCAAACTGACCGGAGGTAATCCCTTTTCATAAGGGATTCGTCAAATGTTAGTTTCGCAGTCTCGACTGGAGCCGTTCTAATTAAGTCAGTCTTGGAAAACGGATGCACATTTTGTCGCATTTGCTCATTTAAACTAACTCCACAGCCCCTCTTTCGAAGGTACTATGAATTAGGCGAGGAGCATTATCAGAAATCTCCTCTATGAAGACTCACTACTTGCAAAGATCAATCCGGATAATTTGAAAAGATATCGTTCAGTTTAGCAGCAACTCGAATTCCTCCTTTTCTTAGCCACTCACGCACAATTGGAAGGCTCTCGTGCCGATAGTCCAGCCCAAACTTGGAACCTCTTTAACATTATTATAGAAGGGTTTACGTTGGAATCCGAAATCATAGACCTTTGACCGAATCGCTTTGGACTCCTTGGCCCAATCGAGATGAGTAGATTCACTGTATTGTTTTTTCTCTTCTTCGGTCATTCGATTGAGAAAAGTCGAGAGTTCAGTAAAATTCAGATTGAGGGACCCAATCAAACTTTCGTCCCAAACTTTGTGTAAATTGCTGGGTTTTTTGAACCAGCTAACGCCAATGGAATTCCCCCCTCTGTCATCTCGTTTTCCAACATGAAGCGGCTGGTGGATATCACCGATAAAGTGTACGTAAAAAGCCAGTGCCTCACGTTTCCCAATGGACTTTTCATGTACTTTAGGGTCGGAGCCTTTTTTGGTCACTTCTCCGCTCACAGCAAGTGTCTCGGCGCTGGGGTCACGAAGGAAAGCTTCCAAAATTTTCGATTGTGCAACCCTACGTCTGTAACTTTGATTTAGGTTGAGTCATTATTGTCGTTCCACACGATATATCGCTTGTCGGCATTGCTCCATTCATCGTCAATCTCAACGAGAATGGCACTGACAAGCCT
>WLWV01000066.1 GCA_012103395.1 Gammaproteobacteria bacterium
TGATGGCTCAACATTCAACACCTAATCCAGAAAAACCGGCTTTGGCTTCGTTCGCTACGCTCACTTCGCCTAAGCCAAACGAACATCGCTAAAGAAATAAATTACAGACCTCAGGGTACACTACCATCTCTACAAAGATCGAGTCTGGTTTCCCAAGGGTACACTACCATCTCTACAAAGATCGAGTCTGGTTTCCCATCGAATCTATTGGTTGGCATAAGGTTAATCAGAAGAGCGAAAAAATTCCGTTGAATAAACCTTCTTACCGAAACCGATTCACCGGGCTCGCCCTGGATATATGGGAGCAGGAGGATACTGAGAAGTCCATATATTCGTTTAGAGGAACAGATAGTTGGTGGGACAATATTATGGCCAATATCTCTATTCCGATTTCGATTCAGTACAGGCTAGCGAACAAAAAGTTCAGGGAGTATCGCGACAACTCAGGTCGGGATGTCATCGTCACGGGACACTCTTTAGGAGGTGGGTTGGCGTTAAGCGTTTCAGCGAAAAACAATGATGTTGACGCATTTGTCTTCAACTCATCTCCACGAATATTCGATGGACATGACAAGGATAACCGGGATGGTCGTCGAATCATGGTCTCCCAGCGAGGAGAGCCGTTAGAGGAAGTACGCAAAAGATGGAACCTGACAATTGATCGGTTGATTCCATTTGAAAACAGATATGTAACCGAGTATCAGTCTGAACTTCGCTCACATCGAGCAGATTTGATTGCCACTGGATTAATGAAACAGGGCGCTGAGTGTGATGAAGACATCAGGAAAATAAAAAATCTGACACCAGTGAAATTTCTGGATCTGGTGAATTGAAATTATTGCATGGGACATGTTACCCAACATTGCAATGGTCAAAAAATTTATCGTTGCTTATCCACTTTTAACCTAGGAAATATAATGAAAATTATCCTTATTGGTGCTGGTGGTGCGGTTGGAAAAACGGCACTGCAGACACTGAATCCCCGCCATGAAGTTATCACTGTTGGGAGAACCAGTGGAGATATTCTAGCGGATATCGAACATGTCGACAATATTCGTGCGATGTACAAACAGATTGGAAAGGTAGATGCTGTTGTCTGTTCCATTGGCGATGGTCACTTTGGGCCCTTAAAAGGAATGACAGGACAACAGCTTATGTTAAGTATTAATCGAAAAATGCTACCTCAGGTGAGTCTGGTGCTGGAAGGACTCGACAATGTGAATGACCGGGGCTCTTTCACGCTCACTACCGGTGTGTTAAATCGGGACCCTATTGTTGGTGGTGCTGCGGCGGCTGCAGCAAATGGAGCTGTAGATGGCTTTGTTAAAGCTGCTGCCGTGGACATGCCAAGAGGGATTCGCATTAATGCCGTCAGCCCAGAGGTATTGGAAGCATCCCGGGAAAAATACGACGGCTTTTTTAGAGGACACCGGCACGTTTCCAACGAGGAAGTTGGCTTAGCCTACAGTAAATCCGTAGAAGGAGTGCTTAACGGTCAAGTGTTTATTGTTGAATAGCGCCCTTGGTTCAACAATAGAGGGCTTACCATTTGTCACAACCTATGCAATCTGACTGGCAAATACGACAGGCCATTGCTGCGGATGCGGATAGACTGACAAGTTGTATGCATGCGGCTTATTCCAGGCATCAAATCCACATCAGTAAAGAACTACTGCCTCCAATGCAAGTAGACTACTCGTCGGAAATAAACCAATATCCGGTTTGGGTTGTTGAAATGAATCGAAAAATTGTTGGTGGATTAATCATGGTATTTGACCCAGAAGAAGCCTCTATTGCCAATATCGCTGTGGATCCATCGGCTCAGGGAATGGGTATCGGCGGCGCGTTAATGAAAATGGCAGAATCTCAGGGAAAAGAAAGAGGGTTTCGTTTCCTGCATCTGGCTACTCATGTAGTACTAGAAGGTAACCTATCGCTCTATCAACATCTCGGGTGGCAGAAAGTGGGGGGCGATAAGCATCGGATCTTTATGAGAAAGTCCATTTAAGAAAACCAGAATCACATCGAAGATAAGGAGTGTTTGAGCTCGGTTTCCTTCAATGACTTTTTGCTTTTCATTTTTTGTTAGTTTCTGAGCGAGAAAGTATTAACTCCGACAGGTTTTGGTGAAACCATTGTCCAACCTGATCATGTCTTGGGTTGAAAATTCCCTGTGAGGCTGCATTCAGCTGCCTACCGAGCTGAAGCTGCCTTATCACTGAAGCGTCCTGCTGATTGATGCGGTCAATGACTGTCGCGAGCTGGTTTCGAGATTGAGCGAATTCGTTACTTAACGCTTTATCGGTGATCACATACAAGGCAAGTTTTTCTTCACATCTTTCTACGCTCTGGGGCATCAAAATCATTGACCAGAGATAGTTGCCTTCCATGACAAAGCAGGTATTTGGAAAAATAAAAAATAGATCCTGTCGAATGCTCAGTGCTTGATTTGTACCCTGTTGCCCCGGCCAGCAAGGCAACGGTTTTTCAGTTTTACTTTTTTCTTTCCCTGCGGTAGGGTGGGTAAATCCGATAATGTGTTGCGCTAGCTGTTGGTTTTCTACTTCTAGACCTAGTGAAGCTTCCATGGAATTACCAACTTCGGGATGAATCCAGGGAAGGTGGTAGTTGTCGAGGAAATTCTCTGCTACCAGTTTCCAATTGCCACTTATCGAATAGGATTTTTGGTAAAAACAACGAAGCAATGACGATGGACGCTGCGGTTGCCAACGTGTTTGCAATCTTAGAATGTGCTTCTCAAAAGGTTCTGCGTCCCCTGAAAAGTTAACGAAAAGGATGTCATACCAGATTTCAAAGGCAATGGGGAGCAAGCCCATTTTTTCTTTCTCTTGAGGAGATGGGCTAGAGTTTTCAGTACCATCCCAGAACGGCGCCGCAACAAAGCGACCACCTAAGTCATAACTCCAGGCGTGATAGGGGCAGGTTAGCAATTTTCTTTTGTGACACGTTTCCTGCAACAGAACATGACCTCGATGACGACAGACATTTGCGAAGACATGAAACTGGTCGTTTTGGTCGCGAGTTACCAATAACGATTTTCCCAATGCGTTCATTGGTTTCGCCATTCCAGGCTTAGGCAATTCAGAGATAAATCCAATTGCCATCCAGCTTTTTTCGAACAGAAGTGCCATTTCTAGATCATGATGATCAGGGTTGGTGTAACTCTGGGCGTGCAGCATGGCATTGCCTGATGCGCTGTTTTTGAGCAATTGCCTGATTTTTTCGTTCATGACATTCTCGAAACCAATGGCTCTTTTAAGCTTCCGTATTCAAGGATGGCTTCATATCGCCCCCCAACGTTTGTTGTTTCCTGGTTCGTTGATAATATGGGGTATTCTCGATTCGCACTTTTAATTCGCTTTTCATGGTTTCAGGGGAGGTGTCTTAACGAATCTCACGCCGATAGACATGGAAACTAGAACAATGGGCCATCTTTGAGTTCAATCAATGGCATGACACATGCGTGATAGGTATTTAGTGAATTGCCAAAGATTTTTTTCCAAGGGG
The DNA here is from genome assembly GCA_012103395.1 of Gammaproteobacteria bacterium. GTDB lineage: Bacteria > Pseudomonadota > Gammaproteobacteria > Arenicellales > Poriferihabitantaceae > WLWV01. The sequence goes on from WLWV01000066.1 coordinate 3,529, forward strand.
TGATAAGTCCCTTTTGGTAAAACAGAAGAGCGGGAGCCAATATGTAATGCTTCTACCAGTTCTTTGTCTTCCCCATTTGCAATGTCCATATAATGTTTGAAATCAATTAGCCATTGATCGTAGTCAGCTTCTGAAATGTCGTTGAGCACTTCCGGGGGAATAGCGACGCCCTAGGTCGCGAGCATCTGGTCAGTGCCTTTGGGTTGCACCGAAATATACCAAAGATAATCAGGCATCAACGTCACGAGGTGATTGGGAAAGGCGCAGAAATCGATCATCATTCGACGCCATTCACCCTCCAATCGCTGGTTCTTTGGGTGCGCGGCACCGAGGCCAGTGTCTGATTTCTGGGCTGCGCGATGATAACCATAATGATCATTGTCTTCTCCGCATACATATTCTTCCAGAGGCTTTTCGTGTTTAGCAAAAGTTTCACTGTGAGCCATGGGCACATGATAACTTTCGGTAAAATTCTCAACCAGATTTTTCCAGTTAGCATTCCAGGTCATGGTTTCCCGTAAGACAGTAACGTAACATCCCATATTGTATCGACCGACGACGTTTTCAGTGAATGATTTTAGCCTTTGGCTTGGTGTGGTAATAGTTTTCTCTGACAAGGTGACATAAACAAACCCTTCCCAGATCGCGAGTTGGAGCGGGCGAAGGCTGTGTTCGGATGATTGGAAGTCCTTTTTCATCTGCATATAGGGTGCATTGAGCAATCGACCATCTAAGTCGTAGGTCCACGAGTGATATCGGCAGGTGAATCGCTTTGTGGATCCTTGGGGCTTATGCATCAGACAAGCGAACCGGTGAGCGCAGGCATTCACAAATGCTGACAACAATTTATTTTCATTGCGTACAATCAGAACGGACACATCCGCAATATCGTGGGTGAGGTAATCACCGACAGAAGGAATTTCATCTTCTCGGCCAATGCAAATCCATTCTTTCGTGAAAATTGCATCCCGTTCGTGGGCGAGAAAAGATTGGGCATGATTCACTGAAGGTGGAATGGGGCGGGCCGTTTCAAAAGAGGCACTGGCGCACTCTTTTAATTGTTCCAATACATGGGATAGTGCTAATCCTGTATAAGCGTTTGTGTTCACAGGTGAATTCCCCTTATTCATCCGGAATTGGGTTCCTGTGCAATTGGTGTCTCCATCGCGGGGCGAACCCACACCGCAGTATCGTGAAAAACAGCGCCGCCACTGGGTTTCGCCGGTTCAGAGCTAATGAGCACGTTAATGCCGATACCTTCAGGAAACGCCTTGGCGGGCCAGATTCCCTCGACCACTACCGTATCGACTTGGATGTTTTCCATAATACGGATGGTCGCAGTCACAGAACCTCGCTTGTTACCGATGGTTGCCTGATCATCGTTCTTGAGCCCACAGCGCTTGGCTGCCTGAGGGTGCATCTTGATCCAAGGTTTTTTCTCCCGCTTAATGGAAGAGGGAGACTGAGTGAAACTGCTATTGAGGTATCCTCGGGATGGCGCTGCCACGAGCTTAAAAGGGTGTGTTGAATCTCGCTGATCAATGACATTCCAGTGGTCCGGCATAGTGGGCATATCATGCCCTCCTGAACCGAGCGCGGGCCAGTCAGGTGAAAAGCGAAATCGTTTGTTTGGCCAATGAAAGCCATTTAAAAAGTGTGCCTCCTCAAAAGAAGGCGCGCAATCAAGGAAGTGTTGCTCTGTGAATTCGCTTGCCTGAGGATACCCTGAGCGCTCCAGACTTTCGCTGATCATCTCCTGTTCAGTCATGTAGAAACAACGATTTTTCGTTCCAAGACGATGGGCTAACTCATTAATTAGCTCATGATTGGAGCGGCATTGATCTGACGTGTCGATGATTTTTTCCGTAACCTGTAAGAAGGTGTGTCCGTAGCTGGTGTAAATATCACCATGCTCCACGAAATTAGTGGCTGGTAACACAAGGTCCGCCATCATCGCTGTTTCTGTCATGAATTGCTCATGAACACAAACAAAAAGATCGTTTCGCGAAAGGCCTTTCTTAACTCGACCCAAGTCGGGCGCAACCAGCATTGGATTGGTATTTTGAATCAGCATTGCCTTGATGGGCGGGCCAGATTGTAACGCGTCAACATCACCACAGAGGATTTTGCCAATTTCCGACATATCCAGAACGCGTCCTGCTCCGTCCTTGCTGGTCGGCTCATTAGGATCGACCCCGTGAAAGAGATCGGTGGTCAGGGTGAAGCTGTTACCGGTTGAAAGCAGCGCCCCGCCTCCTGGGTATTGCCAAGCTCCTGTTAGTACGGGCAGGCATGATACGGCGTGGACATTAACAGCACCATTGCGAGAGCGTGAAAAACCGATTCCCAAGCGTATGTAACTTTTCTTGGTGTTTCCGTACCAGTGGGCCAATGTTTCGATACGTTCGGCGGGCACACCGCTGATGGTCTCCGCCCACTTAGGATCTCGGCTTGATAGATGCTGCTCCAGGTCGTCTGTGTTTTCGGCGTATTTATCGAGATAATCTCTGTCGATGAGGCCTTTTTGGAAAAGCTGATGCATGACTGCACAGGCCACTGCTCCGTCGGTGCCGGGTCTGGGGGCAATGTGTAAGTCAGCGATCTTGGCTGTTGGGGTCTCATAAGGGTCGACCACGATTAATTTCGCACCTCTTTTGCGAGCTTTACTCACGTGGTGCATCACATTAATCTGTGTGGCTGCGGCATTACATCCCCAAAGAATAATCAGATCACTCTGGGCAAGTTCTCGAGGATCGCTACCTAACCGAGTGCCTGCCCCGGCAGTCCAGCCGTCATAGGCTATTTTGACGCAAAATGTTCGTTTCATTCCTGAGAAACCAAATTCATTGGCTAGGCGAACGCTACCTCCCTGCTGAACCAATCCCATTGTTCCGCCGTAATAATAGGGCCAAATTGATTCTGCACCGTGCTCTCTTTCAGCTTCTTGGAACTTCCTTGTCATCATTTCGAACGCATCGCTCCAGCTAATGGGAGCGAAGGAGGGTTCCGCATCTTTAGCAGATGTACGCACCATGGGATGTGTGATGCGATCAGGGTGATGGGCTCGTTCAGCATATTTCGAAACTTTGGCGCAAATAACACCGTCGGTGTAGGAATTATGTGGTGACCCTCGAACACGGCCAATCCTATCAGGAGCAATTTTCTCAACCTGCAATGAGCAGGCCGAGGGGCAATCGTGGGGGCATGTACTGTTGTGCCAGCTAGGCTCGAATACGGTTTTCATTCAATTATTATTTGCAATATTTAAAAACGAAAATCAGCGGCGCTGGAAGCATGACTATCAAGCACGCTCAGCCTCGCTGGATTTTCTTAGACCATGATTAGTTCTCTTGGAATGTGGTTCACCCTTTCACAGGCAGTATCGGTCACAATGGCGGTTTCCCCGATGCACATGCTAAGCTTATTTTCCGGGTCGATCAATATAATGTGAATGAAAAAAACCATCCCAGCCTCAATCACTTGAGGATTCCCTTTCCATAACATTGGCCAATCCATCCAAGTGGGTGGATAAGAGATGCCCAGCGTGTAACCACAGGCAGCCAAAGCAGCATTACCATGGCCTCGATTTTCAACCGCTTTTAAATGTACATCGTATAACTCTCCCACCGTGATTCCTGGTCGAAGCGCCTCCTGACAGGCGTCAATGGCATCGGATGCCGCGAGATTCATGCTGCGGTGTTCGTTACCTGCCTTTCCGGTAAGGATGTTGTACATCGTGCAGGTGTGGTAGTGCCGATAGGCTGCGGCGGGCTCGAATAAGACCTGATCATTTTCGCCAATAACTTCACTGCCGGTGTGATAGCGACAAAACGCGGCAGCAGATCCTGCTCCCATGGGCCAGCGCGACGCAGTTGGGTCTCCATCACCCTCCATGAGCGTTTGCATCATGGCGCCATAAACATGTTTTACTGGTACACCAGGTCGCGTTTTCTCCAAACTGGTCTTAAATATGTCATCGCATAATGCACCTGATGTTCGAATATAATCGAGCTCTGCAGGGCTTTTGATCAAACGTACTTCTCTGACGATGTCCGTCGCTTCTACCAACTCACAAAACCCTTCCATTGCGGCATCTACCATTTTTGCGCGTAATCCTGTGAGTCCATAGGCATGATACTCAATTCCTAGCCGCTTCCCCTTGCACCCGAGATCGGCGAGCATGTCGCGCAGGTCTTCTCCTGGATTTGCGCCTTCGTGATCAATCCATATCCGTATGTCATCAAAAATGGACGTCATTCTAGATTGCAGCCGGTCTGCGGTTCGAGTGAGCAAGGCGGTTTTGCCGTCGGCACCAATGTATCCGCCTTGAAACATGGTATACCCGCTAGTGTCGTATCCGGTGAGGTAGTACATGGACTCCTGACGAAAAAGAATCAGTCCGTCTAGGTTATTTTTTACCAGTGATTGGCTAACTGCGTGCTGCCTTTGTTTGTATTCTTCGTGAGTGAATTGTAAAAACTCCATCGTGGGCCTCCAGAGGAAATAGGGTGAACGATCGTGAGAGGAATTAAGGGAAATTTAACCTTAGAGTCGTTGATCGTTAAGGTCGAAATCCCTGGGAATCTTACGTGAATCTTGGGGCAGTATGACCTTTTCGAAAAAAATCACTTTCGAAAATTGGGCGTAACGTTCACAAATTGGCGAATTTAACTGCACCCAACGTTTACTTCGCCGAATGGACGACCCAGTAATACGGGCTTTGAGGGATCCTGGCACGCTGAGTGATTGATCGAAAAATTCAGATCTCGGTGCTGCCCTACTGCGAGGCTGAATTCATCAAGGAATGAGCTGGAGATCGTTGGCCCCAGATGGGTCGCGACGTTTACGGCAAACCCACAAGTGTTAGTATAACGATACTGGGTTAGTCCTGGTAGGGAAGTCACTTCGCCCGTAAATACGTTGGTGAACGATGTTGATGCAGGGGTAAATTCGTTAAAGATAACACAGCTGGTCGCGTCGGAGCTTGATGCACTGCCACCACTACTGGAACCCCCACCGCCGCAGCCGACCACGAAAGCGCTAATAAATCCGATAAATACTGCTTTCATCAATTTGAGTTCCATAGGCTTCTCTACTAAAGGCGAAGGTGGCTGTTTTAAAATCAAGACTCGTTCAATATCAGCTTTTCAACGACGCTATAACGACGCAGATTCGATTCGCTGAACACCAGTCGCATCCATTTCATCAAAGGCCTGTTGCAGTGACCCATTAAAGTCGATTGCCCTACATGCGTCCTCCACTAAAAACACCGTAAAACCCTCACTGCATGCATCGATAGCGCTATAAGCCACACAAAAATCAGTGGCAAGTCCAACCATAAACAAACGTGAGAAGTTGCGAGTTCTCAAATAGCCGCTCAAGCCAGTGGCAGTGGTTTTGTCGTTTTCGAAAAATGCAGAGTAAGAATCGATCGCCGCTCTGAATCCTTTTCTTAAAACCAGTTCGGCACCGATTGTATTTAGTTGAGGGTGAAACGCGGCACCAGCGGAGCCTTGCACACAATGATCTGGCCATAACACCTGGCTACCGTAATCCACCTCGATGACTTCCATGGGAGATTTCCCTTTGTGGCTAGAAGCGAAAGACTGGTGTTCAGCGGGATGCCAGTCTTGAGTGAGTAACCGGTGTTGAAACTTTCCATGCAGCTGGTTTATCACGCCCACCACCGCATCACCGTCGGGCACTGCCAGCGCGCCGCCCACACAAAAGTCGTTCTGTACGTCGATAACTAGTAAACAATCAGTAGAGTGATCAATCATGGTTAGTCACAATACGGTTTAGCCCGATATACTAAGATGGCCCTTACAGACAATAATGCGGTAATTGGAATCCTACCATGACAGAAGAAATTAAAACAATGAAGCTTTATCATCAGGTAGGGCGAGTGTTTAATGAGCTACAAGCGCTGGGTATCAAGCCTGAGGATCCGGTGGATGTCGAAACACTTTGTGCCTTTGATCAATACCATTATTTAGGTACCGATGCCGTGGATGAGGCCATTGAGAAATTAGCAATCCAGCCATCCATGGAGGTGCTAGAAGTGGGAGGAGGCATAGGAGGCCCTTCCCGCTATTTGGCCCACGCATCAGGTTGTCACATGACGGCACTGGAGTTACAAACCGATTTAAATTTCACGGCCCAACAACTGACCGATCGTTGTGGGCTCACCAAAAGGGTCGATCATGTCAGTGGCGACTTTTTAGAAAACCCGCTGGGTGAGAAAACCTTCGACGCACTAGTAAGCTGGCTGACTTTTTTACATATTCCTGATCGGAAGAAGTTGTACCGGAATTGTTTTAGCGCCTTAAAACCGGGGGCTGCAATCATTACGACACTGACCCCAATAGGGTGGGGTCGCCATCAGTTTAATCACCATATGATGTATAATTTGATGTCTGTTTAATATAACCAACTGGTTTTGCTATGAGAACAACTGTTAATTTGGATGACGATTTGATATCAGAAGCACAGCAACTTACTGGGCTATCTGAAAGATCGCAGTTAATTCGAGAAGGGCTAAAGGCACTCATCGAACGTGAAGCTGCAAAGCGATTGGCCTCTCTTGCTGGAAGCGAGCCAGATTTAGAAAGTGTCCAACGACGACAGACACACGGACAGTGATTCTAGTTGATACTTCAATTTGGATTGATCATTTTAGAAACGGTGACACTAACCTCATAACACTTCTACAGGGTAGGCAAGTCTTGGTTCACCCATTCATAATAGGCGAACTGGCATGTGGCAATCTCACTAACCGGGTAGAGATTCTATCGATGCTTTCTCGTTTGCCGCAAACGAAACTCCCCGGAAATGATGAAGTGCTCTACCTAATTGAGGAAAATAGCCTGATGGGTAAAGGCATTGGTTTCATTGATGCGCATTTGATAGCAGCAACAAGACTGACACAAACGGCGCTGATATGGACGCGGGACAAACGTTTATCCAAAGCCGCATCCTCCCTCGGGTTCGCTTATGAGCAGAATTAGGATCATTACATATTTACCACCGAATCAATAGTTCGGATAACAGAGGTAGACTCTATTATTCGCCCTTACAGTGCTTCTCTCACAATGCAGGCTTTTTAAACCGAAAAAATAATCATTGAGACTTTCGATCTGGCATATTTTGGTTTTGCTGCAATAATTACGACACTGACCCTAGCGGGTATTACGAGTTGATCTCGCTTAATTGATTTATTGAACTGGACTTTGAATGTTCTACTCAGACCACATAGCTGAAAAACACGCTTCGCAAGGTCGATGCCAATTATTGTAATATCGCTCATGATGAATATCTCGTATGGTTTAAGGAACCTCCATCCTCTTTGAACTCACAATTGATGTCAAAAAGGGTGGGAGGTATTCATCACATCAGTCTTTTTTACAGGCTCACCTTGGGCGGATAAATCGTCAGTCCGGTTAGCAATCAGTTCAACGATTGTTCATTGATGTCAATGACGTCACGGTCCGCTCGTAATGGCCACTTAAACTTCTCTTCCTCCAGACGCTTGTACCATAAGACGAAACCCGTTCTATCCCAATGCAATATTTTAAGTTTGTCACGCCTGCGGTTGCAGAACACAAACAAACTATCGTCATAAGGACTCATCCCCATTTCCTGCTCTACAATCACACACAGGCCGTTCACCGCTTTGCGGAAATCGACGGGATGACGATGCAGATAAACCGTCGGAAGATCAGAAAACCAGTTCATCCAAGTAACCGGTCAAGCAATAACGACAGCGTGCCTGATTCGCTCGATCCACGAACAGGCAACTCAACGTCGATCACCTTCAGTTTAATGTTCTGTGTGGTGCTTTCAGCAAAAGATAAGTCTGACGGCTTAACTTTAACAAAGTTGCTTATTGCTTTACCGAGCTGTCGTTTACGCAGATAAAAATACTTGGCATCGATCTTCTGCTGCCGACAGAACTCCGCGACAGTGAGTCCGCTATCTTGTTGCGTCTCAATTAATGCACGCCATTGTACTTGGGTTCTTCTTGCCACTGCCGTCACCTAGCTGGTTAAAACGGTAAGGCTAAACGACAAGCTGCTCACTTGCTACTGGGTCGGTCCTTCGGCGCTTACGAAAGTAGAACAGCAGAGTATCAAAGAAACGGTGGAGCTTGGGGTTATTCCGGCTTGCTTGATTCGCTAGGAGAAGAAGATCAAAGGCGTAATAACGTCACATAATTTGCGGTCGAGGTGTCACAGATTTGCCCCTGGATACGTCACAGCAACTGTAGTAGTTTAGAGATATGACTAAGGGCAAACTAATCCTATCCATATTTCCCGGCATTGATTTACTAGGGAAAGGGTTTGAAGAACAAGGCTTTTGTGTTGTGCGCTCCCCTGATCACATTACGGGTGGCGATATACGAGACTTTGTTGCTCCATCTGGTGTGTTTGGTGGTGTGGTAGGCGGTTCACCCTGTCAGGATTTTTCTGCGCTAAACAGAGCGCCTACTGGGTATGGGTTAGCAATGTTGAATGAGTACAAGAGAGTTGTGCTCGATAATCAACCGTCATGGTTTCTTTTTGAAAATGTTGCCCAGTTTCCCAATTTTACAATCAAAGGTTACACTCAACAGCGATTCGAACTTGATCTTGGATGGTTCGTCGAATACTCACGTTTACGCCATTTTATGTTTGGTTCGCTTTCCGGGGCATTGCTCAATCCCATGAAAGGCAAAAAACACAATATCAAGGGCGGAGCCGTTGTGGGAAAGGATAGTCGTTCTTTTCAAGCATGTTGTGAGATTCAAGGTCTCTCTCATGATTTTGACTTGCCGTTTTTCTCATTATCTGGAAAAAAGCAAGCGGTAGCCAACGGTGTGCCACTGCCTTTGAGTTGTTACCTTGCAAAACTCATCCAACGAGATTACTACGGAGAAGAAGCGGGGCAGATTCGCATTAAAGCGGAAGCAGAGAAGCGATGTGCTTGCCAGTGCGGACGATTGGTATATGGGCGTGCCAAATATGACGGGGTAAGTTGTCGAAAGCGAGCACAACGACAACGAAGTAGAATTTAAACTCTTAGAGTGTATAAATATTATGAGTAAAATAGAATGGACAGAGCGAACTTGGAACCCGGTGGTGGGATGTGTCAAAGTCTCTCCCGGTTGCAAACACTGTTATGCTGAAACTATGTCACGAAGGCTCCAAGCAATGGGCACCTCAGGTTACGAGAACGGTTTCAAACTAAGTTTGGTCCCGAGCCGTTTAGAGCAACCCACATTAAGGCGCAAACCTACCATGTATTTTGTGAACTCAATGAGTGATTTGTTTCAAAGTGGTGTTTCATTTAGTTACATTGATCAAGTGATGGACGTGATAAAGAAAACTCCTCAACACACATACCAAATACTTACAAAGAGAAGCCAAAGAATGGCGTCGTATTTTGAGAATCATGCAGTTCCAAAGAATGCGTGGCTAGGTGTGTCAGTAGAGGATAAAAAGTATGGGAAACGACGTATTAAAGACCTGCAAAGTATTGATGCAGATACGAGATTTTTATCTGCTGAACCACTGCTTGAGGACCTTGGTGAATTGTACTTAGCGGGCATTCATTGGGTAATTGTAGGTGGGGAGTCGGGGGCAGGAGCAAGGCCAATGAGAGAAAAATGGGTTTTGAATATACGAGATCAATGTCAAAAGTCAGACGTAAAGTTCTTTTTTAAGCAGTGGGGTGCATGGGGTAACGATGGCGTTAAAAGGAACAAAAAGTCCAATGGTAGAGAATTACAGGGAAGGCTATGGGATACGATCCCTGCTATGGCCATGTAGTTAACACTTCAAATAGGTAAATCTATGGGCAAAGAAGGGTTGCCGGATGACTATATTGGCCGAGAGCAAGCTTATATTAAGCATAAGATCCTTGAATCTTATCTCAAGCGTTTGTTTATGATAGTTGGTCGAAGTAAGGCGGATGTTATCAACTTTGTCGATTGTTTTGCTGGCCCATGGCAAGAGGGCGATAAGTTTCTAGCGGATACATCTATTGGTATTGCTCTGAAGCAAATGGAGTCTTGCAAAAAGCAATTGGATGCCACGTTTGGCCGTAATGTTAAATTTAGAGCACTATTTATTGAAAAGGAAGAGAAGCCCTACACTAGGCTTAAGACCTTTCTGTCTGAGAATCATTATCCAACCATTGTGGCTGAATGTATTCACGGCGAATATGCGAAAAGTTCAGAAGAAATAGTTAACTGGTGCAAAGAAGGGTTTACTTTCTTTTTTGTTGATCCTAAAGGTTGGCTAAATGTTTCAGACCTAAGGCCTTTCCTAGCAATTAGGAACAGCGAGTTTTTAGTTAATTTGATGTATGACTTTATCAACCGATTCGTAACTCAATTCGATCAGAAAGATAGGATGAGCGATATTTTTGGTGAGACCCCTGATTTTCTCCAAGACGCTCTTCCAGAAGAGCGTCAATCCAAATTGCTTACCCTATTTAGAAAAAACTTAAACAAGACGTACGACGGAAGATCTGCCTTCGTTAGAATCGAGAAGCCTGGACACAATCGAATACTCTACTACTTGGTTTGGTAGTGTAATCTGAGGTCTGTAACTTTGATTTAGGTTGAGTCATTATCGTCGTTCCACACGATATATCGCTTGTCGGCATTGCTCCATTCATCGTCAATCTCGACGAGGATGGCACTGACAAGCCT
>WLWV01000067.1 GCA_012103395.1 Gammaproteobacteria bacterium
CTTGTCAGTGCCATTCTCGTTGAGATTGACGATGAATGGAGCAATGCCGACAAGCGATATATCGTGTGGAACGACAATAATGACTCAAACTAAACCGAAGTTACAGACGTAGGGTTGCACAATCGTAGTGACGTTTGAGTCACATAATTCAACAGTTAACGGGTATGTTAGATAAGCAAAAAATAACCAACATTTTTCCATTTCGAGTGGTTGAACCCGACTGCATATTTAGCCGTTTGTCAGGTCACAGGCCAGTCTCCCATTCAGGGATCTCGTTCACGTCATTGGGTTCGGCACTTTGACGGCCTCTAGTTTATATGACTAATCGTTCAAATCAACGTTTATTCCTATGCGGATTAACGACATAAGTAATCGTGATCTGATTGGCGCCGATTTGTACAGAGACACTTGAGCGTTGTTCTCGGCAACATAAAGGTCGATTGTGCGATAATGGAGCGAGTTGAGAATTATCCTTAAAGTAAGTTGAATTGGAAGTATTGATAGACAATGAATCGCATGAAGATGATTAACCTGATAAAAACTGGACTCGTTGTTCTGGGATTAAGTATTCTGACGGGGTGCGCCACAAACCCAGTAACCGGCGGCACCGATTTTGTGTTGATGTCCGAAGAAAGCGAAGTCAAACTTGGGGCTCAGAGTCATGAATCGGTCATTAAGCAATACACGGTATATCATGACGAAGCACTGCAAAAGCTTGTGAATGATCTTGGACAAAAGCTGGCTAAAAAAAGCCACCGCAGCCACCTCGATTTCAGATTCACGTTGCTCGATTCTCCTCAAGTGAATGCGTTTGCATTGCCCGGTGGCTATATCTATATCACCAGAGGCATTATGGCTTACATGAACAATGAAGAAGAACTAGCGGGGGTATTGGGCCATGAGATTGGCCATGTCACCGCTAGGCATGGGGTCAGACAGCACAGCGCTCAAACCACCGCCGGCCTTCTCGGGGCAATCGCGACTATCGCCACCGGAAGTAAGGGCGTGGCAGATCTTACCGGTCAACTCAGTAGTGCACTGGTGCGGGGTTACGGTCGAGGACACGAACTGGAAGCCGATCGGTTGGGTGCAGAATACCTCGCTATTACCGGCTACGACCCTCAAAAAATGTTGGGTGTGGTGGGTATTTTAAAAGATCAGGAACAATTTGAATTGCAAAGAGCGCGAGATGAAAATAGACCACCTAGGGTCTATCACGGCGTATTTTCTACCCACCCTCGTAATGATCAGCGATTACAGGAAGTGATTCGTGCCGCAGACAAATTTAAAAACCCCGCGGCAAAGGAAACTGATCCAGAAGACTTTTTACGTTACCTTGAGGGCGCCACCTTCGGTGATAGTGAAAAGCAGGGAATTATTCATGGCAATCGCTTCTACCACAAAGAACTGGATTTGGTGATCGAATTTCCAAGTGATTGGAAACTCGATAATCAACCTACCCAATTAGTGGCATTGCGCGAAGATCGGCAGGCAGCCCTAACCATTCAGATTGACCAACCAAACAGGAATGAGTCCTCAGCACAGTACCTCAAGCGAAAATTCCCCAAGCTGGCTAATGGACAATCGATTAACCGTAGAAGCTACACAGGATTGGTAGATGCCAATACACCTTTTGGGCAAGGCCCGGTTCGGGTCGCTTCGGTGTTTCATGGTGGCCGGGCTTATGTGCTTTCATTGTTTTCCAAAGGGCCACTTCCAGAGCAACCCTTTTTTGAAACGGCAAAAAGTATTCGAAAAGTAAAATGGGGTGAAAAGAAATTAGCGGCAGAGAAAAAGATAACATTGGTTCGCGCTGCCAAAGGAGATACTTTCGCTAAGCTCGCCAAGAAGTCCAATTTGAATCAGTACGCCGAAGAGCAGTTGAGATTGCTAAACGGCATGTACCCCGATGGGGAACCAGAAACGGGTCAGCTGATTAAAATAATTAAATGATGACCGCTGTGTGTTTACTGTAATCGTTTTTGAGGGCTAGGTGTTGTTGTCAGATCATCAGGAGCAATTTGACGTACTTTGGTTAAGGTTTAAGGAAGCGCTGGTCGCCAGAGAGTCAGATTGGGCCGAGGCGCTGCTTGCAAGATGTAAGGAGCGATCTGATTTGCCGTCTGTTTGGCTAGCCAGCGACTTCGTTGCCAATAGCTGTATTCACAATCCCGAGCTGCTATTGACTCTCATGGAGCAAGGTGAGCTTGATCGTTCCCGGGGGAGGGGGGAGATTTCCCGGTACGTGACTGAGAGCCTCCGCGATAGCAAAGATGAAGCACAACTTCATTCAACACTTAGAAAAATCCGACGCCGGGAAATGGTTCGACTCGCTTGGCGGGATTTGGGAGGCCAGTCTGAGGTAGAAGAAACCATGAATGATCTGTCGGCATTAGCGGATGTTTGTGTCGACCAATCGTTGCAATTTCATGAAAAGTGGTTGATCAAGCGTTTTGGCCCCCCCCTGTCTGACTCACTGCTGGATACCGGTGATAAGCAAGCAAAGATGGTGGTATTGGGAATGGGTAAGTTGGGTGGCGTGGAGCTTAACTATTCCTCGGACATTGACCTGATCTTTGCTTATGACGAAGCCGGGGAAACTCGACCTGAAACCTCAAATCAGAAGTCCATCAGTAATCAGGAGTTTTTTATTAAGCTCGGTAGAAAGATTGTCTGCGCTCTGGACCCGGTGACTCAGGATGGGTTTGTGTTCCGAACCGATATGCGGTTACGTCCAAACGGAGAGAGTGGTCCGTTAGTGTTGTCTTTCAACGCGATGGAACACTATTACCAAACTCATGGGAGAGGATGGGAGCGTTATGCTTTTATCAAGGCTCGGGTCGTTGCCGGTGATGATGCCTTGGGTAGCGAACTTATTGAAATCCTGCGCCCCTTTGTTTATCGCAAGTATCTGGATTTTACTGCTTTCGATTCTATTCGGGAAATGAAAGCAATGATTCGGCGCCAGCTAACTAAGAAGGGAATTGATGATGACATCAAACTTGGTTGGGGTGGGATACGTGAAGTCGAGTTCCTTGTACAAAGCCATCAGCTTATTCGAGGTGGCCGAGAAAACAGATTACAAACCACTTCTTTGTTTCAGGCGATGCCAACCCTGGTGGATCTCGGTGTTATTGACCTCTCCGTGGAGCGGCTACTCATCGAAGGGTATCGGTTTCTGAGAAATTCGGAACATCGACTACAAATGGTGGCAGATCGGCAAACCCAACAATTGCCTACCTCGGAAGCGGATCGTTTCAGACTGGCGTGGAGTATGGGGTTTGGGAATTGGGATGACTATCTGAGGCAGCTCAATCTACACCGCACAAATATCCATGAACAATTTAAGCTAATCCTAGAATCTCCTGGGGAAGATAAAGCAAATGGTGCTAACTGCGTTGATGACAATCAACGAGATATAAACCAAAGTCTGGTGGATGTCTGGTGTGGAATCCTCGATCGAGATATGGCAATAGATGGTTTAACCACGGCTGGGTTTGCCCAGCCCGACTCTACTTACCTGCTGCTCAAGGAGTTCAGTCAAGGACGTTTATACCAGATGTTTTCCAACATGGAGCGTGATCGTATTGATCGATTAATTCCACTAGCACTACGTCAGGCCATTACTCATCGTGAGTCAGAGAGGGCGATGACCGCATTTATTGCCGTGGTAGAGGCGATTGGCCGCCGGTCAGTGTATTTGAGTTTGCTGATTGAAAACCCCATTGCGTTAAAGCAATTGCTGCATTTGTGTGCCGCGAGTCCCTGGATTGCAAGGTACATTGGTCAACACCCAGTGGTGATGGATGAATTGTTGAATCCAATTGATGAGCCCTTGGAAAAAGGGCAGGTCAACATTCAGGAATCCTTGAGATATCGACTGGATCAGGTGGATGCTGATGACGATGAATCGAGAATTAATATATTGCGCGAATTTCATCACGGCCACGTCTTGCGGGTTGCAGCAGCAGATATTCTGGGCAGATTGGATGCGGACGATATTCATTATGAACTTAGCCAACTGGCAGAAGCGCTGCTTGGAGAATGTTTTCATCAAGCCATTGTTGCGATCCAAAAGAAGCAAAGAGTAGACAACACCATTGCCGGTGTCATTGCTTATGGGAAATTTGCCAGTGGAGAACTGGGTTATCACTCGGATCTTGATATTGTGGTGTGTTTTGAAAACGCCTTGGGTAGCGAAGATGGGGAAGCAAGTGATCAGGCAGCAGCGCATTCGGGTGAGGCGGAGTACTTTTATAGCCGGGTGAGTCGTCGGCTGATTCATTTACTAACCACTCGAACCCAGGCAGGGACGCTGTATGAATTGGATATGCGTCTAAGACCAAGTGGGCGCAGTGGAACGCTGGTCACGTCCCTTGCTGGGTTTATCGAATATCAGTTAAACAGTGCATGGACATGGGAACACCAGGCATTGGTTCGAGCCAAAGCCGTGGTGGGAGATGAAGCGTTTATCGCTGGATTTGAAGCGGCCAGGGCACGTATTCTGTGTTTAAAAAGGGACCCGGATCAGCTAAAGCAGGATGTCATATCCATGAGGCAAAAAATGATCGATGTGAATTGTCAGTCCACCGACACGAGCTACGACATCAAACTCGATAAAGGCGGAATTGTTGACATTGAGTTTCTGCTGCAATACTGGATCTTGCGAAACGCTCATGATGTTCCGAAGCTCGCCGCACCGAGAACGACCACCCACACAATCATGGCGTTGGTTAAATATGAGATAATCCCTGAGGGAGTTGGCGAAACCTTGGTTCGTGTTTATCGAACCTACTTGCGCCAATCTTTGGATTTGAAACTGATGGATACACCGGTTCTGGTGCCATGGGAAGAAGTGGAAGAGGAAAGGGTGGCAATAAAATCAATATGGACCACGACTTTCAGTTGACAATGGCATCGATGTGAATTATTTATCGATCTCGAAAAACCCTGTCAGCCAAAGTGGTTGCGCAAGACGATTGTCTCGCGCTGTGTCGGCTTAGATGTCGATCCATCGAAATTGAGTAAAACACGGTTTCTGCTTAGCAGAGATCAGATAATATATAAATCATGTCGTTCATCAGTTATTGGATGATGTGATACTTAACCCTAATCTGGAGTAAAAAAATGTCATTTAGTGATCGTGACGGCGTCATTTGGATGGATGGAGAAATGGTTCCCTGGCGGGACGCGAAAGTCCATGTTTTGACCCATACCTTGCACTATGGTTTAGGCGTATTTGAAGGGGTTCGGGCCTATCACGCTGAAAAAGGTACGGCCATTTTTCGTTTGCCTGAGCATACCCGCCGGTTACTAAACTCTGCCCATATCCTTGGAATGAAAATTCCCTTTGATGCAGAAACGATTTCTCAGGCTCAAATTGACGTGGTCAAACAAAACGGTCTGGAGTCGGCTTATCTTCGACCCATGGCCTTTTTTGGATCAGAGGGGATGGGCCTCAGAGCGGATAACTTAAAAGCTCATCTATCAGTATCAGCCTGGGAATGGGGTTCTTATCTCGGCGAAGAAAACATGGAAAAGGGTATTCGCGTGCGGGTTTCTTCTTACACTCGTCATCACGTAAACGTCAGTATGTGTCGGGCAAAAGCAAATGGCCACTACATTAACTCCATGTTGGCATTGCAGGAAGCGATTGATACGGGCTACGATGAAGCGCTGTTGCTGGACACC
The DNA here is from genome assembly GCA_012103395.1 of Gammaproteobacteria bacterium. GTDB lineage: Bacteria > Pseudomonadota > Gammaproteobacteria > Arenicellales > Poriferihabitantaceae > WLWV01. Next base: position 5,692 of record WLWV01000067.1, read on the forward strand.
AGTGGTTTTGTGATGGAAGGAAGTGGAGAAAACCTATTCATTATCCGAGACGGCGTGGTTTACACCCCTGATCTTACATCAGCGCTGGATGGGATTACCCGAAACACAGCAGTGCAGTTGATCGAAGACGAGGGATTGAAATTAGTGGAAAAGCGGATCACCCGAGATGAAGTTTATATCGCAGATGAAGCTTTCTTCACCGGCACTGCTGCGGAAGTCACCCCCATTCGTGAACTGGATAATCGCCAAATTGGTGCAGGTGGGCGTGGTCCCATCACCAAAAAAATTCAAAGTCGATTCTTTGATGCAGTCCATGGTCGTATTCCAGAATACGAAAGCTGGCTGACCTACGTATAAGGTTAGTGTGTTATTGATTTGATTATTCAAGCCAGATGAAAGTAGAAAACAAACAACAAGACTCAGACCAACCCAATGCAAGTCAACGGGTTGAAGTAACGGCGGCAGATTTGCCTTTGCATTGCCCTATGCCGGACAAGCGTTTATGGGATTCTCATCCAAAGGTCTATTTGCCCATTGAAAGTAGCGGCGAAGAGGCTTGTCCGTATTGTGGCACAGTGTATGTTCTCAATGGGCCTGTGAAATATTCTCATTAAATCAAATAGATACAGACTTCTGTTCTCTGTTTTTAATCGCCCATTTTTACCGTAGAGGTGGGCGATTTTTTGTTCTCTGGCGTTCTCAGTGTGATTTTCGGGGATAATTGTGCCCAAAGACAAGCGTATATTGATTATCGGGCCATCGTGGGTTGGAGACATGGTGATGGCGCAAAGCTTGTTCAGCCTATTAAAGATTCAAGCTGAAAATTTACATTCTAACGTCGAGATCACTGTACTGGCGCCAGGCTGGAGTGAGCCGGTGTTGGCGCGAATGCCAGAAGTAAGTCACGTTGTTACGATGCCCGTTGGTCATAAGAAACTACAGCTCGGTATACGTTACCAGTTGGCAACGCAGCTCCGAAAATCCAATTTCGATCAAGCCATTGTGTTACCCGGTTCTCTGAAATCAGCATTGATTCCGTGGTTAGCCCGAATTCCATTGCGCACGGGGTTTGTGGGTGAACAACGTTGGGGGTTGCTCAATGACGTGCGAAAGTTGCTACCAGAAGACTTGCCGTTGAATGTCCAACGATACCTCTATCTTGGGTTATCTGGCAACTTGTCATCATCTGATATCATGAATCAGAAAGCCTTACAGGCTCCGCCTAAGCCGTCTTTGAAGGTGAATCACGAGCAAGTTGACAATACCCTTTCAAGCTTTGGTTTAACCCTTGATAAACCGATACTAGCATTATGCCCCGGTGCTGAGTATGGACCGGCAAAACAATGGCCTGCGGAACACTTCGCCCAGGTGGCTAAAACCAAAATATCGGATGGTTGGCAAGTCTGGCTATTTGGGTCAAATAAAGATCAGGTTATTGCCGCAGAAATAAACCGGTTCAGTGGCAATGGTTGCCATGACTTTACGGGTAAAACCTCACTAGGAGAAGCCATTGATTTGATGTCAATGGCGAAATGGGTCGTGACAAACGATTCGGGTCTGATGCACGTGGCCGCCGCTGTTGGTTCTCAGGTTATCGCAATTTATGGTTCTTCATCGGATCAGTTCACTCCTCCATTGACAGATCGTGGTCATCGATTGAATTTAGACCTCGACTGTCGACCCTGTTTTAAACGTACTTGTCCTCTTGGTCATACCGATTGTCTGAATCGTCTTTTGCCGAGCCGCGTGTTGCCTCTAATCCAGTAAACTTCTGCTACTTGCCCGCCGGCATCCTATTTTTCAAAAACCGCGATTGGAATGAAAGTCGGTTAGTGTTCTGGGTGCGACATTAAGGAACTAGGATACTTCCATCGACAGTTTGGCGATGTTTTTTACTCCAATTATCCGATTCTGAGAGGCAAACTTAGTGATTATGATTAAACTTAAAGTGCAATTTTTAAATATCTTTCACAAAGGAGTTTTGCTTGGTCATCTAACTGTTTGAAATAGAAGGGAATCGAAAATAATTTTGACTAACCGCCTATATTGGGTATAGCATTGCGCATTCGCCACTACATATAGTTTTTCCCTCAAATAGAAAAAAGCTGTACAAATCAGTGGTTTGGCAAAATAAGCAAGAATAATTCCAGATATTTTGGAAAAGGACCAGCTAAATCTAGGGATTAAGATCATTGATGGAATTTCTAGGACACCCAGAAGCGGGTTTCTAGAAATCTTCTGCCAGATAGGTATCCTGATCAAGGATGTTCACAAAAGAGATACCTCAAAAAGATAGCTAAGGCCATGCAGAATTCCATTTTCGGATATTTGTTTGGCCCGAAATGACAGATAGAGGAAGAATGCATGAAAGTGGCCAATGCAGCCCACAACGCTGATGGTGGTAATGACTTGGAAGGGATCGCCCTTCAGCCAGCTTCCCTGGATATTTGGGACAAAAAGTACCGCCTAAAAACCATGAAGGGGGAGCCCATTGATGTCGACATCACAGCGACTTATGCCCGGGTTGCCAAATCATTGGCTGATGTAGAAGAAACCGCAGAAAAGCGCGAACAATGGTATGACCGTTTTCTCTGGGCGTTAAAAAACGGTGCTATCCCCGCAGGACGTATTACCTCCAATGCCGGTGCGCATAAACACAAGCCCGCTACCAGTACCATTAATTGCACGGTCTCAAGCACCATTCCGGATTCCATGGATGGCGTGCTCGCGGCTGTTCATGAGGCAGGCTTGACGTTGAAAGCAGGCTGTGGAATCGGCTATGAATTCTCTACCCTGCGGCCCAAAGGTGCGTTCGTCAGTGGTGCCGGTGCTTATACGTCTGGCCCACTTTCCTTTATGGATATTTTCGATTCCATGTGTTTTACCGTTTCTTCCGCCGGCGGTCGTCGGGGAGCGCAAATGGGAACATTCGATATCTCTCATCCAGACATTGTGGAGTTTGTGCGTGCCAAACGTGAAGACGGCCGGCTTAGACAGTTTAATCTATCCTGCCTGATAACAGATGAGTTCATGCAGGCAGTTAAAGACGAGGCCGAATGGAAATTATCGTTTCCTGCGGCGCCCCATGAAATTGATAGTGGGGAATATGAGATCGTTTGGCGAACTTGGTCTGACAACCACAGTTATATGACGAATGACATGGGTCAAACCGCCTGTCGCGTGTACAGCACGATTCCAGCGAAGCGACTATGGAATTTGATCATGAATTCGACTTATGACTATGCTGAGCCCGGCTTTATTCTGGTTGATCGTATTAACGAGATGAACAATAATTGGTTTTGCGAGAACGTTCGTGCAACCAACCCCTGTGGTGAACAACCCCTTCCACCCCATGGGGCGTGTTTATTGGGTTCAGTCAATCTGACCCGATTCGTGGAAAACCCATTTACCAATGAAGCGCGTTTTAACTGGGACAAATACCGAGAGGTTGTGGGCGTATTTTCCCGTATGCTGGATAATGTGGTCGAAGTGAACGGCCTACCATTGGAGCAGCAGCGAAGCGAAATTGCAGCCAAACGTCGCCACGGTATGGGATTCTTGGGATTAGGGTCGACGTTAACCATGTTGCAGATGAGATATGGCGATCAGCAATCGCTGGTTTTCACCGAGCGAGTTGCTAAGGAAATGGCCACCGTGGGTTGGGAAGTTGGTATCGAACTTGCTGAGGAAAAAGGGATTGCTCCGACTCTTGCGAAAGAGTACGCAGTAACCATCGAAATGTTATCCCAACGACCAGAAATGGCGGCGGACGGCTACAAAGTGGGAGATAGAATTAAAGGCGCTGTGCTAATGGGGCGTTACAGCCGATATATGCAGCAGTTTCCTAAGGCATTGCAGGACGCTGTGGCTGAAAAAGGTTGCCGATATACCCATCATACGTCGATCGCACCAACCGGCACCATTAGCTTGTCCTTAGCGAATAATGTTAGTAATGGCATCGAGCCGTCCTTCGCTCATATGTACAGTCGTAATGTGATTCGAGAGGGGAAAAAATCCAAAGAAAAAGTAGATGTCTTCTCTTATGAGTTGTTGGCCTATCGCCACCTCATCAACCCAAAGGCTAAGCCATTCTCACAGGAAGCAGAGAGCCAGCTTCCAGATTACTTTATCAGTGCAAATGACATTAAGCCGAAGCAACACGTGGACGTTCAGGCTGCGGCGCAAAAGTGGATTGACTCTTCCATCTCGAAAACCGCAAACGTGCCAACTGACTTCCCCTTCGAAGAATTTCAGGACATTTATCAATACGCGTGGGAAAAAGGGCTAAAAGGGTGTACGACATTTCGTTTCAATCCAGAAGTTTTTCAAGGCGTTTTAGTCAAGGCGGAAGATCTTGAGAACACGATGTATAAATTCACCTTGGAAAATGGTGAGATCGTTGAGGTCAAGGGAAATGAAGAAATCGAATATGATGGTGAAATCCATAGCGCAGCGAATTTATTTGATGCCTTGAAAGAAGGGTATTACGGGCGTTTCTAGGTTCGAAACTCAGCCCTTAGAAAGCGCCGCTCTTCTTTTCCTTCTTTGGGTATCAATTGGATGTAAGTTTAAGTTCGTCTCCTTGAGTAATCGACAGCATTGTCGGTAAAAAAGTGTAAGAAAGACAAGTATTAAGAAAAGATAGCGGTTATGAGCATAAAAATAGAAAAGAAAATTGTCGGGTATGACGTGATCAAACCAACGCAGTCTGAGGATAATAGCAAGGCAGACTCAGTTGTTCCGGCGGTGACCGAATCGCTTAACACCGACGAAGGATCGGCGACCATTGTTCAGATGCATGAAAAAGTGGTTAGGCCGGAGATGTTGGTCGGTAGCACTTATAAAATTAAAACCCCGATATCGGAACATGCGTTTTACATCACCATCAACGATATGTTGCTCAATCCGGGTACGCCTTATGAAAAACGTCGGCCGTTTGAAATCTTCATCAATTCAAAAAATATGGATCACTATCAGTGGATCTCTGGCCTAACACTGATCATTTCTGCCGTATTTCGTAAAGGGGGGGATGTGACCTTTTTGGTCGATGAGCTCAAAAGTGTTTTTGATCCTAAGGGTGGCTATTTTAAAAGAGGTGGAAGGTTCATGCCTTCTTTGGTCGCTGAAATTGGTGAAGCCATTGAATCCCACTTGAAAATGATTGGTATGATCATCGACAACAACCTCGATGAACATCAACAGGCGCTAGTGGATCAAAAACGCCGAGAATATAATGAAAAACAAGCCGCCACCAATGGCAATGTGCCCAATGAAGATTCTTCCTTTCCAGCGGGTTCGTCCCTCTGTCGAAAATGCAATGTCATCGCCAGCATCATGATGGACGGTTGTATGACATGCCTGAACTGCGGGGACAGTAAGTGCGGATAGGGTTTTTTGGATTTCGATAAAAGGAGTTTGTTGTAAGTGGGAGCCAACTTTCAGTAGCGTTGTTTTGATCGTGATGCCTGAATGCACCGCTATCAAATCATCCATCACCGACGGTCTCGGTTGTCTGGCCTCCACCCACTGTAGTAATTCGGTGGTGACTCGTAGATGAACTCACAGGTTCCCTAGTTATCCAGTCTTCTATCGCTATCACAGTCTGACAAATAGAAGGAATAGCGGGTATGGCGAATTTTCAGTCAAGGATCAAAAGACCGATCGCATGGTTGCGTCGGTTTAGCGTCGTGACGAGCTTTCTAAAATGGGTTGGTAAGGACGGAAAGAACAGAAACAGGTTTTTGTTCTGGTTCAATATCTGTAATTTCGGCCTATTTTTCCCCACCGCTTTGATCAGCCCTTGGATATTTTTGATTTGGGCGCTGATATTTCCGATATTATTTTTACGGAGCAACCCCTTAGAACCAGCGCTGGATTTGATACAAATGGTTCAAAGTCGAACCATTGGGTTCACGACCTTCACGATTACTGTTTTTTTCATGATGTTGCACTGGATATGCCTGTTTGCCTGTGTGTACATGATTTTTGGAAATTTGGTGGACAGTAATCAAGCTGTGATAACTGGAGTCTGGAAACACTTTTACTTCAGCGCTGTGACATTCACCACTTTGGGCTATGGAAACCTAGTTCCAGCAAACACCATCGCCGAGGTGATCGCTGTCATCGAGGCCTTGGTTGGCTTCGGTGCTTTTGCGCTCCTTATCGGAATTTCCTCGGGGATCGCAATTGAAAGAGGGAGCAGAGACCCAAAGTGAAAAAAGTTGACGACTGCGTGCAGGCCAAGATAAGGATCAGGGGCGGGCCGTTATCGAGTATGGTGTCAGGTTGGGTTAGACGTTGGGGAGTGCTTTCTCGTTTCTTTGTGGGGAAGCGTAGTCAACATAATCGATAACAAACAACCAATGCAAAAACGGCGTGTGGCAAGTCATCCTATCAGAACACACTACTAATCCTCGATCTGTTGTGATTCATTAGTATGAGGTATATTGTCAGGATATCGTTTGTTTTTAAATCTCAGTAATGTGAAATAGAAAATGCAAGCATCATCTGGTGAGCAGCCCAAAACGAAACCAAACCCTAAGCGAGGGAATAGCCAATGGAATTTTATGCCACCATTGCCGCTACAAGCTTCACCCTATTTTCGCTGGCCGATTGATGTTGTTGCGATACTAAAGTGGATGATTGGTGGGTGGTTTCCGGTTTCCGAGCGGCTGATCATTCTTGGCCTTTCAGTTTTTTGTTGGATTTGTTTAAGCCCATCAGCTGAACACTGTCGTGAATTTTCTTTAGATTGGATTGGACTTGTCTATTTACGTAATCTTGCGTTAATGATTCTGGTTGCTGGGGGGTTACATTTCTACCTCTATATTCTGAAACGTCAGGGTAACGAACGTCGTTATGACGCTCGGCCTTTGGCTACCAATAAAGGTGCATTTACGTTTCGGTCTCAGGTGCGAGATAACATGTTTTGGTCTTTGGCCAGTGGCGTGACGATCTGGACGGCTTATGAAGTGGTGATGTTATGGGCGCTCGCGAATGGTTATGCCCCGGCGCTCTCATTGCCAGAAGATATGGCTTGGCTGGTGTTGATCATTTTCTTACTACCCATGTGGGAGACCACCCACTTTTTCCTGATACACCGACTGATTCATTGGTCACCACTTTATAAACGTATTCATGCGTTGCACCATCGTAATACTAATGTGGGTCCTTGGTCTGGATTGTCGATGCACCCAGGGGAGCATCTGATCTATCTGAGTACGGTATTGATTCACTTTATCATTCCGTCAAATCCGCTTCTGATCATGTTCCATTTACAATATTTTACCTTGTCCGCAGCCACCACTCACGCTGGTTATCAGGGTATTACCTTTAACGATAAGGTGATTCTACCATTGGGAACATTCCATCATCAGATGCACCATCGTTACTTCGAATGCAACTATGGTGGTTTGGAAACACCATGGGATCAATGGACAGGTTCTTTTCACGACGGTACAAAAGAATCTCATCAACGCTTTTTGGATCGTCAGCGTAAAAAAGCCATGGCCTAAGCTGAGGTAAAGCCCCGGGTTCTTGTGCTTCTAATGGCTGCTCACGATGATCTTGATTTTGTACCAAAAGCGCAAGGCGAATTCAAAACACCAAGGATTGAACTCCCCCGAAACTAGTGGGCCGCCCTGGGTTTTCTCGGTTTGTTTGTGTGAGTGTTAGAGAAGCCTGTTGTTAGCATGGCTTTTCTCGAACAAAAATATATCGACGCCCAATTCGATATAGCTGGAGGCCGGTTAAGGATAGAAACCAAAAAAGGACTTCTGCGAGCAAAAAATCAAATAGAACCCAGTGAAGAAAAACGCAAATCGCAGCGAGATAGGAAAATCGTTGCAGTGTCTTCCATGATCGCCCCATTTTATGGACTGCAGCATTGTTGGAGGTCAACGCCAGTGGAATCAAAATCAGAAATCCGATCCAACCCACTGCCATTTCTGGCCTTAGTGAGTGGATGAGCACTTCGTTGAAATCCCAAGTGTCGTGGAGGTAAAGCAGAGTATGTAGGGCCGCGTAGATGAAGCTTGTGACACCAAAATAGCGGCGTCTTCTGACCAACCAGACGATGGTGCTCGATGCGGCAGGCCAGTTTTTGGTGAGAAACCGAAGGGGTGTGATGGCGAGGGTAATGACCAGCAAATGGGCGGAGAAGGTGCCCGTGGTATGCATGAGTTCGGGGTAATGTTGGTCATCGTAGATCATTTCCAACAATAGTGGATACGCGGGAATCGCAAGCATCAACCAGAGGAAGTATTGATTGCGAATTAGCGTAATGAGTCGCTGGCTACAAGCTTGGTGGATTGTGCAACCCTACGTCTGTAACTTCGGTTTAGTTTGAGTCATTATTGTCGTTCCACACGATATATCGCTTGTCGGCATTGCTCCATTCATCGTCAATCTCGACGAGAATGGCACTGACAAGCCTGAGTAAAGATGCGTCGTTCGGGAAGACCCGGACAATCCGGGTTCGCCGT
>WLWV01000068.1 GCA_012103395.1 Gammaproteobacteria bacterium
TGATGGCTCAACATTCAACACCTAATCCAGAAAAACCGGCTTTGGCTTCGTTCGCTACGCTCACTTCGCCTAAGCCAAACGAACATCGCTAAAGAAATAAATTACAGACCTCAGGGTACACTACCCCGGGATTCCTTGATACGGTGTATCCTTATTCAATCGATCCACATTCAGTTAAGGAATTGCCTTGATCTTTTAGGTGAGGTGTTCGAGGCGAGGTGAAAGTAATTAGCCACTTGTTTGCAGAACATTTTGGGCTAAATAGATCTGTCCCGGTTATTCGAACGGGGCGGCCATTGAAGACGTACAATCAGCGCTGAGGTATTCCCAGATCAGTACCACTTGGGCTTATAACCACAAGACGGAGAAGCTCAAAAACAGTCCGACATTTTTTGTTAGAATTTAGTTATTTCATCCTTAAGTAGTATTTACAATACCTTCACTCAAGTACCTTGGGAAGTTGAATACAGATATCTAATGAGAGTGGAGATAGATGGGCTACCGTTTGATGAGTGTCAAGTCATTGAGAATGATATTTTTAGCTGGCCTGTCGATCAGTATCATGGGCTGTGGCACATTGACAGGTATTCCCAGCCACGGCGGCGGGAAACGGTTTGCGATTGAACAGCGACTGGTCTCCGCCACCATTCGTGGTGCCATCAAGCAAATCGACCTTACTCAATTGCAGGGAAAGACCGTGTTCATCCAGCTAACCTCAGTCAATGATCAAGGCGCTGGAGACATTGCCGGGGGTCGGGGAGCATTGCTGTTTGGATTACAGGGTGTCACAGAATCAAGCCCTGTCACTAGCCAAACCAGCCGGTTTGATATCTTCGACCTTGAAAGTTCAGGCACCATCCACCAGTCAACAAGCGGCTGATTCTTCTGCGAATACCAACGCAGGGTTCTCTACTTCAACCACGACAAATACGAATAATAGCAGCACAAATAACAACACCACGACCACAGGCGGCACCACGACAACCCAATCGGGCGCGACCACCGACACCGTCGCCTCAACTCAAGGATCATCCGGCACCCGGATCGCACAACAAAGTAATACCACTACCCAGACCTTATCACCTGAAGCCGCCGAGCGCCGCACACAAACCAGCGGAACAGGGTATGAAGGGAATGCGGGAATTGAATACCGTGGTGCCGGCCGTTATCAGAACTATAATGTCCCCATCTCTGACATTGGCCTGCTTCGTAGCATTGTGTTCAGTTATTTCTACCTCAATGATGTGGATGTCACATTGGACCCTGAAAACCCGAACATTGAGGCCATTGTTACGGTGAATGTGGATGTTTTCGGCTCAATACGATCAAGAATGGACACGCTGATTTACAATAAGGAACAGGTGAAAGTTCAAACAGTGCTGGAAGTGTTCGCTATTGACCTGGAGGACAAGGCGCTACTGATGCTGCCACAGACCGGTGGTTATGAAGCAGTCTACGATGAAAAGTACCTAGTGTGGATTGGACCGATTAACCGTAAGACAAAGAGGATGAAGCACCATCCGTTGCAAGATGGACTACTGGTTGATTTTAAAGACTTGGGAATGGCGAAAATCAAACGGGATCAGCAGCGTGAATAGAATCTGTAAAGGTATTTCGGATCGTTCAGTTTCCCCATGACAATGAGTATCAATCATCAACGGATCAAGAGCGCCATTGTGGTACTCTTTGCTTCATCGTGGATGATTAGTACGAATACCACCTATGCAGGCTGCAGTATACATTCACACAATTGCTTACACGGATCGTATCCGAATAATCCAACCCAAGGAGCTCCGCCAAGTGGTTCTGCCTCTTTAACCGTGGGAACGGGCTATGCTGGTGCGCCGGATTTGAACCAACACGTATCATTACCCACCAATGCGGGCCCTTTTCTGGCATCAGGCCCAGATGGTAATCCTGTCACGGCTGCTCCATTAGGGGCAGGGCCGAATGTCACATTTCATCATCAACAATCGGTGCAATACAGCATGGGAAGCGCAACCGCAACCTTGAATACTGCGCCGGGTTCAGAAAGAACCGAATTGTCAGGCAATGTGGCTCAAGGCACCTACGGAGTAGCCGTTCATAACTATGACTTACCGGGTTCTGGTTTGCCGGGTTCGTTTAACTCGGGACTGGTGTCGGGAGGAACGGGGCATTTTGATGCACCTGCTCAGTCCCACGTCAGCTCCCCTTACTCGTACGGCACTGGGTTTGGAGGGATACTGGCACCGGGGGAGGTCGCTACCTTCAGCTTCAACTACTACAACAATGGGTTTAACCCTCATGCTACGGGGGTCTATGTAATTCCTGATGGTCAATGGAACCTGGGAGGCGTGCCAGAGCCCGATCAAAGCACGCCCGGTCAATCCTTCTTGTTTGAGCACGCCAATCCAAATCTCACTCAGGATGCCGTGGTGAATGATTTTCTGAAACACATTTTACCTCTGTCCTCACAAACCAATCGTGAATACGGTGGATTGGTATTTCAGAATACCAATGGGGGAACGGGATTGAGCCTGACTGTTGGCAATGAACACGACATCACCATTCCTGTGCCTGATTTGATCAATCCCAAGGGCGTGTACCATACGCATCAAGATAGTGATACGTTGTTTAGTCAACATGACTTAAGGGTTGCTACGACCTTGGATATTGATGTGTATAGTATCAATCAAAACCGAGTTGTCGGTAAGGTAACCTCTACTAGAATAGCAGGCTATAATGACTCCTCTTTAATCCTTTCCACAGATTACTCTGGGCTCGATAACATCGAACTGAGAAGAGTAACCGGGCAAGTATCTACTGGAATTAACGGAGGGTTGAAATCGTCGAATGGAGATGAAATTTTTAGTGGAGGCAATACGGCGACTCTTCCCGTGGGCCCATCTGATCTAGACTCAATGCAGATTGGATTTGATGCTGCAGAAGTTGATTTCCGAAATGGTAATTTTGAGGAGGTTTCGAAAATTCCGGGGATACAGTCGACAACAAAACACGCTAATAATATAAAACTAGGGTATAAAATCCGAAGAAGTCAGCTAGAAACACGGCCAGATACTAGATTTGGTGGAAAAGGCTATGGTGGACTGGGAAACTATGGGGCTGGGGGACTTGCGGCAAATGGAACGGCAATCGGGCCGAGTGGTTTTTTTGGTAATGACCCACCGGGATCATTCAGTGGAGGGCCTGCAGGTGTCGGTGTATCAGGAGCGGGTAGTGTAGCTGCAAATGGTACTGGTATTGGCCCCGCTGGAAACATCGGCAATGATCCTTCAGGCACATACGGTGGTAGTGCAAGTAGCACTGGTGGAGCAGATAGTAGTGCTGGGCCGCATGGATGGTGATTTTTTTGGTGGAGGTATAAGGAAACATTGCTGATAATCAATGCTGAAGTTCATTATGAATATATTATTTCAAATAGTCCGATTTACAGCCATTCTTGGCGCTTTCGCAATGGCTGGAGTTACGTGGGGTAATCAGATCGATTTTAAGCACTTTTCTGACCTCCTTTCTAAAAAACAATACAGTACGGTTATTGAGTGGCTAAACGAAGTATCTCCGGAAATATCCCGAAATCCTCAGTCATTAGCCCTAAGGGCTCATACTTACTTCTTGTCTCGGGATTACGAAAGAGCACTTAAAGATACGGAGACAATCCTTGAAATAGTGCCCCATGATCTTTATGCGCAATATCAAAAGTCGCTATTGCTATTTATCGGAGGTGATTCCAACGGCGCTATTGAAGTCTGTAAGAATGTGATCGAAAGTAATTCTCCTATCGAGGACACCTATCCTGACTACATGCTATCTGACCCTAGCGTTTTTTACTGCTACCATCAATTGATTAATATTTTCCTTTTCCAGAAAGACAATAATTCAGCGTTACGCTACGCAAATGGGCTGATTTCAAAGCTATCTAACGCTACCTCATCGTGGGAGAGTATAATTCGAGTGCATCAAAATGCAGAAGCATTTGAGGAAGCGTTAACAGATATTGAAAGAGCGCGTGTGGCCATTAAAGAGGATGTAACACCATTCATCATTGCAAAGGTGCGTACGTTTCGGTTGCGTGGGGACATTGGACTTGCGCTTTCCGAGCTTAAGGCTTTTTTGAGTAAAAATAAGTTGTCGCCGGACAGCTATGATTATGCGATTGCTCATATAGAAATGGGCAAACTTTGGCGTTCCAACGGTAGAAGCAAACGCGCCCTCCGCAGTTTTAATAAAGTGATCTCGGCATCAAATAACTTCTCAGCTGAAGCTTTCTTAGAACGCGGAAAGTTGTATCAGCTAAGTGGTAAGCACCACCTTGCTCGAGTAGACTATATGGCGGTGTTGGATTCACTTTTTCCTAGAGACCCCGTTTATGAAGAAGCTAAAAGGAAACTCCAAGAGCTCTCCTTGCAGTAGAGAATTCAGTAGAGAATTCAGGACACGCAACAATTGAGCAAATCTTAAGGAACGCACTGTAGACACCCACGAAAAACATCAAGAAAATTGCATAGTTTTAACCTTTTAGTGGGTGTCCGCAATTGTTTCTTACGGTTAGCATGCTTGAGGGAAGAATGTGTTTTTGAGACAGGTAAAAATATGGGTCAAATAAACTTCTACAATTAATGCTACCCAAGGTTCGCACACCGGATGAGGTTATATTACTAGACAATCTGCTAAGTGAACGTGGCCACAGCACACGCTTGCACATTATCATCGAAACTAACCCAGGTCTCGAAGCGGCTTTTGATATCGCCCACTGTAGCTCTCGAATAGACGCATTGTTTTTTGGTGGCGTGGACATGGCTGCCGAGCTGCGTTGTGACAACGCTTGGGAACCGCTACTTTATGCCCGTTCTCGTGTCGTACATGCAGCCGCCGCGGCCGGGCTTGATGTCATTGATGTACCCTATCTCGACCTCACTGATCACGCAGGCATGGTAGTCGCAGCCCAGCAAGCCAAGTCATTGGGATTCTCTGGAAAAGGGTCTATTCATCCCAAGCAAATTGCCGCACTGAATGATGTTTTCACCCCGAACGAAAGCGAGATTGCTCGCGCACGTCGAATCATAAAAACCTTCGAAGAAGCGGATACCGGGCTTGTTGTCATTGATGGAAAGCTGATCGAAAAACCAGTTCTGCGGGACATGTACCGCGTTCTCGCGATTGCGGATCGCATCACACAATAGCTTAATTTTTCATAATGACCTATGATTATCGCTAAGACATGGGGCGCAAATTGCCGCACTAAGCGCAAAAATTGATAGCGCTTCCTTATGTCTGATAAACAGACATAATTACCTCAGAGCTCATCCGTTATCGGGTGAGCGGCCTGTACTAGAAAAAAACCTTCGATGCCGTCCTGCAAGTAGCGGGGCATCAACACCATACCATCAACTGAACTACGAATATCACCCGACTTGTCCGTGGCAAGCAACTCTCCCCGTTTCACTGGGTGGAAGTTTTTGTATCCAGGCTTCATCTTGAATCCATCGTCCTTAGCGGTGTAGTGCGTATGGACCAATTCCACAACTTGAAAAGGTGCATTGCTTTCTACCGCCAAGGTTCCTTGATACTGCTGCTGGACGTTTTCGGGAATACGAAAACCAAACGACTTGATGCAGTTGATTAACGCCATGATCGCTGCGTCAATCGATGCCGGGGCTTCGTGCTGTCCTGACTCGAAAATAACGGTTGTTGTCTCTACACCCAAATTGTCCTTTGTAAAATAGCTTAAGGTCATCCCTTTTACATCCGAGACAATCCCACGCACCACCGGGGCTCCTAATGTATTGGCGATTCGTTCACTCTCGGAGTCTGGCGATGTCACCGCAAAACAACCACCTGTGGCAGTGGTTGTGTGCAGATCAATGACAACGACCCTAGATGGGCGAAAGTGCCCAATCACTGATCGAACCGCTGATACCAATCCCCTGATTTCCCTATTCTCGACCTGACCATCATCAGGATGACTAAAAGCGTCCTTCACGCGTTGGGGTGTCAGGGTTCGATTTAGATCTTCATTAATCTGTCTTGTTTGTTTTTTCAGCGCCGTCACGTTTCCCTTTACTGCAACCAACGTCGGAAATCGGACCGCATCTCCCTTGGATTGAGCATTATTTAGTAACCCAATGAGGCGCTCCATCGCCACTACTCCAGCCGGTTCATTGCCGTGCATACCACCGATAGCAATAAAAGTGGTGCTGCCGGAGCCTCCATCAAAAATATCAACCAAACGATCGCTTTCTATATTCATACACAAACAGGGTAATTTGGTTAACAGAAGAGTGAATTCACAGCAAATATCAAACCTCACCCAGAAGACAACCTAAAGACTTACAAGCCTAAAGGCCTATCCAACGCGCGTCCTCGTTTTACTAACTGTTGTCTCGATTTCCTGGCGAGTCGGTAAATCAGCACCAACCCTTGAGCAGGTAATACTAGCAGCAGTTGCCGCAAGACTACCGATAGCGTGCAAACAATCAGCGTCCAATTGTTCATCCCACCGCCCCTGGTCGTTCATATCAAGTTCAACTAGGCGGTCCAGCAGTAGCGCCTGAAACGTATCCCCCGCTCCAACGGTATCAACCACATCCGTCTTCGGTGAAGACACATTAACTCGGTCTTTAACACTCAATAGCGTTGCACCATCAGACCCTCGAGTCAATACCGCTAATTTCACACCCTGAGATAACCATTGATCAAGTACGTCGTCAGGCTGTTTATCTGGATACAACAAGGACATATCCTCGTCGCTTAGTTTGATCACATCGACGAATTCGATGAACTTCTGTATCCTACTACGCCAGATCTCAAGGTCTTCTTCTACCGTCGGGCGAATATTGGGATCAAGCGAAATTATTCGCTTTCCCGCCTCTCTAGCGGCAAGGGCATAAAATGAATCTGCGGTAGGGGGCACAACAATTGAGTATGAACCGAAATGGAGGCAACGAGCTGCAGAGAAATCTTTCTCGACGTCACCAAGCTCAACTGATCGATCAGCCGCGCCTTCGCCATAAAACACATAATCTGGTGCGCCATTTCGATTATGCTGAACGAACCCCAAGGTTGTCGGTGCCTGCTTACGACTAACAAATTGGGTCGATACGTTCTCCGCATCCAGCACATTGATCAGACGATCACCAAGTAAATCCGTTGAGACACCAGTGACCAATGCGGCGTTGTTCCCAAGTCGCGAAAGACCAATGGCAACGTTGAACGGAGAACCGCCCACCTTTGCTTCGAATGGCACAGACGTTGCATGCAGAGGCACACTATCGTTAATAAAGACATCAAACAGCGCTTCGCCGCAAACTATAAACATTTGACCACCTAGGGTTGATTTCTGAGCAAGGTTATTGGAAATACAGATCATCGAAAATTAGTCGAATCGAGAACAGCTTAGCCGTCGGTAATTACTCGGCGTCATGCCTTTAATTTCCATGAAACGCCGATTAAAATTTGCAACATTGTTGAAACCGACCTCAAAGCAGATTGTGCTGATATATCGATCAGACTCCATCAACATTTGACATGCTTTGTTTATGCGAATTCGATTTACAAAGTTCGTAAACGTATTACCGGTAGCACGTCGAAAATATCGAGAGAACTGGCTTTCTGTCATCTTCCAGCGGCGAGCAAGATCCGCCATGGTGAACTGAGATGAATAGTTACCCGTGACAAAATCCACTACTTCGCTGATTTGCTGGAGGGAAGCGTCATCGTCATAGCTTTGGAGCTGCCGGCTGGATAACAGTTGATAGTCTTGGTGAACCGCTAGGGTTGAAAGTAGCTGTAGAAAAATACTGAATCTAATCAGACCCGTTGATCCTTTAATTCGATCCATGTACTTCCCAGCCAATTCCCCCATCCCATAAAACTCAACGCCGTACCGAGCCCGATCCAAAAGGGGCATGGTCTCACCTAATTCAGGTAACACTTTACTCGCATGTCGAATAGGCTTGTCGGGAAACAGAATCACACGATCCCTGATTTCAACCCCAGGCTCTAGCATGTCAGTGGATATCCAGTTATGGGGCAGCCTAGGGCCAGTGATGACTAGATTACCGGGTTTGAATTGGCCTATATAGTCACCAACAAAGAGCTTACCACTGGTTTTGACAATCAGATGCAATTCGTATTCTTCGTGGTAATGCCAACGAATCAGGGGGTTGGGCGCTCCGTGTTCAAGGCACCGAATCGTGTGGAAAGAACCTTCTGGCTCATAACCAAGATCTGGATTTCGCTGAAAATCCTGTTCCCACTCGGGAGGCTTTGAAGGGCTGAAATGCTTCACGAAAAAATATCCAGATGCTTATTGGCTAGCATTAACCGGACTGCAGTCGCACTGATTCTGACGCTGATAGCATTGATTCAATCATTCACCATTAGGCAGCTCAGCCATTGCAAGAATAACTACGCTTTCCTTGAGAAGACACTGTTTCCAGCTCATGTCGCCCTTTTTACACGACAGGTGCATCAATGGCTTCCTCCATCCCTGGATGAATATTTCCGCTAACAATGCGCCAACTCTGACCACACAGACCAAGAAGCTGCTGCAGATAGAACGCTTGGCAAGCGCGATAACACTCCCAGCCCTAAATGTAATTGATTGTACACTGCCTCTTCCTTCTTTCTAAACATCATGAATCGACCTGTTTCAGACATAGTGCTAATACTGGAAAGCGACTGCACGTCCACCAAGGCGTCACACATTCGATACTTCAGTTTCATTTAATTCCTATCGCCTTGTTAGCGAATAATTGGTGCCATTATGATACTAATTTGCTTTTTATCTTGAGAGAAGTATACAAATTTTCGTAAAAAAGCCAACATATTGAGCTAAGGACGTTACGATATACTGAGTCAGAGCTTCAATACCAAATTGTAAAAATACTACGCATTCCCAAGACAGAGTCCAGTATCAAGCATACGGTTCGAGAACCCCCACTCATTGTCATACCAACTCAACACACGAACAAGATTCCCTTCTAACACCCTAGTTTCGTTCAACGCGACAATGGAAGACTCAGCAGAATGATTGAAATCAACGCTCACCAAAGGCAGGTCTGACACCGATAGGACCCCACTCAGCTCCTTTGAAGACGCGTCACTCAGTAGCTGATTTACCTCCTCGGTGTGAGTATCTCGGGAAGCAACAAATGTCAAATCCACGGCAGACACATTAGGCGTTGGCACCCGAATCGAGGAACCATCCAGTTTTCCTTTGAGACGAGGCAATACCAAACCAACGGCTCGCGCCGCACCGGTTGACGTCGGAATCATCGACAAAGCCGCAGCCCTAGCCCGATAGGGGTCACTATGATTCGCATCCAACGTGGGCTGGTCGCCGGTGTAGCTGTGAATTGTTGTCATATACCCCTTGTCTATACCAATGGCAGCATCCAATACTTTCGCCACTGGGGATAGACAATTGGTGGTGCACGATGCATTCGAAACAATTTGATCCCCCGAGTTCAACGATTGGTGATTAACGCCATAGACAATCGTTTTCACATTTTCCCCTGCGGGAGCAGAGATCAGTACTTTACTCGAACCATTTTTCAGATGGCGAGAGGCCTGCTCTTTATTGGCAAAGAAGCCCGTGCATTCAAACACCACATCGACGTCATCCCACTTAAGTTTTTCGGGTTCTCGCTCAGAGCTGCAGCGAATACGGCGTTCCCCGACCTGTAACCACTCTTCACCGTGGCTGACGTCACCCTGAAACCGCCCATGTACGCTGTCATATTCAAACAGATGGGCTTGCATTGATACGGGGGCTAAGTCGTTAACCGCCACTACCTCTAGGTCCTGTCTGCCGGACTCAACCAGCGCTCGTAAAACATTGCGGCCGATGCGGCCAAATCCGTTTATTCCTACTTTAATCATTTTTTCACCCTTTATCAGTTTGATTTATTGTCAACACTCGACTAGCTCCCATTACGAGCATTCTCTAATTGTAATTTTAGTACATAAACTTAGGAAAAATTCAAAACTAGTGTAATTTTATTACAAATCAACCCATGGGCACTATTTGAATGAGTCCAAAGTGGATCAAATTGAGAATAAAAATCGATGGGGTCAACACAAGAAAACCACGCTCACTCTTTCCAACAAGGCCTAACAAGGCAGGACGCAACAGAACCGGGATTATTGCGAAACCCGTTTAGAGTTTTCTGGGCAACCGCGAGATGACCGGTTTCTATTCGAGTAGTGTGAACTCAAGCCAACCGGTCATGGTTTGTTTAGAAGTCCCTTAGATAAAATCCAATCGCAAACACTCACAAGATAGCGTGCGACGATTAATGGAAAATCATCGAGAGAATTTGAAGTCGATTGCTTTTCTGGCACGCTCGAGCTTATCCAATGTGCTGTCGCCTCCTTGGGTCGCTGCACCCACAGCTAGGATATCGAGCAAAACGATTTGACCAAGGCGAGATTTGATTGGTGAAAAGATATCACTGTCCTCGATCACATCAATGCTTAATGTCACATTAGAAAGGCGGGAAATAGGCGAATCAGCCGCTGTAATAGCAACTATTTTTGCACCGGAGTCCCTTGCAATCTGCAGCGTGTGGATTAGATCTTTGTTACGCCCCGATGCAGAAATTGCAATCACCAGAACATCTGGATCAAGCAATGCCGCCGACGCATGTTGGATATGAGAATCTGAATGCGCTATCGCAGGTTTTCCTAAACGAAAAAATTTCAGTTGTGCATCAACGGCAACCACACCCGACCCCCCTGAGCCATAAAACTCAACTCGACGACACGATAGATAATAGTCGATTGCTTTGTCCACCGCGGTATAGTCCAGTTGCTCTTTGATTTGAACCAGCGAGGCGATGGTCGAGTCGATGATCTTAGTGGATAACTCTTTGCCAGAGTCCTCGGCAGAAACATCACGGTAGAAATAGGTGCCTCTGCTTGCCAAGCCTTTAGCAAGCAGCAACTTAAACTCACCAAATCCACTCACTCCCAAAGCACGACAAAACCGCATCACAGTGGGTTCACTCACCTGCGCCAACGCCGCCACGGCCTGTATGGAAGAAGACACAATACTATCAGGATCAGCAATGACCACTTCCGCCACCTTTCGCTCTGACTTACTCATTGATGACTTGGTACGAACGATCTTTTTTAGCATGATATTTTGGCGAAATTAAACGCGGATCCAACACTTGAAGTATAACGAGAAACCGAAAGTGGCTGGGCCTCAAAGCCCCCAACTTCAAGTGGCGACAGCCGTTAAGAAGCTCTACACCATTGGATGACTTGTCCTGATGATTCTAAAAAACACAGTTTAAGAAAGGGTTTTTCGATGCTCAAAAGCCTGTAGCGCGCAGCTTAGCCCGAATAACGCGGCGCCTTCTGTGAGAGATGATTCTGGATTATCCGAGATTGATACAGCAAGTTTAAGCGGAGATTGTTCGATCTGTTTTAAAACCATTGGTTGAATGTAACGTAAGAAGCCAGTTTCTCGAGAGCTAAGAATAATGTCATCTAGCCCCACCGCCGCATTAAGCGCTTGAATTGCGATCAACAAGTAGGTCACATATTGCTGAATTAGAGATTCTATTTGTCCTACATTTTCAACGTTATCGATATCGAAATGTGTTTCCTGAAAATTGCCGCCTAATCGTTTTATACCCTCAATGCAAATCCCATTAAGGCCAATAATAGACTCCAACGTTTGCAGTCCACGATCAGCTAGTGGAACCCGAATGTGCCCAATCTCTCCCGACCAGTTTTGCGATTTCCAGATATTATTGGCTAATGAAATCCCAGACCCAACGCCCTCTGAAACCAATAGATAACCATAGTTACTAGTGCGTAAAGCGGGTTGGGCCTTGGCCTCTGAGTAAAGCGCCAAATTGACATTATTTTCCAAAAATACCGCGTTTCCCAATTTAGCCGATGCCATACGATGAAATCGTTCACCAAGCAAACCAGGAAGTCTAGGGGCATAACGAATTTCATCACCCACGACCACCCCGGGTATCCCCATTGCAGTAGCAATGATGTTCGCATCCTTCGACAGTTTGTTTTTTAGATCAAAGATCACCTTAGTAATTGAGCTAACGACATCCGCCTCGCCCAATTCGCTGCTTATCAAGAAGTCATGAACCTGACTCATATTGCCAGCGTAGTCGCTCCACATGGCCGATATCGTCAAGTTAGAATCCGCAGTATCCAACACAACTCCAAACACATAACCCGCTTCGGGGTTAAGTTTTAACCCTCTAGAAGGTCTTCCGGGGCTTCTTTGGTCAACGCTCAGTATGCCTGTCTCAACAACAAGATTGTCCCTAATTAATTCTCCCACCACAGC
The DNA here is from genome assembly GCA_012103395.1 of Gammaproteobacteria bacterium. GTDB lineage: Bacteria > Pseudomonadota > Gammaproteobacteria > Arenicellales > Poriferihabitantaceae > WLWV01. The sequence goes on from WLWV01000068.1 coordinate 12,329, forward strand.
AGACACCGTGGCGGGCGCTAGCTTCAATTGTTTGGCCAATGCCGCTCTTGAACAGCTTTTGCGTTGACGAAGCAGTCTCAAAATAGCGTCCCTATTGATTCGCCGGATAACGCTGGGGTTTCCGGTTTCCATTTCGGTGGCGTTGTTCATCAATACGTCTTAATTTTATTGGAAAGTAATCAGGGTTAGGCGAATTGCATTCAAAGTAAAGACAGGCAAGGCAAGATCATTCTTGTTCTTCGCTGGGTGAATCGACTGGGTGAATCGAAAAATGAGCCAAAGCTAAAACGCATTCTCGTCATACTAAGATCCACTTTCTCCGGCTGTTTACTCAAACTTCAATGGCTACTGTTGCTAAATCAGACCCTACATTTCTAATTAGAGCACCCACATCGGGGGCACAGCTTTCGCCAGAGTCGTGCCGCGAAATATGGTCGGGCAGAACTTCATGACATCGACTAATGAGCCACAATTTAGCCAAAAACGATGTATTTATATTGTATTTTTAATGAAAACAAATATACCACAGGGAGAACTCGGCATGGCACGGAAAACTCGAAAGGTAACCATGGAGCATGGCTTCGCATAACTAGAAAGTCAGAGATGAGGAGTCAAAATACGAAACGTTTACTTTCTAATTATTCTTATGTAGAATATTTAATTCGGAAAACGAATAAATTATTCTACACCTAATGGCTATCCACTACTTTATCAAGAAAAATGCTGATTCAAGCGTTTTGGTTGCAGATATTGGTGGTAGTAATGCACGTTTAGGATTATCTTGCTCCGGCGTATTGAGCGACGAGCTTGTATTTCCATGCGCGGAGTTCGACGGTGTCGAGTCCCTCATCGAACATTATTTTCTTGAGACCAACTTAACTGCAAAGAACGCAGTTATTGCGGTCGCAGCCACGGTGCTGTCTGACGATGTCGTGTTCACCAATTCGAACTGGCAATTCAGCATTCCAAAAATTACGCGTCGATTTGGGTTCTCCCAACTTCAGGTACTTAATGATTTTTCTGCACTCGCGTTGTCCATTCCTTTACTAAGCAGCGACCAGAAACGAAGAATTCATACCGGAAAGATAGATAATACGGTTGAAAAAAAAGAAACAACAAAAGGATTGATCGGCGCCGGGACCGGTCTGGGTGTTTCCGGGCTGATTCCCAGCGTTAATGGGTGGTTCCCGATTCAGGGAGAAGGAGGTCACGTGCGTTACGGCCCTATGGGAGAAAAAGAGAACAACCTATTTCCCATCATTTCACCAAGCACGTCTTATCTCTCCGCAGAGTCACTATTATGTGGCGCAGGGCTACTCCGATTATATAAAGGGCTTGCTACCTTGAATGGTGTCAACTCAATTTGGGAGGCTCCAGCAGATGTCGTGGCTCATGGCATAAATAGCAGTGACGCACTTTGTCATGAAACCCTGGATCTCTATTGCGGTATTTTCGGCGATGTCGCAGGAAACCTTGCTCTCACTTTAGGCGCAAGTGGAGGCATCTATATCGGCGGCGGCGTTGCTAATCACATGCCTGATTTTTTCTGCCAATCCAATACCTTTCGTAACCGTTTTGAAGACCGGGGCGCCCACACAAAAATGGTTAGTAGAATCCCCACGTTCCTAATTTCAGATACCAATGCAGCATTGATTGGCGCGTCAGTTGCATACCAAAGCCCGCACCTGAAAATTGGCATCACCCATTCAGGTATCTGATTGTGCAACCCTACGTCTGTAACTTCGGTTTAGTTTGAGTCATTATTGTCGTTCCACACGATATATCGCTTGTCGGCATTGCTCCATTCATCGTCAATCTCGACGAGAATGGCACTGACAAGCC
>WLWV01000069.1 GCA_012103395.1 Gammaproteobacteria bacterium
CTTGATGGCTCAACATTCAACACCTAATCCAGAAAAACCGGCTTTGGCTTCGTTCGCTACGCTCACTTCGCCTAAGCCAAACGAACATCGCTAAAGAAATAAATTACAGACCTCAGGGTACACTACCTGGCTACAAATAAATCGTGTTAGTTTGAGAAAAGAGATTTTGTAATAAGACTGTCATATTGGGTTGTGATGATGTAAAAGTGGGCTATGCTTCAGCGAATTAATATGAGCTTTTTCATTTGACCCTGGGGTAGTTTTGGTTTTTTGTAATCCATGCTGTAACACTCATAATAAGCAATAAGAGAGGACGCAACAATGATGAAATTCAAGAAGACGAAAAAAACAATTGGAACCTTGGTTGCCAGTCTGCTATCCATTACCGCTTTTGCGGCAACAGAGCTGACTGTTTACACCGCGGTAGAAGCAGAAGATTTGAAAAAATACGCTGCTCGGTTCAATGAAGACCATCCTGACATCAATATCAACTGGGTGAGAGACTCGACGGGTATCGTAACGGCTAAATTATTGGCAGAAAAGGAAAACCCTAAAGCGGATGTTATTTGGGGATTGGCTGCGACTAGCTTATTGTTGATGAAAAGTGAAGGCATGCTCGAAGCTTATTCACCTAAAGGCCTTGATGGACTAGACGACAAGTTTAGTGATAAGTCGACTCCCCCAAGTTGGGTCGGAATGGATGCTTGGGTTGCTGCCATTTGTGTAAATACCATTGAAGCGGAGAAGCATGGCTTACCAATTCCTAGTTCGTGGCAAGATCTGACTGATTCTGTCTATCAAAATCACGTAGCGATGCCAAATCCAAATTCCTCTGGTACCGGGTTTCTTGACGTTTCAAGTTGGCTCCAGATTTTTGGAGAGGACGATGGTTGGGCATTTATGGATGGATTACATAAAAACATTCACCACTACACACATTCTGGTTCCAAGCCTTGCAAGCAAGCTGCACGAGGAGAAGTCGCAATTGGAGTTTCATTCGCTTTTCGTGGCGCAAAATCAAAAGCAAAAGGTGCGCCTCTGGAGATAGTTATCCCATCAGAAGGCATCGGCTGGGATATGGAAGCCACTGCGATTGTTAAAGGTACGAATAACTTGGAAGCCGCTCAAACATTGGTAGATTGGTCCATCACAGATAAAGCCAATCAAATGTACAATGAAGGGTATGCAGTGATTGGTAAACAAGCTTTAGCTAAGCCTGTTGAGCATTTTCCCACGAATATTCCTGAATCAATGATTGATAATGACTTTGAGTGGGCAGCAAACAATCGAAAACGTATTTTGACCGAATGGCAGAATCGATACGACTCCAAATCTGAACCAAAAAGCTAGTAGTTTATGCTGGCAGGCCCCCTATTCACAAACACACGAATCGGGGGGCTTTTTCGGCTTGCATGTGCGAAAATAATTTTTGGGGGATCTTGGTTTACCTGTTGAAGTCGATCAAGACGGTTTAATTAGCGGATGGGTATGAAGACGTAGGCCTCAACATTCTCTTAAATTCTATCTACATTTATTATGTCTGGACAGCGAACTAACTCTTATCTGAAAATCCGTGGTTTGACCAAAAAATTTGGGCGTTTTACGGCTCTGAGCGATGTGGAGCTTGATGTAGATGAAGGAGAGTTTGTGTGTTTTCTCGGTCCTTCTGGGTGTGGTAAGACCACTTTACTAAGAGCTATCGCAGGACTGGATATACAAACCTATGGACAGATTGAGCAAGCCGGTAAAGACATTTCTGATTTGCCACCCTCGGAGCGGGATTTTGGTATCGTGTTCCAGTCTTATGCTTTGTTTCCTAATCTGACCATTGCGAAAAACATTGCCTATGGCCTAGAGAATGAGGGGCACAGAAAATCAGATATTCTTAAACGAGTGACTGAGCTGTTGGATTTGGTAGGAATGCCCGATCAGTCAGATAAATACCCATCTCAGTTATCTGGAGGGCAACAACAAAGGGTTGCTCTGGCACGAGCCATCGCAATTTCTCCCGGCTTGTTACTGTTGGATGAACCATTATCTGCACTGGATGCCAAGGTTCGTGTGAAATTGAGGGGTGAAATTAAGGATTTACAGGAAAAGTTAGGTGTCACTACCATTATGGTGACCCATGATCAGGAAGAGGCGCTCACTATGGCTGACCGGATCGTGGTAATTAATGAAGGGGTAATTGAGCAAGTCGGGACACCAGAAGAAATTTACCATACCCCAGCGACACAATTCGTCGCCGACTTCATTGGGACCATGAATTTTCTGCCTGCGAATGCCATAGGTAAGGCGGCAATGAATGATCTCAAAGTTAGAATCGGTGATATCGAATTAGATTGTGATTATGATGAGCAACTACTCGGCAAGCAGGTGTTGGCTTCTATTCGTCCCGAAGATGTTGTGGTCGGCAATAATCATGATCCTGCCGACAGGAATGTCATTGAAGTAAAAATAGACAATATTGAATTTCTGGGTGCATTTGGAAGAGCGACCCTGTCTTCCACACAACTTGGAGCGGTGCGTTTCATGGCAGATTTTTCAGCTAACTTAATGCGGGCAGAAAAAATTTCTAGGGGAATGACTATATCCGTTTCACTTCCTTCACAAAGCATCAGGGTTTACGCTATATAGAGCTTGTTTCGACGCTCTATTTGCCACGAACTCATGCGCATGCCTTAATATATCAGCTCTAACTAATGCGAAAACCCCCAATGACCATGGAGATTGTAAAGGCGAAAACCAGTCGTGATGACAAGCAGATGTTGGGGTTTATGTTGATCATCGTTTGTTATCTGGTCGTTGCTTTGGCATTACCTCTGTATGCAATTTTATCCAAGAGTTTTAAGAATCACGATGGTGATTTCATTGGTTTTGCTAACTATCTGGAATATTTTAGTACACCAGCCCTGACTTATTCGATTCAAAATAGTTTGACGATTTCTATTTTGACGATGGTTATTTCAGTGACTGTTGCTTTTATTCTGGCTTATGCGCTAAACCGGAGCTGTATGCGTTTTAAAAGCGTGTTTAAAGTGATTGCGCTTGTGCCCATTTTAGTACCATCACTCTTACCTGGAATTGCGCTAGTTTATCTGTTTGGGCAGCAAGGTATGATAAAGAGCCTATTGATGGGGTACGAAATTTATGGCCCCATTGGAATAGTCATATCTGAAGTATTTTTTACTTTACCCCACGCTTTGATCATCATCACTACCGCGCTATCGATTGCTGATTCTCGACTTTATGAAGCGGCAGATTCACTAAAAACCAGCAAGATCAAAACTTTCTTTACGGTGACATTGCCTGGAGCCCGCTATGGGTTGATTAGTGCCGCATTCGTCGTTTTCACCTTGACGATTACGGACTTTGGTGCGCCCAAGGTGATTGGGGGTGGTTACAATGTGCTAGCAACAGACATCTATAAACAAGTTGTGGGACAACAAAACTTCGAAATGGGCGCGGTGGTTAGTCTAGTACTTTTGCTTCCCGCGGCGGTGGCTTTCTTCGTAGATCGTCTTGTGCAGAGAAAGCAAGTCGCAGTGCTTTCTGCTAAAGCGGTGGCGCTTGAGCCTAAGCCTAACAAAGCGTTTGATCTCGTCATGCTGGGCTATTGTCTTCTGGTTGCGGTGTTTATTTTGGGAATCCTATTTACTTGCCAATACGCTGCCTTAGTGGAGTTTTATCCATATAACCTCACTCTTGGATTTACCAATTATCAGTTCGATCTCATGGATGGTGGTGGTTGGGATTCGTTCTATAACTCACTGGAACTAGCATCTTGGACCGCGGTGATTGGAACGATTATGGTGTTTTTAGGGGCGTATATGGTTGAAAAAGGGAAGGGGTTCAACATGGGCAGAGGCCTCTTTCAGTTTTTGGCAATGCTACCGATGGCAGTACCAGGATTGGTTTTAGGGTTGGCCTATATTTTCTTTTTCAACTCCCCTAACAATCCGTTAGGGTTTTTATATCATACAATGGGTATTCTCGTAATCAGCACGGTTACTCATTTCTACACGGTATCTCACCTCACCGCTATCACGGCGTTGAAGCAAATGGATCGAGAGTTTGAATCTGTAGCCGCTTCTCTAAAAGCACCTTTCCATCGGACATTCAGGAAGATCACTGTGCCGGTTTGTTTACCCGCAATTTTGGATATCAGCATTTATCTTTTTGTCAACGCGATGACCACAGTGTCTGCGGTTGTCTTTCTTTATGGGCCGCATACCAATCTTGCTTCGGTGGCGGTCCTGAACATGGATGATGCGGGAGATATCGCACCAGCAGCGGCAATGGGCATGATGATTTTTTACACTAATGCCGTTGTTAGGATTTTACATGGCTTCCTGACAAGAGGGGTATTAAAGAAGACGCAGTTGTGGAGAATACGATAGCCTTACTTTGTTTCACCAATCTGACTATTACATTTTTTGGATAATCGCGCAGCTGGCAGGGGTGCTTTTTCGGCGGATTCCTCTAAGCGCTAAGTGTGTGTCCTGTGAATTCAAGGCTTCGTTCTAAATCACCCGCCTAGACTAGAGCTAGGCAAGTGGGATTTATGAGCTTAAGGGCAATCAAGGGAAGGTAAGATCACCTCACCGTCGGTGACGCTGCCTGTTTTGTGAAGCTGCTGTTGATATTACGAACTTTGGTACCGGAAAGATTCACACCCAAGGAAGTGAAAAGGTTTTAACGTTGGTATAACTATTCATCGCTTCAATAACACCTTCTTTATAACCCAGCCCAGAATCCTTAATGCCACCAAATGGAGACATTTCAATTCGGTATCCTGGCACTTCCCAAATGTTCACTGTTCCTGTTTGTAACTCATTTATGAACCGGGTGATGTAGTCCAACCGGTTGGTGCAGACACCAGAAGATAGTCCAAATGCGGTGCAGTTGGCGATTTCGATCGCGTGATCAATATCTCTGACACGGATAATCGGAATCGGCGGCCCGAATGTTTCTTCCATTACTAATTCACAATCGTGAGGAACATGATCAAGGACTGTGGGTGAATAAACAGCCCCTTGACGGTCATTTCCATACAGTAGAGTTGCGCCTTTTTCAATGGCATCATTAACTCTATTTTGAAACAAAATTGCCGCTTCTTCGTGAATAACGGTGCCCACGTCAGTGTCAGGGTCCATTGGGTCACCGTATTTTAACTTCGCTGCTTTTTCAGCCACCAAAGCTGCGAATTCATCACCAACAGAATCAACACAAAGTACTCGCTTTACAGCGGTGCATCGTTGTCCAGAGTTTTTAGTGCCACCAGCGACGGCCATTTCCGCTGCCTTATCCAAATCGGCATCCTCCATAATGATTAACGGTGAATTACCGCCAAGCTCCAATACTGTTCGTCGGTAGCCCGCTCTGTCTGCGATGTACTTCCCAACTGGCACGCTGCCAGTAAACGTCACCAAGTCGATGTGTTCGTTGGTGATCATTTCATCACCGATGTCCTCGGGTAGGCCCGTGACAATGGATAACATCTGAGGAGGCAAGCCTGCTTCATAGAGTACATCTGCTAACAATAAAGCCGTTAGCGGAGTGAGTTCCGTTGGTTTCCCTACCATGCAATTATTGGTTGCAATGGAAGGGGCAATTTTGTGAGAAATCATATTTAACGGATGATTAAAGGGCGTAATGGCTGAAATCGCGTTTAATGGTTCCCTCTGGGTGAAAATCTTCCGTTTTTTTCCATGGGGTGTTAGATCGCAGGAAAAAATTTGTCCATCATCGTTGATGCAGAGTTGCCCAGAAAGGCTAAATACATCAAAAGCACGACCCACTTCATATAGGCTGTCTTTTTTGCTGAGTCCGCATTCAGCCGTGATTAGATCGGAAATTTCTTCTTTTCGAGCAACTAGTAGCTCGGCTGTTTTTGACAAAATTTGCTGGCGTTCATAACGGCTGAGTTTAGGTTTGTAGTTCGCTGCTATCTTAAATGCCTGAGCTATTTGATCCTGACTTGCTCGAGGCACCGTACCAACTAGTTCATTATTGTACGGATTGAATACTTCGATCTGTTTTCCCGTTTCACCGTCAACCTTGTTGCCGGCGATTCTCATCTTTTCATGTCTTACGTTCATTTCTCTTGTTAGTTCCTTAGGTGCATTCTAATGTAGGTGACCGTACGTGATTTTGTTCACGAAGCTGACCGAGGTTTCTGTTTTACTTGCTAGTTTAATGGATTACGCAAAAATCTAGGTGTGATTTAGAACGATATTAAAGATGTCAAAATTCCTGAGAGTAGCGTCAGTATTCAGTCCTTTGACTGGCTGACTAAAAATGAGCGGAACGATCTGCTCTGATATTCCGCCGTGGGAGCGCAATGGTACTTCTAGCCCTGACAGATCGTGTCTGTCTTCAGTGGTTCCAAGCACAGTATTGATATCAGAAACCAAAATCAAATCTCCCATTCGGTCATTCGCTAGCAGAAATTCCCGACACCCCTCTTCGTTGGTGTAAACAACTTCCATACCAGGAATATTGGATAGCTCGCGAATAGCCCATTGCTGATCAACACTTTCGTCCAAGTAAACGGTGGCATAGGACCCCAATGCACCGTGATGAACTACATACGGGTCAGTGATGGGTAAAATAACCCGTGACTGTCCTTTACCAACAAGCTTATCCAACGCATCCTGCAAATAGATGACATTGGGATTGCCCTTGTCATCGTGTTTAGCATTCATTCCATGGTCTGCGGTTAGTGCAATGGTGGCGCCAAGATCATCAAGCCGTGCCCAGTACTTATCCATCATGGCATAAAACGCGTTAGCGCCATCACTGCCCGGAGCAAATTTATGCTGGATATAATCTGTGGTAGACAAATACATGATGTCAGGTCGTACCGTTTCCATCAATTTTACGCCAGCAGCAAAGATAAACTCTGACAATTCTGCGCTGTAAACCGATGGAACAGGCATATCGACCATGCTCAAGACATCATCGATACCGTTATCGGCGAGTGATACATCGTTGGATTTCTCCGATGAAAAACAAATAGCACCTTTGTCACCATCAAAGTGAAGCTCATTGCCCAGAAGCCGCCGTAGTTTATCTTTGGCTGTGACGATGGCAATTTTTGCACCTGCATCCTGAAAAGTCTTAAAAATCGTAGGTGTCCGGAGAAGACGAGGATCGTTCATCATCACTTCTGTATCATTTTCCCGGTCATAGTAAAAATTACCGCAGATGCCATGAACTTCAGGGGGAACACCGGTGACAATGGACATGTTATTAGGGTTAGTGAAGCTTGGCACCACGCAATTCCCTCGGAGATCACTGCCTTGCTGTTCGATTACTCGTTTCATCCATGGCATAACGCCTGCTGCCACCGCCTGTTCGATGTAATCTGGCTCTGAGCCATCAATGCAGACCACCACACAAGGCCGGGTTGGCCATTTATAGGACCGACTATTAACCGTTATGGGATCGTGAGACTGTGTTTTTTCAGTGTTGAGGTGGGTGGACATATTATTCACTTGGTTTCTTGGCGGATTGTTGGCTCAAACTAGGAGAAGAAGAACCGATAAGCTGCACTATAAGTGTTCGATTCTTAATGATTAAATCGATATTGGTAATGTTTAATATTGATTGTGTCTATAGTGTTTGTAGCATGTATAGCCGAACATGTGTTGTGTCGAAATTAGAGTGGGTAAAACCTTGTGAGCTATTTGTCTAGATGTGAGGCAACGAGTTCCAAAAAAGCGTTAGTAACCTGGACAGATCTGGTTTGTTTTAAGCAGACCACGAGCTCTGAATGTGTAAGATCGGCGTTATTAACAGACAAGGGGGTGACTCGGCCATCGGCGCCCAGCTCATTCTCTGATACGACACCTACGCCGAATCCAACGGCGACGGCTTCTCTGATACCTTCACGACTACTTATCTCCATCACATCAGCCAGTTCGATACCTGCTATTTTGAGTGCATTCTCGAATATCGATCGTGTCCGGGACCCCTTTTCGCGAAGGATCACTCGTTGGCTCGCAAGCTCTTCGATAGATATGCTTTTTCTGCCAGCCCAGGGATGAGTCTTTGCAACGAAAATAACGAGTTGGCCTGGTCCTAAAGGCAGGATTTGAAAACGATCATCGGAAGGGACATTAGGCAGAATGGCAATGTCGCATTGTTGAGACTCAAGCCACTGCATGACTTGAGCTGAGTTGCCATATTTAATCGAAATCTGAATGTCTGGGTAGAGGCGCTGAAATTGTGCCAACAAAGGAGTGACGATGTATGGTGAATCCGCACCCACCTGAAGATCTCCCGTTGTTAGGTTTTTGGCCGAGCGCAATAACTGTTCAACTTCTTCTTCATGATGGAACAGTTTATTCGTGATGGCTAAGGCAGAATGACCAAGCTCGGTGAGTTCAATGCGCCGACCATATCGAACAAATAATTTGACACCGTATCGTTCTTCCAGTTCCTTTACCTGCCCAGAAAGCGTCGGCTGGGTAACATGCAAAGTTTCAGCTGCTCGGGTGAAGCTACCATGGGTCGCAACAGCGTGAAACGAGCGAAGATGTGCATGTGAGATCGGCATAGTCTATTTCAAACATTCGAAATATCGATTTGATAAATACTATGCCAAGGCGGTATAAATATCAATTAGTCCAGATACCCTAGGTTTGAGTCCAAATGAATAATCGCCATCACTCATTTGAAGCCGTCGCATCAGCGACGGGAGACCCTTTTTTACTAACCCCAGGTCCGTTAACAACGTCAGAAACGGTTAAGCAGGCGATGCTGCATGACTATGGCTCAAGAGATAACTACTTTATTGATTTGAACGAGGGGGTGCTCAATCGATTGGTGAAGATCGTTGATGGTCAGAGCACTCATGTGGCGGTGCCGTTGCAGGGAAGTGGAACCTTTGTGGTCGAAGCGATGATAGGATGTTTTGTTCCTCGAGATGGGAAATTGTTGATTTGCGTAAATGGCGCCTATGGTCACCGAATTGCCAAAATGTGCGAGTACTACGACAGGTCCTATGTGATTCAGGAATCTAACGAAGAAACGCCTGTGGACATCCAAGAATTGGATCGTATTCTTTCTGAAGATGATTCGATTACTCATGTCGCTACCGTCTATTGTGAGACGACATCCGGTATTTTAAATCCACTGAAAGCTATCTCTGAAATAGTAAAAAGACATCATCGCGGCTTTTTGATCGATGCGATGAGTGCATTTGGCGCATTGCCGTTAAGTAGCAAAGACGTTTATTTTGATGCTGTAGTGGCGTCGAGCAACAAATGCCTTGAAGGAGCGCCAGGCATGGGGTTTTGTATTGCCCGGGAAGCAGCATTGGAAAATACAGAAGGAAATTCAATGTCCTTAAGCTTGGATCTTTATGATCAATGGGTCGCGATGAAGAAGAATAGGCAGTGGCGTTTTACCCCTCCAACTCATGTATTATTAGCTTTCGATCAGGCGCTCAATGAGTTTGACGATGAAGGTGGTGTCCCAGGAAGAGGAGGGAGGTATCAGCGAAATTGTGATCTACTCGTTAAAGGGATGAGAGAAATGGGGTTTAGGACTCTGCTTTCCGACGAGCTTCAAGCACCTATTATTATTACGTTCCATATGCCGAAGGATGAACGATTCGAATTCTCGTCGTTTTACGACCAGCTTCGAGAGCTGGGGTATGTCATTTATCCAGGTAAGTTGACTATTGCCGACAGCTTTCGAATTGGCTGTATCGGAAGGCTGGGCACAGAACAGATGAACGGTGCGCTATCGGCAGTGCGTTTTTCCCTTGACCAACTTGGCATTAAAGAAAGGATCAGCTAAGGTTAACGAACCCTATTGGACGCACTAGTAAAGCACTAAACTGAATGATTCTTCGAATCCTTATTTCAAACAAAGAGAATATTATTTGTCTCCCCGAACTTTGATGGTCCAAATATCGGCCAAAAAGATCAATGTGCCAAGTTCATTTGACCTATATTTCTCTCTTCCTTTGTCCTCATGATCTCTCCTAGTTTGCAACTCGTTGTTAATCTACTGGGTGCGGTTTGCCTGTTGTTATGGGGGAGCTATATGGTTCGCTCTTCTGTCGAAAAGGCGTTTGCTACTCGACTTTCTGCCTTTTTAACGACGACGACTCGGTCCAAATTTGGGGCGTTTACTTGTGGCATGTTATCTGCCACTGTATTACAAAGCGCAACAGCCACGATCATGCTTTCTGCGTCATTTATTTCCTCTGGTTTGTTACCACTTAGCGCTGCGATTGCGGTGATTCTTGGGGCAGATATGGGGTCTGCCCTCGCAGTGCGCATTCTTTTTCTGGATCTTTCGTTTCTGCCTTCATTATTGCTGTTAGCGGGTTTGGGTTTCTACCGATTCAGTAATGTCTGGAGGAAGAAACAACTGGGGCGAATTTTTATTGGCCTTGGACTCATGTTACTGTCAATCCAGTTATTGAAGCAAGCCGTGTCTCCAATGATGGGTACCCCTGTTTCCCAGGAATGGTTGGTGGTATTGGAGTCTGCGTTGATATTTACCGTTCTAGTCACCGCGCTATTAACATGGCTAACGCATTCCAGTGTCGCCGTTGTACTCATCTGCGCTTCTATGGCGCAGGTGGGACTGTTTTCGGACTCGCTGTTTATTGCGATGGTTTTGGGTGCTAATGTTGGATCAGGGCTAATTGCTTTACCACTAGTGAATCGACGACACACTGAAACCTTCAGCGCGGTGATAGCAAACCTCGCAATGAGAGGGGCGTTTGTTTTAGTGATTTATCTATTTTTTATCGATGATGTTCTTTTACATATCGATCAATTTGGTGCAAACCCCGGAGAGCAGGTGATTAATCTGCATTTGGCATTCAATCTTGTATTGGGAATCCTCTTTTTACCCTTTAATCGACTCATCGCCAAATTTACTTCGGAGCGGCTGGCCTCCTTTCGAGGAGTTGATTTAAATCAGGGTTCTCAGTCTCCAGGAAGTGCTTTGGATTTTTCGCTAGTGGCAAATCCTGTGCTGGCGTTATCCTGTGCTAGGAGAGAGGCCTTTCGATTAGCGGATAATACCGAAGCCCTATTTCAAAATGCGTTGGGAATGTTCGAAACCAATGATCGAACGCAAATCGAAAAGGTTATTCAAAAGGATCGCGAAATTAATGCGAGGCATAAAGCCATTCAATCGTATCTGACAGAGACAAGGCGCCGACTTCAAATACATGCCGATAAACCCAGAAAACCCCAGAACGCTGAGGTCAAAGAGGAGGCTCAATCCGGGAAGAATGAAGGATATGAAAAGGAGCTGGACGATATTTTGAGATTCTCAACAACGATGGAAAACATTGGTGACGTGGTTTCTCATAGTCTTGCGAGGTTAGCCATAAAGCGATTTGATCGTGGGGTCGATTTTTCCCCCATCGGATTTGACGAGTTGACAGCACTACATACTGAAGTCGTTGGTGTTCTACAGCTTACGATAGGGCGTTTCACTTCCCGAGGTAGCGTAAAAAAGAAATCGATTACAAAGCAGATTGATAAAGTCAAGGAACTAGGGCAAGAAAGTATGGCATTGCACCGACAACGTTTAACCCAAAAGAAATCGAATAGCATAAATACGAGCTCAATACATCAAGATACTGTTAGGGATTTGATGCAGGTAGTGGGTTTGATCGATAACATGAGAAAGAGCTGATCCCGGGTCAACTGAAATAAAGAAATAGGGGTGTTGTGGAGTTTAATATCTTATTGGCGGTCCTGTTGGCGGCACTTTTTCACGCTTCTTGGAATGCCTCGGTTAAATCCAGCGGAGATCATCTTGTTTCCATTGCGGGCCTTCAGCTTGCCTGCGGTATTATTGCCTTATTTCTGATACCCTTTTTTGACATTCCCGCCCGAGAGAGCTGGCCTTATCTGTTTTTTTCTGCGCTTCTTCATTCAGGATACTACATTGCGCTGAGCGAAGCGTATCGATCTGGTGATTTCGCTCAGGCGTATCCTGTTGCTAGAGGAACAGCGCCCATTATCGTGGCGTTGTGGGGGGTGTTTTTTCTCAATGAATACCTAAACCCACCGGAGATGTTGGCATTGGCTGGCATCATCATTGGTATCATGATTTTTGCCACTCGGCGCTTCGGGCAGGTTCTTCAAGACAAACGAGCGATGTTGTCTGCGCTGATAACCTCTGTTTTTATCGCCGCGTATACGTTAGTTGATGGTATTGGTGGTCGATTATCCGAAAATGTGTCGGGGTACGTTGTCTGGCTTTCTATTTTGGACATGATTCCCATCGTTCTCTATACCATGGTGGTGAGATCTGGCGGAGTGATCATTCCCATTGCTAGAAATTGGAAAAGAAATCTGGCAGGTGCGGCATTAGCACTTGGGAGCTACTGGGTTGTCGTGTGGGCCATGAGCCAAGCGTCTATTCCCTTAGTGTCCGCGCTCAGGGAAACTTCCATTGTTATCGCAGCGCTCATTGGTACGTTTTACTTCAAAGAGCCGTCTGGGAAAAGAAGAATAGTGGCATCAATTATTATTGTCTGTGCGATTACCTTGCTAGCGTTCGAGAACCATTGAAGCATATTTCTCAACTAGAACGTGTTTGTCGATGGTGTTGATATCTGTCCGCCCAATTTGTGCCAGTGCGGTATCGATTTGCTGGATAAAGAGATCAATAACCGCGGTTAATCCTTGGCTTCCGCCGCCGCCGATACCATACAGCAAGGCTCGACCGAGCATAACGAAATCTGCACCGTAGGCAAGTGCCTTCACCACACCTTCCCCGTTTCGAACACCACTGTCGAAAATAATAGGGAAGCTCTCTCCCACTGCTCTACGAATAATTGGAAGCATTTCAATAGCCGTGGGCGCACTGTCCAGCTGCCGCCCTCCATGATTGGACACATACAAACCGTCCGCACCGGCATTTTTAATAGTAACAGCATCTTCGGGAGACAATACCCCTTTAATAACTAGGTTCCCTTTCCAACGATCCCTGAGCCGGTCAAGAAAACGCCAATCTACTTTCCCTCTGCTTTCGTTACGTACAAATTTTTCACCCTTATTGTTGTCACTGCCCTCATTGTTAGCAACCTTGGGGACCCCTGTGAGTAGTGTTCGGATAGACCATTGAGGGTGCGTTGCGAAATCGAAAAACTGTTTTGGCCCAATTCGAAGTGGTGCCTGAAAACCATTCCTTCTCTCCCTAGGCCGTAGTGCGACCATGGGTACGTCCACTGTCAGTATTAATGTCTCGTATCCACAAGTTTCAGCGCGTTGAACCATGTCGAAAGCGATTTCTTCAGATTGACCAACATAAAGCTGGAACCATGCGCGCTCACCTGCTCGATCCCATGTGGTTTCAATGTTGCTCGATGCCATGGTTGATAAACCAAGGGGTATATTATACCGAGTTGCCGCTGAGGCTAGCATCTGATCGGCTCCCGGCCAAGTGAGATTACACATGCCCATGGGAGCAATGCCGAAAGGTAAGTCCCATTGTTGTTCGAGAAAGTTCTTTTTCAAACTTCTGTTTTCAACATTGATGAAGACCCTTGGCTGTAGTCGAATTCTATCGAGTACTGACGTATTTTGCTCGCAGGTATACTCATCGCCTGCCGCCCCATCAATGTAATCGAACATGATTTTGGGCATGCGTTTTTTTGCGGCTAGTCTGGCGTCGCTAACGTTGAAAATATTGGGTTTCATGACGATTGCTGATCGAGCTAATTTTGAATTTCAGTTGAATCGGGGGGGGATTCTAACGTCAATGGGAGGGATATAACACTGCAAATCACGGGCGCGACTGGTCGCTACACGCGATTTCCATTTATAAACAAAACAAAATTGGGTGGCATTATTCGCTTCGAATAAGAGACAAATTCTCACAAGATCGCAGCGATGTAAGATTTTGTCGTTTTTTTTGCCTTGGTATCAAAGATAATCGATAATATAAGCGGGAAAGTATGCGACAGAGGTTATTCATTGCGATTGTGTATTTATATTGTTGTCTCGTATCAGTGAGGATTGTGCAACCCTACGTCTGTAACTTCGGTTTAGTTTGAGTCATTATTGTCGTTCCACACGATATATCGCTTGTCGGCATTGCTCCATTCATCGTCAATCTCAACGAGAATGGCACTGACAAGC
>WLWV01000289.1 GCA_012103395.1 Gammaproteobacteria bacterium
CTTGTCAGTGCCATCCTCGTCGAGATTGACGATGAATGGAGCAATGCCGACAAGCGATATATCGTGTGGAACGACGATAATGACTCAACCTAAATCAAAGTTACAGACGTAGGGTTGCACAATCCGGAAATTTCTTTTGATTGAATAACATAGAGGACGAAACATGATTTTCAGAGGCAATTCCCAAATTATGGGGTCTGGGTCTTTTGTACCCAAAACAGTAGTTTCTTCGGTGGACTTACTGGATGAGCTACATTCAGAGGCAAGATTTGGCATTCAGTCGACATGGATGGATGACGCATTGGGTATCAAGACTCGTCATTACTGTGATGATAGTGCGCGACCGTCTGATATCGCTGTGCTAGCGGCACAAGAGGCTATTGAGGATGCCGGAATTGACGTGTTGGATATCGACGCCATTATCTATTGCGGTATCACGGGAGACTTTATTGAACCCGGAACGGCGCACATTATCCAGCATAAGATTGGCGCACGAAATGCGATTTGCAAAGATGTTTCAAATGCTTGCCACGGATTTTGTGACGGGATGCTTTTCGCTGACCTCATGATAGGAGGGGGAATTGAAAATGCATTGGTTGTGACAGCAGAGTTGACGAAGGTATCCCGGCTGTTTATTCCTTTGCTCGAAAAGGAAAAAGACGTTAACAAATTCTCATATTCAATGGGAGCGCTTTCTGTGGGAGATGCCGCAGGGGCGATGATATTGAGTAAAAAAACGGATCCAGAGCGCGGTATTGAAGTTATTAACACAGTGTCTGACGGTCAATACAACGATTTATGTAGTTATGATATCGTGGACGGACAGATCGAAGGTGGGATGGTGATGGAGAGAATTAGCTATATCGGCGTGCGCCAATGCGCAAAGCAACTACCAGCGACACTCGAAGCATTTAACAACGAAAATAAGACAGTAACGAATCTTGTGATGCACCAGGTGGGTAAGAAGCCTTATGAAGCGATGATTAAGATTGCCTCCAGAGCCCTGAAGTATAGACCAGAAAATATTCCTAAAACATTTGATCGATTGGGGAATATCACTACAGCAACTATTCCGTTAAACTATGATTTGCTACGAAAATCAGGCAAAATGGACCCTGGTGAAAAAATGATGTTTGTTGGCAATGGTAGTGGACACGTTCTAACATGGTTTGGTTTGACGATCTAATTTGAGGCTAATGATATAAAATGTTGATCTATATTCCCGTGGTTGCGGCACTTATTATTAAGCTTTGTCTATTGCATCGATACCGAGGTTCTTGGACTACTTCAGGAGTTTCCAAGACATTTCTGTGTTTGCTCGCTGTTCAGATGGTTGCTAGCGTCCTTGAAGTGGCGAGTCTATATTATGGTGCATCTTCAACCCTTCCTGCTTTCTCCGTATTATTCCTCAAAGTTTATTATGTCACGTTGTTTTGGCTGTTGGCTTTTTTACTTCAGATCTCTATGCTAATTGTCTATGGAGAGCTAAATAAGAAAGTGGGGCTGATCGCTTATGTTGTCGCTACTATGATGACCGCTGTCATGCTGTTCACTGACGGGATTGTAATTGGTGCGCAGTCCATTGGTTACACCGTCACCCGAATACCGGGAGACTACTATTGGGCGATTCCAGTGTATGGCGTCGTACTATCAAGCTTGGCTATTGGGGTTTGTATTTATGGCTACCGAGTCTTGGAAAATCATTTCGAACGACTTCGCTGTATGTATCTCCTAGTTGCCGTATGTAGTTTGACAGCACCTATCTTGTTTGCGGTTGTTTCGATGGTAATGGGCTATCAGACCAATGCGGCGATTATATTGCCGATTGGAATCACGCTGTTTCTGATTACTTTGGGCTATGCGCTTAGTAGCGAAACGCTCTATGACATCAGAATGTGGATACCGTTTACTCAAGCCTTTCGACTAGACATGGCCCGCCATAGTGAGTTTTTCTTGCGCTATGATGGATCCGAGATGCTAGCGAAAGAAAAGCGAGCTCGTCACGAAAAACGATATTTGATTCGTGCCTTAGCCATGTCAGACGGCAATCAAAAGAAAGCTGCCAAGCGATTGGGGATTTCTGAAAGTGCTATTTCTATCAAGAGAAAGCAGTACGGAATCTGATTTTTCTTTCTTATGGAAGGTCAACTTCTTCCCCAGAAGTTGGCCTTCGTTTTCGTCTTGAAAACACAATTTGATTTCTTTCCCCCTTACCTAAGATAAATGAAGCTGGTGGTTTTAGCGTTTTTATAACAATGGGGTAATAACCTTATCATTTGCAGGGTAGTGTTGATTATTTAAACCCTACAATCGCGAAACTGAAGTCAAATAACGAGTTTGAGGCTCATTGTCATTGGGCTTAGTTGTATGTATCAATGTGACCGGGTTCCTTTTGAATGCATGTTGAGCACGGCTGTGATTGTCCATTCAAATATAACCACCAAACCTCTATTCTGCCTGGATGAAATGGGGAATGAAACAACCATTCCGGTTCTGACCCCTCTGCTTTCCGTTCAGTCGATCACCCCCTGGTCACGGATGAGGCATTGATTGTGCTCTGGGGTTGTAGGAGAAAGATGTGCCGGGAGGGTTATCTGAAGAAATTTAATCGGGGATTAGGGCTAGATTGATCAATTTGGATAATCGAATGCCGGCTTGGCTGAGTCGATTTTCCGCGATAGGAGCGAAGGTCGTTATGTAACTGTCGGTAATGTTGAAAGTACGTCTTTTCTCTCCCGGTTTTAGAGTTAACCGTTGATTTTCTAGGTCGTACCAGCATGATCCTTCATGCCAGGTGCAATAACCAAGTTCAGGCGATGTGGCAATGGCATAGGACTCTGCTGCCCATTGGAAAGGCTCTGACGAGGCCCATTCGACTTTCGAAGCTTCAGTAATATTTTGAAATAGGCGGTCCGAAGCCCGGGATGGCGGAGTAAAGGTTATGAAGTTGACAAGGTGGGTTATCCAGCTGATGGATTGAGAGTGGTGTTCGATCAGACAGGTGTCCCAAACCGCGTGCAAGTTTCTCGAATCACAATTGCCTCGGACGTTGACACTGTTTCCTCCCCGATCACCTCTGTAGGATATGTGGAGTGGTTGATGAACGTCGCCAACCCAATGACCTAATTCGGTAGTGTAATCTGAGGTCTGTAATTTAGCTTTCTATTGCAGCTTCGCTATTGGCTTTGGCGGAGTGAACGTAGAGAGCGAAGCCAAAGCCGGTTTTTCTGGCTTTAGTATTGAATGTTGAGCCATCAAGTCGTTCCATTTTTGTGACTTACGCAAATGTGGAGACAACCCAATGACCCAACCTGATTACCCTAACCTATATGAAGTAGTGATGGAACAATTGATTC
>WLWV01000290.1 GCA_012103395.1 Gammaproteobacteria bacterium
AACGCCGATGGAAACACTCATCGACGGTAAAGCGATCTGGAAAGAAAAGTTTGTAAACTAAACTCTATCTGACAGACAGCTACTGATAAACGGGTAACTGTCAGCTCAAGTCTGAACTTCTACATTTAAACGTTGCCCATCCATCGACTCTCTGCCTAGGAAACTAGGTGCGCTTACTCTGAGGCGCCTTAAGTTGAAAAAGTGTTAATCGATAACAAAGAAGTCGACGGTCGAATGCAGCACCGAGTGATCGTATTCACTACTAATCACGGCTTTTCCAATGTCTTCCAGCAGGATAAGTTTTAAATTTCCGTCTTCCACCTTCTTATCCAGCTTCATCAAATCAAGCATGTTTGCTTTGGTCAAACCAGCAAACGGCTCGGTAGGCAGAGTCGCTTTTTTTATCAACGACTTTGTTCTTAATAGCGCTGTTTCGCTAAGCCAACCTAATTGATAAGACATCTGTGCCGCTATAACCATCCCCATTGCCACCGCTTCTCCATGCAACCATTTTCCATACCCAAACCCAGCTTCAATGGCATGCCCAAAAGTATGGCCCAGATTCAGCAGTGCTCTGACCCCACTTTCTCGTTCATCCTGCTCAACAATCCTCGCTTTGTTTAAACAGGAACATTCAATAATATATCCCAACGCGTCGCGCTCTTTATTCATCACGCGATCAATGTTTTTTTCCAGCCACTCAAAGAATTCAATGTCGTTGATAAGACCATATTTAATGACCTCCGCCACACCCGACGCGAATTGTCTATCGTCCAATGTCAACAAACTACGGGTGTCCGCTATTACTCTCACCGGCTGATAAAAAGCACCAATCATATTTTTCCCCCGGGGGTGATTGACAGCCGTTTTTCCACCAACCGAAGAGTCCACCTGAGCAAGCAAGGTCGTGGGAATCTGGATGAAAGCGACTCCCCTTTGATAACATGCTGCAGCAAACCCAACCATATCTCCGATGACACCGCCGCCTAAGGCGATCAATGTCGCTTTCCTATCACATGGAATACCGAGCAAACGATCAAAGATGCTTTCCGCTGTCTGAAGCGTTTTTATGTGCTCTCCATCAGGTAAGATAATCTCGAAAATTTGTTTTCCCTGAAGTGATTCCTTGACTTGTTGTAAATACAAAGGTGCGACAATCTCATTTGTGATAATCACAACCTGACGACCAGATACCCAGGGTAGCAACTCACTGGACTGATGCATTAATCCATCCGCAATGCGAATTTGATAACTCCTGTCACCCAAATCGATATTAACTGTTTTCATTCTTCATCAATATGTGTTGAATTTTCTTAGCCATTTTCACAGCAGACTCGGAATTGACGTCTACCACAATATCGGCGGACTTAGTGTAGATGGAGTCTCTTTCTTCGAGCAGTATCCGTATTTTTTCTTTCGGATTACCGGACTGAAGCAGCGGACGTTTTCGACACCCCTTAAGCCTGCCCCACAACAAGCCAAGTGAGGCACGTAAATAAACCACTACTCCAGATTCCTGCATTAGCATTCGGTTTTCTTCACGAAGGATAATCCCCCCTCCTGTGGAAATAACGCTCCCAGTGGACTCGGCGACTTCGCTCAGCACGGAAGACTCCCTATCACGAAAACCAGGCTCTCCTTCCACTTCAAAAATGTGGGAAATTGCCACTCCTGTTTTACTTTCCAGCAACTGATCTGTGTCGAGGAAGTCCAATCTCATCACATTTGACAGCTTTCGACCGACAGTGGTTTTACCCGCTCCCATCAAACCTATTAAATATATGTTACCTTGCACAGCACACTTCTCTAGCTAATTGAATCATGAGGGATCCGAAGCCCCACTCTTCTTCGTTCAAACAGTAGCAACTCTACAAAGAGTCAACGGTTCTTAGCTGCTCCGGATCAAAAAGCTATTGTAACTCCAAACCCGAATCAATAATGTGTGGAGTCAAAAATATTAGCAATTCAGAACGGTTGTTCCTTTTAACCTTTTTTCGAAACAAAGCGCCGAGAAAAGGAATATCACCCAGAACCGGAACCTTGGTTACACGACTAAACGCCTCCTCAGTGTATATTCCACCGATAACCACGGTTTCTCCGTCATCAAGCAATGTTTGGGTATTGATACGACGCGTATTAACGGTGTCAGCACTGGCTGAAACAAATGCATCATTTGTGATATCCACATCGAGAATAACGTGATTATCCGGTGTTATCTGAGGCAATACCGTCAGACTTAGAACCGCTTTTTGACCTTTCGAGCTAGATGTGCCAAACGCAGTTCCGAACGTAGTCAACCGCTCCTGACCCTGCTCAATGCTGGCTTTGCGTTTATCAGTGGTCATGATTTTCGGGTTCGCTAATATCCTGCCATTTCCTTCTGCTTGAAGCGCTGAAATTTCAAGGTCCAATAGACTCAAAAAGCCTGAACTTAGTTTTGCCAATGTAAATGCATAAGAACCAACCGACTCTCCCCCAATGGTGCTCGCTGGCAGATTGACACTCAATGCACCATCGTTGCTAAGCGGATTCGTGGTTTCAATTTTTCCACCCATCGATACCCCACCATTAGTATTGTAGGCTGCGCTATCATGTCCCACTGTTCGGGTAAAACCCAATCTCGCACCAATGTTCTTACTAAAATCTTCATGTGCCGTAATGATTCGGGTTTCGATGAGCACCTGTCGAACTGGAATGTCTAGTTGGACAATGAGTTTCTTTAGCTCCGCTAGTTTTGTCGCCGTGTCCTGAATGAGCAAGGAGTTAGTTCTCGAATCTACGGTTACGCTACCTCGTTTTGAAAGCAACGAGTTTTCCTCTGTTTTAGTTTCATTTACCGCAACAGCACCAAAGATAGATTGCTCTATACCCGTTTGAACCGCCTTTACCGATTTGAGCATTGCAGCCATGTCTTCTACCTTCGCATAACTAATCCGTATCAACTCACTGGTCAACGGTTCAAGTTCTGCTGCGGATTTATGCAATTCCAACGCCTGCTTTTCCTTTGCAACCATTTCTTCAGAAGGTGCCACCCAGATGATATTCGCCGTTCTGCGCATCGCAAGTCCCTTGGTCTGCAGTATCACATCCAACGCTTGGTCCCAGGGAACCTCCTTTAAGATAAGCGAAAGCTCTCCTTCAACAGCATCACTGGCCACCAAATTCAAATCAGTAAAGTCCGCAATAATCTGCAATGCTTCTCGAACCGGAATTGAACCAAAGGTAGTGTACCCTGAGGTCTGTAATTTATTTCTTTAGCGATGTTCGTTTGGCTTAGGCGAAGTGAGCGTAGCGAACGAAGCCAAAGCCGGTTTTTCAGGCTTTAGTATTGAATGTTGAGCCATCAA
>WLWV01000291.1 GCA_012103395.1 Gammaproteobacteria bacterium
AGAGTTACCTCGTTGTGTTTTGATATTGTTTGGTAACTACATCAAAACGGGTAACTCTCATTAAATCAACCCTCGCTTCGCTCGGATTGATTTAATACGGTGTCAGATTTGGTCTAAACTTCTACAGGTGACTTAATGTTGCCCCTTTTCTTTACCAAGTCTTCAAGGATAGATCACTTCCATGGAACGGCCCACTTCTGGCAAGTCCGTTTCAGCGAACACCCTAATCGTCGCAAACCCAGGCTTTGTCACTCTATCCACGGACGCTACCTTACCTTTAATTTCATCGTTCTTCGTTGATTTCCTAGCCAGCAAGCTCACCACATCTCCCTTGGCGGGTATATTTTGATCATCAATTTTCAGTATCGCTACCACCACTTTTTCGCTTGAAGCAAGAGAGATAACCGGTGACTTGATATGGTCGATGGTCACTCGCTCCCCCGGGTGGGAACTAATATGCACAATCACGCCCTCTTGGGGTGCCATAAGCTTACTCTGTGTCAATCGAAACCGTTGCCACGCATAGTCTGCTTTCGATTGATTCAAGCTCATTTGAGATTTTAGTAATGTCAGTTCAGACAGATCGAGTTCTACTCGTGATAACGAGCCTTCTTCATATAAAATGGTGTCCCTCTCGTAAGATCGTTTAGATTCTTCTAACTCTGCCATCATCGCTGTTTGTTTCGATTTAGCTGAATCCACCGCAAATCGGATGTGCGTATTTTCGAGCTCCGCAAGTAAGGTGCCAATTTCAACCTGATCACCGACCTCAACATGCATCTGGCTAATTTCTCCGCTGATACCCGGGTTGATTCTATAAATATGCGCAGACGCAACACGACCAACAATGCTATCTGCACTGACTATCCCAGAAACGCACAAAATTACCAGCATCACACAACGGCGTATAAGTGACATATCGCGGTTACACATGGTGACATACTCTCCCGCACTGGTTCACGTTAATTCGGTTCACATTCATTTGATCCACCTTAGCTTTTAATATCAGACTAAAACTTTTTTCTCTAACCTTCACTAGAAAAAAAGGAAGACTCCTCCCCTGATAACGCATAAATCTGCTCCCAGATCAAAGCACGCTCGTACTCCATTCTTTTTTGGTGATATAAGGCCTTCGCGACCTCCGCATTTGCACTACCAATCCGCGCGCGAACCTCCATTTCATATTGCAATCTCACCTTATCTAACTCCAATTCCCGATAAAGTAGTTCTGCTTTTGCTGCATTAACCTCGCTATTTAGCTGGCCTAGTCGATGAACCAAACCCAATACTTGCTCTCGCAATCGATGCTCCATTAATTGTAATGTTGCCTTAGACTGTAGGACCCTAATTCGACTAGTTTCAATATCGGCTTTTTTACTCAAAGCGCTGCCAATCGGAATGTCCAGATAAACCATGGCACGATATTGATCGCGGCTACCAGAAAAACGCTCAGCATAATTGACTCCTTGCAGTTGCAAACCTAAGGTAGGATCAAACTTTCGGGAAGTAAGCGTCAGTCGCTGCTCTGCTTCCTCCACTTCTAATCTGGCTGCGATGATTTCCGGCGACTTCATGGATACCACTTCAAATAACGCGTCGTAGTCCGGCATGTCTCTTTGGTGATCCGACAATACAGGTTCGATCACCTGACTTGGATACGCATCAGGTCTGTTTAGCGCGAGTGCTAATTTCAAGCGACTCATTCTTTGAGCATCAGCAGTAGCTGTTCGGCGAGCCAATAAAGACAGGTAAACTGATTCCAACCGTCGAACCTCTACTTCTGGAATCTCCTGATATTCTTCCATGCGATCACGAGCCCGACTAAAAGCAAGGAAAGACAAGGTCATCTCTTCGTCCACCGCCGCGTGGGCATAATCAGAAACAATGACATCAAAAAATGCACGGACAACATTAAGCCTCATTTGTGAATCAGCGACGAGTTCACGCTGAAACAAGCCAGCCACTCTGGCATTGAGCGCCTTATTTGATATTCTGTCCCTACCGAAACGAGTAATCGGCTTGTCAATTAATAAAGTAGCTCTACTATCATCAATAAAATGGTGACTTGGGTCCACAAGCCTATCGACCTGCCTCCATTCCAGTCTTACGTGCATTTCGACGGCACCCTGGGCGTCAAGCGCTAACTTTTCTGCCCGCGCCAAACTAACCTGCGAACGCGCCATCATCACATCAGGATGATCCTCATCAATCATTGATAATGCTTCTGAGAGCGACAGTATACGAGGAAAAGACGGTTGATCCGCATTGATTGCTTGGGAGAGAAATGCAACTAAAGTGAATATCATGGTCAATAGAAGGTAGGACACATTCCGCCACCGCAGACCTTCCAACCGAAAAAGGACACGTTGCCCTACAAAGGACTTCTTAGACATTTTCCGAGCTCCGCAATCCCGTTCAATACGAAAACGAAAACGAAGCAAATCGCTCTTTTCTATCCGCGCATTCATTGCAAAAATGTTATCGCCCTCTCACCTTAACCTGGCTGGTTGGCGCGACGATATCGACTAAAACGCTCGTTTTTGTAGTGCCCCTCTGCCACATATCGACCTAATAGAAGAAAATCATAGGCATTTTTTACCGCACCAGTGTATCTTGTCATCAGCTCCCCCGACTTATCGAAAAATGCAAATACCGGTGTCGCCCGCACCCGCAATGACTTCAAAGCAAATGCTTTCGCTGTCATCTCCTCACCATTAAAACCTATCACGGGAACATCACCTTCAGCGTCGACACTAATGACCCTGAAATTGGCATGGAAATAGTCTTGAACCTGGACCCGATTAAGAACCTGCTGCTTCATACGAGTGCACCACGGACAGTCTTTGGTTTCAAACATCACTAAAACGCCCTTCTTTCCCTCCTCCTCGACCAACATGGCTTCTTCTTGTAAATCACCAAACGAAATATCGAAAAACGTATCGGCGCTATCTGCAATTTCTTCTTCGGCTCCTTGTGCCCATGCAGTGCCCCAGTGAAAAACAAAAAGCAGAGCCAAGCACCATTTAGCTGGCTTTTTTGATCCGACGTTATTCATCATATTCAAACCTCGCTGTTATGCCTTAACATTCTCGAAAAAGCGCCCGATACGTCAACTCAGCCCCATGCTTGGCGTCCAACGGAGATCAGCATGTCCATTACCTAAACAGGGTTATTGAGATTTCACTTAGATACCTACTTTTGTAGAACATCCTGCTAGCGGTAGTGTAATCTGAGGTCTGTAATTTAGCTTTCTATTGCAGCTTCGCTATTGGCTTTGGCGGAGTGAACGTAGAGAGCGAAGCCAAAGCCGGTTTTTCAGGCTTTAGTATTGAATGTTGAGC
>WLWV01000292.1 GCA_012103395.1 Gammaproteobacteria bacterium
AACGCCGATGGAAACACTCATCGACGGTAAAGCGATCTGGAAAGAAAAGTTTGTAAACTAAACTCTATCTGACAGACAGCTACTGATAAACGGGTAACTGTCAGCTCAAGTCTGAACTTCTACACGTTAATTGTGATCAAACCCACAAGCTATTCTGCTGCTAACTCGCCATGAGGAAGTGCAGTAGCGAGATCCGCATTGAAACCCAAGGAGACTTCCGCACCGACATCATGATCAATGGAACCACCATCATTAACCATGGACAGTTTAATCCGACGGTTTCCAAGTACATTGAAGTGTACTTGCCACAAATTTCCTTCGAATTCCTGCTGATGAATATTCGCCTTGAACACATTGTCATGGTTCCCTGCATCAGAAAACTTTAGTGATTCAGGCCGGATGAAGACATAAGCATCATCACCTTTAGTGAGTTGACTGACACCATTTCGTTTACCGTTTTTGGCACGCATTGAACCTAACTCCGTATCGATGACAGCATAATCCTCATCAACCTGCCTCACTTTTCCTGAGAAAAGATTATTCTCACCAACAAAAGATGCAACAAATGCACTCTCTGGGCAATCGTAAATAGTTGTTCCATCAGCAACCTGTTCAATCACCCCTTGGCTCATCACCGCGACATGATCGGACATGGTCAACGCCTCGCCCTGATCGTGAGTAATGTAGATAAATGTAATCCCGACCCTCTGTTGAATCGCGCGAAGTTCTGTTCGCATGTGCTGACGGAGTTTTAAATCTAATGCAGACAATGGCTCGTCTAGCAGTAACACATCTGGCTCTGCTGCCAATGCCCTAGCAATCGCAACTCGTTGCTTCTGTCCACCTGAAAGCTCATTGACCATCTTCTCTCCCTGTCCTGGTAAGGCAATCAGTTCTAATAGTTCATCGGCTTTCCTACGACGTTGTGCTTTACCCACTCCTTTTACCTCAAGAGCAAACGCGATATTTTCCCAAACAGTCATTAATGGAAACAAAGCCAGATTCTGAAAAATCAAAGCCGTTGGGCGCTTATTAGGGCCAATGCCTGCCATATCCTGTCCGCCGATTAACACACGACCTTCAGATGGATCAAGAAATCCTGAGACTGCACGTAACAAGGTTGTCTTACCGCAGCCCGAGGGGCCAAGAAAGCTAAAAAACTCACCCTCCTTAATGTGGATATTTGCATCACGGGCCGCCACAAAATCACCAAACCGGATCCATACATTATCTAGTTGGACATCTGCACTCATCAAAAAACCCTGCTTATTACAGTTTAAATAAAGAAATCGCTGAACAAACTCTGAAAAGGAGCTGAATCACAATCATAACTTGTTCAGATATTCCCGAAACCTAAAAAGGAAAAACGCCCTTTTCTGAACAAGAAAAGGGCGTTTTGAGCATCAGTGTTTATGCATTCACAAATTTGTTTCGATACTCCGTTCGTACATCAGCGTACCATTGTGCTTCCGCGGGCCAAGGATTGAGTTTAGCCAACGCATCACCAGGATATGCTTCCGCGAAGTTTTTCTTATAAGCTGGACCTGTATGACCATCGGCTCCAAGCACTGCTGAATTATAACCATGCACGTCTATGGACTTACCCGCAACTTCTGGATTAAACACATAGTCCATTAATGCATAGGCTTGATCAACGTTTTCAGCGGCAGCAGACATCGCCAGACTATCAACCCAAGCCATTGCACCTTCTTTGGGCGCTTGATAGGTGACAGGTTCGCCCTGGCTCTTCATCGCTAGCACTGGACCATCCCAGGTTTGACCGACCACAACACCGTCATTCAACAAGCCATTCTTTTGGCTGTCAGTATCATTCCAAAACAATTTGATCTGAGATTTTCTGGCAATACAGAAGTCAGTAATTTTTTGCCAAATAGGTCTCATGGCTTCTTCGCTACTGTAAGCTTTCCAAACGTCACCCGGCTCCAGTTCGCCGATGGTCTCCATATAAAGACCAGCACCTAGCATACCACTGTGTGGGCGAATCATGGTTTTGCCTTCATTCTCTGGATCCCAAACGTTACCGTAGCTAGGAACACCACCCGGAGGAGTGTATAAGTCAGTACGCCAGCCAATGGCCTCAGTTCCCCAAACAAATGGAAGCCAGTGTGATCCCTTACCACCGAAATTCCATTCTGTATCCCCGACTTTCAGCATGGCGGGGTTGATATTATTCAAATTGGCAATTCTTGAATAATCAAAAGGCTGCAATAGCTCCAGATCCACCCATTGACCGGATCGATTATTGGTTGGACTACAAAGATCAACACCGGCACCTTTCGTTGCTTTCATCTGATTAATCAGTTCTTCATTAGAACCAAGTTCTTTATAATTAACCTTAATACCTGTAGACGCAGTAAAGTCTTCGATGACATTGGCTGGAATATAGTCAGTCCAGATAGTGCAATTCACCTCTCCAGATGAAGACAGTGCTTTTGGGCTAACAACCCAAGGCCCGACTGCCGCTGCCGCGCCCGCAACAGCAGTGCCTTTGACGACGGACCGTCTTGTTGTATCGACAATTTTGCTCATAATAATTCATTCTCCAGTTGTTATGGATTAGTCTGTCTAAGCAACGTAATCTCTCAACCTAGTCAACTCCCGATTAGGCTGACAGATTACGTCCCAAAGCGCTAAACCTATCAGTTAAGTTCACACCCAAAAACAGGAACTCAATACGAAGTTTAGACTAGATGGCCATTCCCGTCCAGACAATCTAGTTGAACCAGCTTGGTAGCAAACGGGAAGTGTTAATGCTGAAGAAACCTCGAGGAAAGAATGCAGAAATAATTGAAACCTAGGTAAATTTGCTACCTAGCGTCTTTAAGACAAGGCGGCAACAGGATCAGACCACTCAGAGCTCCTCTTGTCATCGAGCAGGTGAAGCAACAAACTACCGTGGAGAGAATGGGTGGAGAGTTTTTCGGACACCCTAATCTTTTAAATTGGGTAGCAGCTTATGCGAGGGATCGAAGGAACGAATCAACCGATATAATTCAATCTAGTAGATCAAAATAGTCTTTAGCGAAAAAGGAAGAGCTCTATGATAAAGGACCAAGAGAGAAATCGAGCTCGGTTACAGAAAACGATTCCGTAACAGCACGCTCGATGGCACTCCAAACGCAACTGGTAGGACACAAGCAACGAGAGTAAACGAGGTACCTTCGTTTCACCCAGCGGAGTTCGCAGTATCTGGCTGCGACATGGTTTAGCGTGCTTTAAAGACCGGTTAAAAGCGTTGTCTAATAAAGTGGCTGAGCAGGGATTGATTTTGAC
>WLWV01000070.1 GCA_012103395.1 Gammaproteobacteria bacterium
ATGGCTCAACATTCAACACCTAATCCAGAAAAACCGGCTTTGGCTTCGTTCGCTACGCTCACTTCGCCTAAGCCAAACGAACATCGCTAAAGAAATAAATTACAGACCTCAGGGTACACTACCAATACATGACAGGTGAAGAGTTTGCTATTGAACATGCGATGCCAAATCTCTATTTTCATATCACAACGGCCTATGCCATTTTGCGCCACAACGGCGTAGAAGTCGGCAAAAAAGACTATCTTGGTCCGTTGCCGTACAAAGTCTAAACCGTCTCAAATTAAGGATATGATTATGGCGGCTCTCACTCCTGTGCGAACCGCCATAATCCTAATTAGCTACCCTTAGGCGGACTTTTATCCTCCTCCTTGAGGCAATACCGGCCCTAAGGATCAGTGATTGGCTAATTTTTCCACCGCCCGCTCCATTCGAGCAATTCCTTCTTTGAGATCTTCATCGCTGATGTTGATTGGCGGCGCAAGGCGAATCACGTTTGGTCCAGCAACCAACACCATCAGACCTTCATTCATACACGCGGTCAGGATTTCTCTGGCTTGGTCTTTCCATTTATCGGTGAGCTCACAACCAAGCAGTAAACCTTCTCCTCTCACAGCACTGAATAAGTCACATCTCGCTCCGAGTTCCATTAGTTTCTTGACCAAAAGCTGACTTTTTCGTTCAACATCCGATAGCAAACCCGGCGCGGTTACCAATTCCAAAACCTTATTCGCTACCGCACAAGCCATTGGGTTACCCCCAAAAGTGCTTCCATGAACCCCCACCGCAAGGCTCTTCGCGATGTTGTCAGTCGTTAGCATTGCGGCGATAGGAAAGCCGCCCCCAAGTCCCTTAGCGGTAGTCAATATATCCGGTGTGATGCCGAGCTTCTCATAAACGTACATCTTTCCTGATCGCCCTACGCCGGTTTGAACTTCATCAAGAACCATGAGTGCAGAATATTGATCACAACACTCTCTAATCGCTTGAACAAAGTCTCGGCTAGCTGGGTTGACTCCTCCCTCTCCCTGTATTGGCTCTAGCATCACACAACAAATCTGGTCTCCCTTTTCCTCAAAGAGTCCTCGTAATGCATCAACGTCGTTAAATGGAAGGTGCGTGATATCACCAGGCTTAGGTCCGAACCCATCGCTGTACTTAGATTGCCCTCCGACACTGACAGTAAAAAAAGTTCGCCCATGAAAGCCGTTGTAAAAAGCGACAATTTCCGTTTTCTTCTCATTATGATTATCAAAAGCATAGCGTCTCGCTAGCTTTAAAGCAGCCTCGTTGGCCTCGCCACCTGAGTTACCGAAAAAGACCTTTTCAGCAAAGGTTAGCTCACACAGACGCTGAGCTAACCTAATCGCGGGTTCGTTCGTCATCAGGTTACTAACATGCCAAAATTTCTGTGCCTGATCGTTGAGCACTTGAACCAAATCAGGATGCGCATGACCAAGCACACTGACCGCAATACCTGCAGCGAAATCCAAATAGTCTTTTCCCGTGGTATCCCATAGCCAAGAACCTTTAGCCCGCGCTGGAATCATTTGCATTGGCGCATAGGTGGGCATCATAACCTGATCATGAGTCTCTCGGGTTATAGAAACCCCATATTGAATAGCATGGGGATCAACGGTCACTGGTTGATGATTTGATGGTGGCACGGACATGATCTTAAATATTGGCAAAAATTGTAAAAGTAGTGGAATTTTACCTGCATCAATAGGAAAATATCAGGTCAAATGCAGACTTTCTATTAGGGTGGAATAGTGGAGTTTGTTAGCCCTACTCCCTCGCCATATTGCGGCCTTTGCAAACTTTAGCGACCAGAATAATATAACCGATTTGTCGAATTAGAGAACAAACCATGTCAGAACAGCAACCAGAACGTGAATCAATGGAAGTTGATGTTGTTATTGTCGGCGCCGGACCTGCGGGGCTTTCAGCCGCGTGTAAACTCATGCAAATGGCACAAGAGAAAGAACAGGAGTTAAGTGTTGTTGTACTTGAAAAGGGCTCAGAGATTGGTGCCCATATTCTGTCTGGTGCGATATTCGAACCACGGGCATTGAATGAGCTTTTTCCAAATTGGAAGGAGATGGGAGCGCCTTTAAATACCGAGGTCAAAAGGGACAAGGTATTCATGTTTAAAAACCAGCAAAAAGCAACCAGTATGCCACTATGGATGGTACCCAAACCCATGCACAATGAAGGGAATTACATTGTGAGTCTAGGCGAGGTCTGTCGTTGGCTTGGCGAGCAAGCGGAAACACTCGGGGTAGAGGTCTTCCCGGGGTTTCCTGCCTCAGAGGTGCTGTTTCATGCAGATGGTAGCATCAAGGGTGTTGCTACCGGAGAAATGGGACGGGGTTCAGATGGTGAAACCAAGCCCGCTTACGAACCGGGCATGGAATTACATGCCAAGGTCACCTTATTCGCAGAAGGATGTCGTGGACATTTAGGCAAGCAACTGATCGATCAATTCAATCTAGATCAGGATAGCCAAACCCAACACTATGGTATTGGCATCAAGGAATTGTGGAAAATTGATAGCGACAAGCATGAACCCGGTCTGGTCGTACATGGCGCCGGATGGCCCCTGTCGGAAAATGGCGCTACCGGCGGTTCATTTCTCTATCATCTTGGAGACAATATGGTCTCGATGGGACTCATTACCGATCTCTCCTATGATAACCCCTACATCAGCCCATTCGATGAACTACAAAGACTCAAACACCACCCCGAATTCAAGCAGTATCTGGAAGGCGGTGAGCGGGTTGCTTATGGTGCGCGAGCCATTACCAAAGGCGGTTTAAATGCATTACCTAAAATGGTATTGCCGAACGGCCTACTAATTGGTTGCGATGCGGGAACTTTAAACTTTTCAAAAATTAAAGGATCACACACTGCGATGAAATCCGGATTGGTTGCCGCAGAAACAGTGTTCGCTACACTAAATGGTGAAGGTGAATTAAAAGACTATGAGGCAAACTTTAAACAATCTTGGTTGTACAAGGAACTCTATAAGTCACGTAACTTCGGAGCGGCTATGCACAAACTGGGGACTTGGCTCGGCGGTGCATACAACTTCATTGATCAAAATATCTTCAACGGCAATCTACCATTCAAACTCACGGACCCGATACCAGATCACGCTTCGCTTAAACCAGCTTCAAAGTTCAAACCTATCAACTATCCCAAGCCTGACGGGACATTGAGTTTCGATAAAACCTCCTCGGTGTATTTGTCCAGTACGAACCACGAAGAAGATCAGCCTGTTCACCTCAAACTGACTCAAACAGCCGTTGCGGTAGAAACTAACTACGGGACCTACGCGGGTCCAGAACAGAGATTTTGTCCAGCAGGGGTCTATGAATTCGAAAATACGGATACTCAGCCCACATTACGCATTAATGCCCAAAACTGCGTCCATTGTAAAACCTGCGATATAAAGGACCCTACCCAAAACATTAACTGGGTCACCCCAGAGGGTCCAGGAGGCCCAAACTACGCAACAATGTAGGCTCGCATTCGTTCGAATAAGCGTACTCCCTCAAAGTTCTTCACTTTTTAGCCACTCATTGCTAGTGGGGCTACTGGCTGCCTTTAACTACAGCCAGTAGTCAGCCAGATTAGGCCAGCCGGAAGCACGACGTCCCTCAGTTAGTGGCTAAGGCCTTAATAGCCATAGTCACATTTCTGCCTCAGTAGAATCAGTAAACTGGGAACGCAACCGTGACAATCCACGAACGGTTTCGATGCAATATCTAGTGATCGCCATGTAAAATCGATATTCGATCACAGTGTCCAAGCAAAAGACTCAATAGACACCCTAAGGCCTTGGTAACATCAATATCCTTGGTAACATCAATATCCTTGGTAACATCAATATAAAAAACTGACCTAATCTTTGATTTGAGAAACTAGCTGATGAAACAAATACTGATTATTGGTGGTGGCATCATTGGATTGTGCATCGCCGAGAAATTATTAAGTCAGGGACATCAAGTTTCTCTGATTGAACGTGAGCGAATTGCCGCCGGAGCTAGCTATGGCAATGCAGCTGGGTTCGCGTTCTCAGAGATAATGCCAATGGCCTCTGGCGACATGATAAAACAATCAGCCAAGTGGTTTCTTGATCCAAACGGCCCTTTTTCAGTGGTTGCGAGAGACCTTCCACACACCGCAAACTGGCTACTTCGTTTTGCTCTCGCCGCTCGCAGGCCTGCATTTGAACAAAGCTTAAAAGTCCAATCCCAGTTGATGCAAATCGGGAATGAAACGCTTCCCCTTATGTTATTGCGGTGCGGTTTGCAACCCATGGTAAAAACCACTGGCGCACTGTATTTATATGACACCTTACATCAATACAACGCAGCTTTAGTACACTGGCGATTACGAGAGCGACACGGAATAGTCTGGCATTCCTACGCAGAACAGGCGTTACATGATTTTCAACCCGGTCTATCGAAAAAAATCCACGGGGGTGTTCATGCGCCGAATTATCAGGCCGTGGCTAATCCATACGATTTCTGTCTGGCAATTCATAAATACTTGACCGAAATGGGGTTGAACACAATTTATAACAATGCCATCGCCATTCACCCTGGAGAAGGTGGTTCAAAGGTCATTTTGGAAAATGCGCCACCGGTCGAAGGCAAAAAAGTCATCCTAGCAGCAGGTCCATGGTCCGGTCCTCTTAGTGAGTCACTGGGTGATCGCGTGCCGCTCATTGGTGAACGGGGATATAACACAACTCTTCCCAAAGCGGCCATGCCTAGTCTCGATAAAACTTTCTTTTTTGGCCCCCATGGTTTTGTGATCTCTCCGCTCATCAACGGCATTCGGGTAGGTGGTGCATCAGAAATCGCGAAAATGGGGAGAGAACCCAATTTTCGCCGCAGTGAAACCATGCTACTCAAAGCAAAGGAATTAGTGCCAAGTTTGACGTTGATGAAGGGACAGCAATGGATGGGAATGCGTCCAACCACGCCGGATACATTACCTGTTATTGGTCTTTCAAGCAGAGACGCCAATACCATCTACGCTTTTGGTCACGGGCATCTAGGATTAACTCAGGCAACCGTCACAGCCCAATTAGTACAAGAATTAGTCGACGAAAAAGCGAGTACCATGGATATCACCGCACTGAACGCCCAACGATTCTAGTTCAAATTCCCCAGTACCCTAATTACGTATTGAGTCACAGAGCGGTTGCGTAATTCTCAGAAAATCGCCACCCCAGCGCTCTATTCAATGGTAGGGTCGCTCGGCGGCTAAATTTTATGAGACACTATTGTTTCATAAAATAAAAACTATTATCATATCCGCTCGTAACGTAAGCTACTCCAGCACATCACTGATCAACTGGAAGCATAACTCTTGGATGGTATTTCTTTGACCTATGGAAGTTGGAAGCCAAATCGGTTCATCCATTCGGCTTTGGAAATCTATTCTGGATCGTCATGGAGGAATTCTCGTGACCACAACACACGTTTTTTGGCAATAAACCCAACTCGAACTTCACAAAATGTTTGATACTGTCTTCAACGACCAGCAACTAAACAATTACTATGAGTTATCCAATTATTGGGTATACGTCATCGCGCTCGGTCTTTTAGCCCTTGAGGCAATACGCCTTTTGCTAAAGAAAGCCCTCACATGGAATATTTTTGGTGATGCTGTCGCTAATTTCATCACATTATATGCCTTTCTTGGGATATCGTATTTAAGCGTCGCAACGTTTTACATTAGTGGATTTTACTTCGTTTATGAGCACGCCAGCTTCATCCACCTCCCGACCAATCCGTGGACCATACTCGCCTGTATCTTACTGGCAGACATTGCCTATTATTGGGAACACCGAATGATGCACAGAACAGGGATCGGGTGGGCAACCCACACCGTCCACCACAGCTCTCCCTACTTTAATATCTCGGTGGCATATCGCTTTGGCCCATTAGACGGAATCCTTCCTTTCTTTTTCCACTTGCCGCTTGCAGTAATGGGTTTCAACCCATTGCTTATTTTTCTCAGCGAATCGCTGGTGCAACTGTATCAAACCCTACTTCATACAGAAGTCGTGAAAAAACTCCCTAAGCCAGTGGAGGCCATCATGAACACCCCCTCCCATCATCGTGTTCATCATGGCTCAAACAAACAATATCACGACAAAAATTATGCCGGCATTTTCATTATTTGGGATCGCCTGTTTGGGACATTCGAAGAAGAAAAGGAAAAGGTAATTTACGGCATCACCAATCCGATAAACTCGGTAAATCCATTTACTATTTTTTTCCACGGGCTATATCGCCTAGGGGGGAAAATGATCGCTGCCAAAAGTTTGAGAAACAAAATGGGGCACTTTTTCCTACCTCCAGGCTGGGAGCCAAAAGAAAAGTAAAAAATAGAAACCCAACAATGGATATGGGCGAATAGAACTAAGTAACTTCTAGAGGGTCTTTTGGGAAATATTGGCCCTAGCGGTCCCTTAACAACCGACGCAAAATTTTTCCAGATGGTGCTTTGGGGATGGCTTCTAAAAACTCAACCAGCCTTATTTTTTTATAGGGCGCTACCTGCTCGGCGACAAAAATCAGAATATCTTCTACAGTAACGTCCTTTTTCTTAACGACAAACGCTTTGGGTAACTCCCCTGCTTCCTCATTAGGCACGCCAACTACCGCAGCATCAGCGATGGCCGGATGTGTTAACAGTAGTGCTTCCAGCTCCGCGGGGGCGACTTGATATCCCTTGTATTTAATGAGCTCCTTGACACGGTCTACGATATAAAAATAGCCATCTTCATCCGCATAACCAATGTCTCCGGTATGGAACCACTGTTCTTCGTCGATACAGGCATTGGTTGCATCGAGATTATCTAAATACCCTTTCATCACCTGCGGCCCTCGAATACAGACTTCCCCTGTGTTTCCCTTAGCAAGAGTGGCACCGGTTTCAAGATCAATCACCTTCATTTGCGTATTACAAATAGGAGGGCCAATTGACTCTGGCTTATGTTTCCCTTGCGCATCAGGCCCCACATTCGTCACTGGGCTCGTTTCTGTTAGACCATAACCTTGCACTACCGTACAACCAATTCTACTCTCAACGGCTTTTGCTAATTGCGCACCCAATGGGGCCGCACCAGAGAAAACCAGCTTAACTGACGATAGGTCATAATCGTCAACCAAGGGGTGTTTAGCTAAAGCAACAGCAATGGGGGGAGCAATATAGGCTCGGGTAATTTTATGGTTTTGCAGTATGGCAAGAAACTGCTCAAGGTCGAATTTTGGCATCGTGATCACAGTGGCACCACGATGAATTCCTGAGCTCATGAAAATCATCATCCCATAAATGTGATAGAAGGGTAATACAGCAATCAACCGGTCATGCTCAGTGGTTGGTGAATAGTGTTCGATACCTTCAAACTGAGAGATATTCGCAACCATGTTGCTGTGAGTAATCATGACTCCTTTAGACAATCCCGTTGTGCCGCTTGAATACGGTAATGCAAGCAAATCATTCGCAGGATCAATAGGAATCTGCTGACCCAACTCGTCAAACTCCTTCAGGTCATTAAAGCTACCCGCCTGCTCGTTATCCGTATGACCAAACACCAAGATGGAATTAATGGGAGAGGTCGCCTCAGCTTCTATTGCAGCATCCAGTAATGCAGGGATCGTAATCAACATCGTCGCTGACGCATGCACTAGCTGACTAGATAACTCGTCCGGGGTATACATCGGATTAATAGTTGTGACTATTGCACCCGCGTAAGCGATCGCGTGAAAAGCGATGACATAGTCCGGCGAGTTTGGCGCATAGATTGCGACAACATCGCCTTTACTCAGTCCCTTGTGAATCAGTCCGTTAGCAACTCGCCTCACGGATCGCCCAAGATCCTGATAAGTCGTCACATCACCAGTCAATCCATCAATTAAAGCTGGATGTTGGGCGAGCGTCTTTTGGTGTCTTAGTACTAATGGCGTCAATGGGCAATTTGGAATTTCCACATCGCCAGAGGGACTGTTAATAATCAAGGGATTTCTCCTAGTTGTCAGGGTCGTCGACGTCATACTGACCACTCATTCGACGACGAATCAGTGACCATGAGAGCCCAGCGGACAGCACGCCACTTAGGCCGATCAGAATTAGCCACGTCAGGTTGGCATCACCATCAAGCGAGACCCAGCCCTGATCCACGAGTAGCCAGAAAAACAAACCGAAAAAAATGATTGCTAATAGAGTACCCATTATCCCTAAGGAACGTAAGGTCGCGCGTAAAAATACCGTCCATCCAATCAATAGCACAACACCAAGAAAAGCCTTCAGAACCGAAAAGTTATTGATGTCTTCCAGTAATGGTCTTAGCGCCCAATAAAAATAGGAATAAGGTTGAAGTGGATTAAAGGTTGCCATTACCAATGTGGTGGCAATGAGTAAACGAACGAAAAAACTTGCGAAGGAAAACTTGGTACTGGCCATTAGATAGAGTTTTGGAATTGAGGGAAACTATGAATAAGTCTGACCGAGTCAAATTGATCGATCAAGACTGGTTCAGGGGTTTCTTAAGGTTTATTTGGTCGAAAAAAATAAAAATCGGTCATTACCGAGAGAATCAAAAAAGTACTAGCGATTTTTATATCACATCGAACTTGAAAAATCCCATATTCATAGGCATTAACCATCTTATTCATACGCGATATTCGAACGCTAATTGGAGTAACGTCAAGCGAGTGCAAGGTTAATCAACCCACTTTCTTGCGTTGTGAAAAATCTTTGCCCACGGGCTTTGTTCTTCCCAGCCTGAGGGATGCCATGAGTTAGTGATGGTTCTAAAGATTCGCTCTGGATGAGGCATCATAATGGTGAAACGGCCATCATCGTTAGTCAAACCCGTTACGCCGCTTGCTGAACCATTCGGATTAAACGGAAAAGTCTGAGTGTCTTCCCCGTAATTATCAACAAATTGCATACTCACCTGGCCGCTGTTCTTCATGATGTCAAACTGGTGTTTATCCGAAAAACTCATCCGCCCCTCACCATGAGCCACCGATACTGGCAGCATGGTACCCTCCATGTCCTTGAACAGAATTGATTGATCAGAACTGACCTTTACCATCACAAATCGTGCCTCGTATTGCTCTGAGGCATTACGCTTTGGATTCACCCAGTTTTGCGCTCCGGGTATCAGGGTTTTTATCGATGCCATCATCTGACAACCGTTACAGACACCCAGAGCAAACGTGTCTGATCTAATAAAAAATTCACCAAACATATCTCGCAGTCGTGAATTGTAAAGAATCGACTTCCCCCACCCCTGACCGGCACCTAATACGTCACCGAAAGAAAATCCGCCGCAAGCAGCCATTCCTTTGAAGCTGGACAGATCGTCACCATGAATCAAGTCACTCATGGTCACGTCCACCGCTTCAAAACCCACTGCATCGAATGCCGCAGCCATCTCTAGCTGTCCATTGACGCCCTGTTCTCGCAGGATGGCAATACGCGGCTTGGCAGCCCGAACATTAACCATCGATTGTTGTCGGACATCGAACGTCAGTTTGGCAAATAGCCCCGGATCAGAATCATCCAGCAATCGATCGTACTCTTGTTTTGCACATAACGGATTATCTCTCATGGTTTGCATCTGCCAACTTACCTGTGACCAAGTGCGGTGACATACTATTCTGGATTCATCATAGATAACCGAGCCGTTCGTACGAAAATTCAGCCGATCTCCCTGCTTTGGTTTACCAATTCGGTGACACAATTCAAGTAGGTCAAATGACGCCATCCATTTCTCAACCTCAGAACGATCAGCCGAGCGAGTCTGTATCACCGCGCCTAATTCTTCGTTAAACAAAACATCAAGATAATCGCCCGACAGTTCTGACAAATCGATATCCAAACCACATCGCGCAGCAAAGGCCATTTCACAAAGTGTGGTCATCATCCCACCATCGGATCGATCATGATAAGCCAGTATCAGTCCTTCAAGATTGATTCTTTGAATAAATTCAAACAACCCTTTGAGCTGGTTAGCATCGTCTACATTCGGAGCACTTTCACCAATCTGGCTCGTTACCTGGGCCAAAATGCTACCACCCATTCTATTTTTCCCCGCCCCAAGATCAATTAACCACAAATCAGTGTCCCCCTGATCTAATTGGAGCTGAGGTGTTAAAGTGCGTCGCACATCGGTCACTGCAGCAAACGCGCTGGTAACCAACGACAAAGGAGAAACCGCTTTGTGTTCGATTTCTTCAGATCGCCAGACAGATTTCATCGACATCGAATCTTTACCAACCGGTATCGAAACACCTAGTTTTGGACATAAATCCAACGTCACCGATCTCACAGTAGCGTATAAATCCGCATCTTGCCCGGCTTCGCCAGCAGCCACCATCCAATTCGCAGACAGCCTTACTTTAGACAAACTCTCAATAGGCGCAGCGGCAATATTTGTGATCGCCTCACCAACGGACATGCGGCCACTCGCCATCGCATCAATCAGTGCCACTGGTGGACGTTCCCCGATAGCCATCGCTTCTCCGGTATATCCAGCATAACCCGAAGCAGTGACTCCCACATCGGCTACTGGAACTTGCCAAGGCCCCACCATTTGATCACGAACAACTAGTCCCGAAACACTCCTGTCGCCAATGGTCACCAGAAAACTTTTATCAGCCACCGTGGGAAAGGACAGCACTCGCTCTGTTGCTTTAGCAACGCTGACTCCATCGAAATCCAAGGGGTTTAAAACCGGCTTAACTGAAACCACGTCACGATGCATTTTCGGCGGCAAACCAAACAGAAGATCCATGGGAAGATCTATTGGTTTAATGGATTGAGAAACATCTTCGTCATCAGGATGATTACTGGTCGAAGAGAAATACGTATCTGTCAGTACCAACTTATTATCTTTCACCGCATTACCAACATGGGCATATAAACAGCGTTCACGACGACAAATTGACTCAAATAATTCAAATTGAGATGGATTAACGGCCAGAACATAACGCTCCTGAGACTCGTTGCACCATATTTGCATCGGTGACATTCCTGGCTCATCATTCAAAATATTTCGTAGTTCAAATACCCCACCACGATCAGCATCATGCACCAGCTCAGGCAACGCATTGCAGACTCCACCCGCACCCACGTCGTGAATTGAAACAATCGGGTTGTCAGTCCCCATACCGCAACACGCATCAATCACTTCCTGACAACGTCGTTGCATTTCTGGATTGCCTCTTTGTACCGAAGCAAAATCCAACAACTCTGCGCTTTCCCCTGATGCCACACCCGACGCAGCGCCTCCACCTAAACCAATCAGCATTGTAGGCCCGCCTAAGACAACAATGGGTGTCCCATCTGCTATTTGATTTTTTCTAATGTGCTGTTCTCGAATTGTCCCTAGCCCACCAGCAAGCATAATGGGTTTATGGTATCCATGTATCAAACGGTTATCTGATCCATTAGCCTGGTGCTCAAAGGTTCTAAAATAGCCAACAATAGCAGCCCGCCCAAATTCATTATTAAACGCAGCCGCACCAAGTGGTCCATCAAGCATAATCTGTAACGGACTAGCAATCCGACTCGGTTTCGCTTCCTCGTGCTCCCAAGGCTGAGGAAATTGTGGAATACGAAGATGAGACACGGCGTATCCGATTAAACCCGCTTTGGGTTTTCCACCTCTTCCGGCCGCACCTTCATCCCGAATCTCTCCTCCAGAACCGGTGGATGCCCCAGGGAAAGGTGATATCGCGGTAGGATGATTATGAGTCTCCACTTTGATGGTGAAGTGGATGGGTTCGTCTGTAAACCCATAGACATGATCCTCACTATGAGGAGCGAATCGACTAGAGTCTGAACCTGTTAGTACCGCAGCATTGTCATTGTAAGCGGTTAACGTGCCTGCGCCATGGCTCTCGTGGGTTGTACGAACCATGGAAAACAATGAGCTCGATTGCGGCTGACCGTCAATGGTCCAGTCAGCGTTAAAAATTTTGTGACGACAATGTTCAGAATTTACTTGCGCGAACATCATTAGTTCAACGTCTGTGGGATTCCTTCCAAGCTCGGTGAACTGTGAAAGCAGATACTCCTGCTCTTCGTCACTCAAAGCAAACCCAAATTCTCGATTCGCCGCGTTAAGAGCAGATAGGCCACCATCCAAGAGGTCTATGACAAACAAAGAGGCTGGATCGCTGACGTCGAATAGAATCGATGCTGCTTCTATTTCTGCCAATACTGATTCGGTCATTGGATCATGGAGCACCTCCTCCACTAACGACGTATCCCCCTTGTTTTCGGCGGTAAACTCAACGTCCCACTTGATACCACGCTCCACTCGATTGACCTGCGTCAACCCACACCGGTGCACAATATCGGTGGCCTTTGTTGACCATGGTGAAATCGTGCCGAGGCGGGGAACGGTGATAAATGAATGACGGTAGGATTGAGAGCCACAATTCGCTGGAGAAACATCATTATCCCAGGGACTGTGAATATCCAGCTCATCACCCTCCAACAGCTGCCTGAGTATTTCTCGCTGACCCAACCGAAGGGGTTGGTCCGAATCAACAAAGTAGAGGAAATGTGCCTTGAACGATGCACACACCGAAACGACAGCCCGAAGAGATTGCAACAACTTTTTCTGACGGAAATCAGAAAGCACATCACAACCAGTTATTACCAGCATGATTTCGTATTCTAAGAATAATAAAAGGGGTGTTTATCAGTCGACAAAAAAATCAAAGAATGACTACAATCACCGAACAAAAACTCCAGAATGAGCGTCTCAGGTGACATCATTCCGATAGATCAGAATGATGTCGTTAGATACAACGCAGGCGATTCAAGAAACTTGGGCAGCGACCATCGCGTCTCGCACAGCCTGATGATACTCACTTGAAAACTCAGTTAACGGCAAACGAATTCCTTTACTCATAAAACCAAGCTCCGAAACAGCCCATTTAGCAGGAATCGGATTTGACTCGATGAACAAACTGGTATGTAAACCATCCAGCTGCGCATTTAGGGTTTCTGCTTTATCCATGTCTCCCGAAAGTGCGGCTTGGCACATTTCATGCATTTTCGCAGGTGCCACATTTGCGGTAACCGAGATACACCCATGTCCACCGGCCTTAATAAAATCCAGCGTAGTGGCGTCATCACCCGAATACAGCATAAACCCCGGCGCACATCTATCAGCAAAATCTGCCACCCTAGATATGTCTGCAGAGGCGTCTTTAATCCCGGTAATGTTGGCGATTTTCGACAGTTCAACCACGGTGTCATTCTCCATGTCCAAAGACGTTCTTCCTGGCACATTGTAGAGAATCTGAGGGATATCTACCTTTTCCGCCAGTAGCTTGAAATGTTCGTATAACCCACGCTGAGTAGGTTTATTATAGTAAGGCACAACCAACAAACAAGCCTCTACCCCAAGAGGCGCCGCTCTTGACGTAAGCTCTAATGCTTCCATGGTAGAGTTAGCACCGGTTCCCGCAATAATCGGAATTCGTCCATTAGCCATTTC
The DNA here is from genome assembly GCA_012103395.1 of Gammaproteobacteria bacterium. Taxonomy (GTDB): domain Bacteria; phylum Pseudomonadota; class Gammaproteobacteria; order Arenicellales; family Poriferihabitantaceae; genus WLWV01. The sequence continues at coordinate 13,550 of WLWV01000070.1, forward strand.
GACGGTTTTCGCAATGACTTCGATTTGTTCGTCAATGTCCATGGTTGCCGATTCGCCTGATGTTCCCACCGAGACGATACCGTCGGTCTTGTTATCCACATGAAAACTTACTAGCTTATCCAAGCCATCATAGTCTACTCGTCCATCTTCAAACATCGGCGTTACAATTGCAACAATACTGCCTTTCAGCATTACTAAAAACCCTGGTTATCGTGTTTATTTGAGGAAAGAGATACTACTGCTAACGCATTGATTACACAAGGGGTAGTGTACCCTGAGGTCTGTAATTTATTTCTTTAGCGATGTTCGTTTGGCTTAGGCGAAGTGAGCGTAGCGAACGAAGCCAAAGCCGGTTTTTCTGGATTAGGTGTTGAATGTTGAGCCATCAAG